>NZ_JBHNYN010000002.1:0-555461 GCF_054960695.1 Vibrio sp. PSi01
GAGTCGATGGCTTTTGCGTTTTGGCTGTTATTTTTTTGTTTGTCTGTTTATCTAGTCATAAACTAACTAAGTATTCAGCTATTTACGCAATGCGTTCAGTTTAGCTTGAGCGATACCAAAGATAGTATCAATTGGATAACTCCCCTCATCATTTGCCTCACCTGCGGCTTTGCCTGTAAACAACTCTATCGCTTCTGTTACATGATCAATCGCCCAGATATTAAACTCGCCCTTTTCAACTGCTTTTACGATGTCGCTACGCAGCATCAGGTTATGAACATTCGAGCGTGGGATGATCACCCCTTGTTCGTTTGAGCGCCCTTTGATTTCACACACATCAAAGAAGCCTTCTATCTTCTCGTTCACACCACCAATTGGCTGAGACTCACCAAACTGGTTCATAGAGCCCGTAATTGCGATATCTTGACGGTTTGGCTGCTTAGAAAACGCTGAAACCACCGCACAGAACTCAGCCATACTCGCACTGTCACCATCGACACCACCATATGATTGCTCGAAGGTGATATTAGTGGTGAGTGGGACTTTCGCTGTCTTACCAAATACAGAAGAAAGGTAGGCCGACAAGATCATCACGCCTTTCGAGTGAATGCTGCCGCCGAGATCTACATTTCTTTCAATATCAATCACCTCACCGTCACCATAGGCCGTCGTTGCCGTGATTCGGTTAGGGGCGCCAAACATATGATCGGTTGTGCTCAGTACAGAAAGTGCATTCACTTGCCCAACTGCTTGACCATCAACATGAATAAGTGTTGTACCGTTAGTGAAAGTTTCCATTACGCTGTCTTGCAATCGGCCAACACGCATCTGCTGGTTAGACAATGCTTGGTCAACGTGTGAAGCCCGAATCAGGTTCGATTTCGCACCTCTAGCAACGTAGTTCGACTCTCGAAGTAGGTTCGCAATATGCGCCGAATGCAACGATAACTTACCTTGATCGCCAGCCTGGCGGGAGCTGTGCTCAATGATGCGAGCAATTGCTTTGCGGTCACAATGAAGCATGTTGTTGTCGTGCACGATGCTCGAAATAAAGCGCGCGTAATGCATTTCAGAATCCGCAGTACGCTTCATCTCATCTTCAAAATCAGCCGTCACACGGAACAATTCACCGAACTCCGCATCGTAGTGCTGCAGCAGTTGGTAAGTACGATAATCACCAAACAGGATGATCTTAACGTCCAGCGGGATAGGTTCAGGATCTAGCGATACCGCTCCCGTTAACGTCACCTCTTTTTCTAACGAAGTGAAGCTCAATTGACGTGAGCGTAGCGCTCGCTTCAAACCTTCCCAAACGTACGGCTGCTCAAGTACCTTCACCGCATCCATTAGCAGTACGCCGCCATTCGCTCGGTGTAAGCTACCTGCGCGAATCAATGAAAAGTCAGTAAATACAGTACCCTTAAACGTCGCCGTTTCTACATAACCAAACAGAGAGTGATAGTTAGGATTTTCTTCAACAACAATCGGTAGAGATTGCTCTTTCTGGCTAACAATGACGTTAACCTTGTAGCGACGCGGCATTTTCTTATCCAACGAAGCCGTCGCAACCTCAGCTTGCTCCGTGCTCTCTTCTAAGAAAATGTCAGCGTTGTCGACGATGTCTTTACGCAGTGCTGTGAGGTATTTTTTGATATCAGGATATTGACTGTAATCCTTCTTCAACTGCTTGATGAAGTGAGTGATCACATCTCTTGCGGTATCATCATTGAGCTTTTGGATTTTCTCTGTATACGTCTCTTCAAGCTCCGTCAATTCACGAGAAATGGTTCTTAACCCAACCTCTAAAATATCGATGGTTTTATCAAATTCGTCTTGTTCTTCCGGTGAAAGTAGATCGAAGCTCTCCTCAGTATGAAGCTCATCACCATTCATTGCGACAAACTGATAATCACCCTGTGTTGTAATCGTCAGGTTGATCCCTTTGTCTTTTGCCTCTTGGCTAATGGCTTCTAATGCCGCTTGTTGTTTAGCAGCCAATTGATTTTTGAGCCTATCGGCGCGGCTAAAGTACATCTCATTATCGAATGCAAGAGGCATTGCTTTGAGCAGTTTACGCATCAACTTCTCAATATCTTGCTTTAAGCTGCTGCCCACGCCACTCGGTAACTTAAGTACCTTCGGTGTACGAATATCTTCAAAGTTAGCGATATAACACCAATCAAAAAGCTCCTGCACTTCTTGAGGATGTCGGTTTAGATAGCGCAAGATCATGGTACGTTTACCAAGACCATTTCGCCCTATCGCATAAATGTTGTAACCCTTTTCCTTGATTGACATCGCGAACTCAACGGCCTTTTGAGCGCGTTCTTGCCCGACGATCTCGTCAATTGGAGCCAGTTCTTTGGTCGACTTACATGGTAGTTTGTCTAGATCTGCTACCTGATACAGCTGTTCTGTATTGAGTCTTTGCATCGCCATCGCCGCCTCCTTAGTCCTTCATTACTTGGGTGTAGATAAAATCAGTGTAGATGTAATTTCCTCTAAATTTAGTGACTTACGCTGCATCGCTGTTCAACCGAACAAATAACACACAATTTGAGTCATTTTTACGAACCAGGGGTTATTTTATTCATCAACTTAACATGCAAATGATTTTAATTTGCAATTGATAATAAATATCATTAACATTTTAAAATACTATAAATTGAGGATGTGGATATGGAAATTGAACGATGCTGGATGCACTACCTAAAAGCTGAACAATTAATGGAACAAGGTCACTGGCCTGAAGCGCAGCGCCTATACAATGATGTTCTTATTTCTCTTCCTCATCACATCCAAGATGCTGCGTATCAAAGCGACATTAAACCTTGCCAGTTTGCTTGTTTACTTGCAGGGCTTAGAGACGCAAGTGTTGCTCAATCAGAGATTCTCAATCGTCTAGGTCAACAGCAGCAAGCCTTCGATACATTGAATCAGTCGTACGCACTGATGCAATTTATCTCGCTTGAAAGCACTGAGCTGATTCAACGTACCTTTGGATTATTAGAAAAACAGAGTGAAGATTTACTCAATCACCTGATCGCTTTTTGTAGTGCTCAGCGCAGTTCGCATTGGATGCTGGAACTAGAACAAATTCAACGTGCTCATCATCATTTTGGGCAACTTAAAACAACGTCAGAAGTTCAATCTTCACCTAATGTCTTAAATTGATAAGGATATATCATGTCGGACCGGGCCATTCTCAAAGTTAATAACCTTTCCGTTAGTTTCACAACCAATGATGGAATCATTGATGCGGTTAAAAAGGTTAACTTTACTCTTAATTCCAGTGAAACCTTGGCCATTGTAGGTGAATCAGGTTCTGGTAAATCTGTGTCTTCCAACGCGCTTATGCGCTTGCTTCCTGATAACGCGATTATTGACGCTCAATCTGCAATAGAATTTGAGGGCCAGTCGATACTTGAAAAGACCGAGCGTGAAATGCAGTCAATTCGCGGCGACAGAATTGGCATGATATTCCAAGAGCCAATGACATCACTGAATCCATACCTGCGAGTGGGAACGCAAGTGGCTGAAGCCATTATGTGTCATCGTAAGGTATCAAAATCAGAGGCAAAACAACGAGTGCTCGAGCTGTTTGAGCTTGTTCACTTACCTATGCCAGAGCAGGCTTACAGCAAATACCCGCATGAATTTTCGGGCGGTCAGTTACAGCGCATCATGATCGCGATGGCACTGATTAATGAACCTGACATTCTGATTGCTGATGAACCAACCACAGCATTAGATGTAACAGTTCAGGCGGAAGTGCTCTCTTTAATCAAAGAGATTCAAAGCAAGATGGGCATGGCGATTTTGTTCATCACCCATGACCTTGGTGTAGTGAAACACTTTGCTGATCGCGTACTCGTGATGTGTAAAGGTGAACTCGTCGAAGAAGGGATCACTCAAGCCTTGTTCGAAAACCCTAAACACGATTACACACGTATGCTGATTAACTCGATTCCGAAAGGCGCTAAGATTCCTGTCCATGAATCAGCCCAAGAATTGTTAAATGCTGAAGACATACGGGTCCAATTCTTGGTTAAATCGCACTTTATCAAAAGTAAGAGTCAGTACTTCGAAGCTGTAAAAGGCATCTCATTGACCCTTAAACAAGGTGAAACGTTAGGCATTGTGGGTGAATCTGGCTCAGGCAAGTCAACACTGGGACGAGCGTTAATCGGTTTACTACCAAGTACCGGACGCATTGTTTATAAAGGCCAAGATGTCAGTTTATTAACCGACAGAGAACGTCATAAGCTCAAGAAAGATGTACAGATGGTGTTCCAAGACCCTTATGGTTCTTTGTCACCACGCATGACAGTTGGAGAAATTATCACCGAAGGCTTAACGGTGCATCAACCTCAACTCTCTAAGAAAGAACGATTGGAACGAGCACGCAAAGCGCTGATTGAAGTGCGTCTAGAACCCAATTCAATTAACCGTTATCCGCATGAGTTCTCTGGCGGACAAAGACAACGTATCGCGATTGCTCGTGCACTTATTCTTGAACCCTCTTTCATTTTACTTGATGAGCCGACTTCAGCACTCGATCGCTCGGTACAACTCACAGTAATCGACCTGTTGAAAGACATTCAAGCAAAGCACAACATCGGCTTCCTTTTCATCAGCCATGATCTCTCGATAGTGAAAGCACTGTCGGATCGTGTTTTGGTGATGCAGAAAGGGGAAGTGATGGAAGAAGGCTCTGCGGAAGATATTTTCAACAACCCGAAAAATAACTACACCAAAAAACTCATCGCTGCGTCATTCGATTTAGAAAATAAATCTAAAAAAAATGCAGCGTAAAGGGAACTAATCAACATTAACAGCGTCTTATAACTACATTCTGAAAAAGCATCTAATGGATTGCAATCTAGAATGGATATAGCAAAACTGGTTTGGCCGCCAAAAGAAAAATGTCGCATGGATGCGACATTTTTCGTTTCTGAAGGGAAATAATTCATCTCGAAGTGTCATTCCCTGGCATCAAATCACTTCATGGCATACTAACGATACAAAGACTTGGTCGACTCTCTCACAATCAAATCAATCGGTGGCAATCGAGCCTCATGCCTCTCACCAGATAATAGATTCAAAATCGACTGAGCACACACCTCTCCAATCTCTTCAATCGGCTGTCTCAAGGTGGTTAGCGCTGGTGTGAAATACTTGGAGGTTGGTAAGTCATCAAACCCAATCACTGATACATCTTCTGGCACTTTATAACCATGATCATGCAGCGCCTTAATCGCGCCATAAGCCGTTTGATCATTTGCTGCAAACAGAGCTGAAAAATGAATCTTAGACTCGATCAGTTCGACGGTTTTCTCATACCCAGACTCACTACTAAAATCACCCTGCTTAACCAATTTGGGCATCACTTTTATGCCAGCCTCTTGAAGTGCTTTTTTATAGCCTTCAAAGCGATTTCCAGAATCAGGCTGACTAGAAAGCCCTTTGATATGAGCGATATTTACATGCCCTTGCTGGAGAAGATGCAAAGTGGCCATATAACCTCCCAGCACATTATCAATGTTAATCGTACGAATATTATCATCAACAATGTCATACCCCACCGCCACGACCGGGATGTCTTGAGCGTATTTAGCAATATCTTCTTTAGTCACACTGCCGGTCACGATGATCATGCCATCAACATTACTTTTCGCCAGATACTCCAGCGCATGTAATTCCAGTTTTTTCTGCCAATGTCCTGTCGCAATCACCAAAGAGTAACCTTGAGCAATCAGAGTTTTCTCCATGTCATTGAGAATGCGACTGGTGTAGGGGCTATCAGGGTGTTGAACTAATACACCAATCGTCAGTGAGCGACGGTTGATGTTCTCTTGCATTTGAAAGTTAGGTTTATAACCCGTGTCTTTGATCGCTTGTTCTATGTTCTGACTCTTATCATCCGACACATAAGTCGTTCGATTAAGAAAACGAGAAACCGTACTGGGAGATACCCCTGCCAGTCTCGCTACATCGTATACGGTGGTTTTTTTTGTTTTTGTACGCATCTCGATACCCTAATCAGGTGACACATGGGAAGCCTATAGCTCCCCACCCGTTTCAACCTGCATACGACTGCTTTGGTTGAAAGTCGTGTCGTGAAGTTAATACAAGTAGGCGAATATCATCCCCGGTCTAAAGTAGCGACCTGCGGTGTATTTCAACCCCGTGCTCAATAACCATTTATGAAGAACGATAGCATGTTCAACCGAGATTTCTCCTTGCAGCATACTAACAAACTTATCAGTGTCTTTAGTCAGGCTCGGATTAACTCGACCGTCAGATAGGACACAGTTTTGAAATTTAAGTGCCACAAGCCAACTATTCGCATCATTTTGTGACAATTCAAATGATTCTGTCAGATCGTTCTCATCAATAGAGACTGAACAATTGAACCCTTCTGGTGCAGCAAAAGGAATCTTTGAATAGTCATAAAGCGCGGTATACACGGTATCCATCAAGGTTTCCGCTTGCTGCGATTTACCCGCCAAATTCAACGCAGTCGCTACGCTAAACTGAACGCCAATCCACACATCTTGCGCCTGAAAAGCTTCATGTGGGGAACCATCGGCCAGCGTCATATTTGCTACACCCAGCTTAGGGCTGTTGATCTCAAAGTTGTGCTTATAAACATAGTCTAGTGCTCGTTGTATTCTGTCTTCTGGGAAAATGCCCTCTAAACCGATGAGCTTTAAGTAGCTGTCGGCTAATAGTGCATCACCAAAACTGTTGTCAGAATCTGGCACTAAATTTAAATACTCTTGTGTAAAGGCTTGAGGAGCTGTTTCGCTCAGTAAGCGTTTCTTAGAGACTCTTTGACATACCTTACTAACATCAATTGAAGTATCTGTTTGGTTAAGATAATCATTCAGAATGTTCTTATCGGCAATCGCATCGCCAGTCAGCGCAAGCCCCAAGGTTTCCAATACTTGGTAGCCTTGTCCCGTTAAATGCTTAGCTTGAACCGGAGTGACGAAGAAATGGTAGTAACCTTCTTTATCATCCCATAAGCTTTGCTCGACAGTGGCCAGGGCCTTCTTAGAACGAGCTAAGTAGTCAGCAGCCAATTCATTCTCATTCATCAATAGAGCAAGCTCATTCGCAGCTTGAAGTCCTGCTACCCAAAGGCTCGCGCAGTAAATAGAAATACCGTGAGATGCTAAGTTGTCAAAGGTGTCGTCTGTGCCACGAGTAAGCGGTAAGTCATCACCTTCAGCAACAAGATTCGATAAGAATTCGATGCTTTCAGTCACGGCTTGCCAGCACTCTTTAACCACAGACAGATCTTGAGTATTTTGATAATGACGATACACCATCAGAATGTATTTCGGCGCTAAGTCCTTCCACTCTTTCACATTATGCCAGCTGTAGGCGTCAGGCTGGATATCGAATGGGCTGCCCAAGTCGTGGATTACTGCGCCTCGAATGGCACGTACGCCTTGGTACTTTTCATCAATCAATTCAGCATTCGGTGTCGCTTCGTATTCCCAGTAGCGGCGCTGAGTGAAATCTTCGGCTAAAATAGCTTTCGAGAACTCTTTCATCACACAACCATCAAGCTCAGGCAATAAGTAAAGCAGCGAGAATGAGCCGTAGAAATACACGTCCAGAGAGTTAAAGAATGGGTAGTCGACACACTCTTTCACTAAGAACTTGTCCTCTTTATCCCATACTGTCGATTCCGCTAAGAAGGACAATGAATTCATCGCCATCGTGGCATAGCGCAGTGCAGAATCAGGCTGTGATATCTTGCTTTGAGCTTGCTCTAGGAAAGCCGTTTGTTGCTTCACGATCTGTTGCTCAATAGCTTCTAGCTCTGGCAATACATCCTCTAACATTAGCAAAGCTGGCTTAGCTTGCGGGTAGAATTGCGTATAAGCTTTTTCTGAATGCCAACCATTAAGCATAACTTTGCTGTGTGCCATTACTTGCGCAAAACGCAGGTCAACAGACTCTCCCGCTTCTAGCTCAACCTGCACCACAACCAAAGCGCTCAGTGCTTCACGCCCTGTGTAAATTCCTGTTTGGAACTCAGTGTTTGTACGGCCTGTTTTCAGTGCAAATTCGGTTTGTTTTGTCGTTTTAGATGTATAAAACGTCGGTTTCACAGACACCGATACCTTGCCAGATTCAGTCAGGCGATTATCAGCTTGAACACCGAATACCACTTCACCTTCAATATCACTTTGATAAGGTGACTGGCTAGACAACTGAACACCTGTAAAGCTGTGACTTTCACCCTTTAAGTTAACCGTTTGATGCTGCTGAGCAATTGGGTTTTGAGACAAGGTACAAGCAGAATCCTGAATGCCATCGCGACCTTTTTGGTAGGTTGAGCCAATTAAGTTTTGTAGAGGCTGAGCAAGCGTAATAACGCGTGTTTGCGATGAATTATTGGTTAATTCGAAGTGATTCCAGTGCATCGGTAAAGAACAAAGACGTTTGTTCTCTTTAACGATCGGAGAGACGACCTTACGCTTTATATTAATATCATCGAAGCTACTGTATTTATATTCAGCCAATGGATACAAAGCTTGATATTCTATATCTCTACCATTAACACTACCGGTTTCATTATTACCCCCTGCAGTAAGTGATAATGATTTAGCTGTATAGTTTATTAATAAACCATTAAAGAAATCTAACGCTACATATATCTGACAAACAATAGAAGTTGAATCTAATTCAATCAATAACTTCGTTTTATTCGATAGCTCAACATTCCACTTTATAAAATTATCTTTATTTTCTTGGTAAAAATTACCGTTTTTTAATGCTGCTTGAATGAAGGTAATCGCATTTGGTATATCTTTACTGTCAATTTTCTTTCCATCGAACAAAGCAGGATAAAAATTGAGATGAACGCTCAACTCTTTTTCGTTCAACACTTGAAGTGTATCAATGGTTGGCACATTCATCACAGAAGCATAAAAATCATTAAAATTAATATCTTGCTCTGAACAATCAACAAATATACCAGGAATAAAACTGAAATTTGGAGTGTTACCGTTAGGCGTCAGTGTAAATGTATTGCCAATACCACCCACAGCCATTCCGGTATTTTCTGGCGTGGTCGAAATCGGCGTGTACCACGGTTGAATAAATTCTACAGCATCCCCTTTTTTACACAGGTGTTCTGAATTTCCTGAATATCTTGTATATGGAATTTTATTCTTCATGTTAAAACCACCATTGAATATTTTATTTTTCTTGTTAATATCTTTTAAAAAATGGAGACATCAACATGTTTAAAATTATAAATGAAAAGTTTGGGAATATTGACTCTGTCACATTAATAAATCACAAACATGGAATAGAACTTCAAATAATTAACGGATTTGGTGCTGTTATTAATAAATATATCGTAAATAACAGTCCATTCTCTTTTATTTGTGGCTATCAGAATTATGATGAACTGATCAACCAATATCCGTTCTTTTCCCGTAGTGCTAAATTATTCCCTTTTCCAAACCGTTTAAACTTAGGACGTTACAGTTTCGATAACCAAAACCATCAACTCCCGGCTAACTTTCCTTGGTCTGATCACGCCGTGCACGGCCTGCTTTACAACCAACCTTTTTCAATCACAAACAGCGTAACCAACGAAGAATCAGCCAGTGTGACGTTGCAATATCAAACGTCGTCTTTGCACCCAGGATTCCCGTTTTCTTTCAAACTTGAAGTCACCTTCACTGTCGACATCAAGGGTAGACTCACGTCTTCAACAACTGTTTCTAACCTTGGTGATTCAGCTTTCCCGTTCGGTGATGCTTGGCACCCTTATTTCTCGCTCGGTACTGAGTTAGAACAGTGTGAACTCACTATGTCACCTTGTACTGAGGTCATACACGAGAACGACCTGCCAAATGGTGAAAAGCGTGCTTTTGACCGTTCATCTCTGAATAACGCCCTAACTAATCAAAGCCTGAACCACTGCTTTGAATTTGAAGCGGCTGCAACCAACCAACTTACTTTGACACTCTCAGATTCGTCTGCCGCTATTCACTATCAACAAGATAAAAGCTACCCATTCGTTCAGCTGTACACGCCGACTAGTGAGCAAAGTATTGCAATAGAACCAATGACTTGCCCAGCTGATGCATTCAATAACCAGATCGGCTTATTGACGCTTGAACCGAACCAATCTCAAACCTTCACTTGGCAATGCCAAGCTAGCTATCAACCAAAGTGATGCAACCAAAATAAAGCAACACTAAAGAGAAACCAAAAACCAATAAAGGGCGCATAACGCGCCCTTCTCTTTGCTAACCTAAAATAACCTCAACGGTATGCTCACCTGACGTGAATACCGGTGCTTTGTTGCCTGAAATCAGGTCACCATTGACCTTCATCTCAACGACGCCCTTACACACGTTATTTGGGTTAGTGACATGAATATGGTATGTCGCGCCACGGAACTGACGACGCACTTTGAATTCAGGCCACTCAGACGGAATGCAAGGGTCCACCAGCAAACCATCCACTTCAGGACGAACACCCAAAATCCATTGTGTACCCGCCACATATGTCCAAGATGAAGTACCCGACAGCCATGCATTACGACCTAAGCCGAACTGCTTATGTTCATCACCCAAAATGTTTTGTGGGTAGCAGTAAGGCTCAGACTCGAAGGTATCAATGTCGTCGTTCTTGGAAGCCGGGTTAATTTGACGGTAGTACTCGTAAGCACGTTCGCCGTTACCCATTTTCGCTTCTGCGATCATCACCCATGGGTTTGAATGTAGGAAGATACCGCCGTTCTCCTTCGCACCCGGTGGGTACGTCGAAACGCCACCAAGTTGCGGATCAAAGCCGTTGTAGCCAGGAGTTGAGAGCTTGATTCCATTAGCTGTGTTTAGCTTGTTGTAAACAGAATCTAGAGCTTGCGTTGCACGTTCTTGAGTCGCGAAACCAGAAATTACGGGCCAGCTTTGACCGTTGGTGTAAATCTGCCCTTGCTCGTTTTTATGAGAACCGATTGGCAAACCTTGCTCATCAAAGTAACGAACAAACCACTCGCCATCCCAACCGCACTCGTTGACCGTACTCTGCATTTGCTGATATTGGTCTTTGAACTTAGCCGTCAGTTTCGCTTCGCCGCGCAACTCACACAGGTCCAACATATCGAGCAATGCCTTACCGTACATGTTAGCTACCATCATCGACTCAGCACCGGTTGGCAGGTTCACCGTGTCATTCCAGTCAGCAAAACCTAATAGTGGTAGACCGTGCTCACCGGTATTGGTGTAAGTAAATTCAATAGAACGACATAAGTGATTCCAAACCGTCCCGGTTTCAACGGGGTTGCCAGCTTTGTCTTTTTGATAGAACGGGATCTCTTTATTCAAGAAGTCTGCATTGCCCGTTTCTTTCACATATTGAGTGACCGCGTAGATGATCCACAAGTGATCATCGCCGTAGTAATCAGGGCGATCTTCCTCTTCACGAGAGTCACCCGCGTTCGCTTCCATCGTTGATGGGAAGAACTGATGCATCGCAGAACCGTTAGTATTCTGAACAGACAAGAGACGCTCAATGAACTCACGCGCCTCTTCTGGCATGTGAGTAATCACACCCAAAGTATCTTGAGAAGAGTCACGGAAACCGATACCACGAGCGCCATAGCCAAGCTGATACAGAGACAGGTAACGAGACCAGTTCTTGGTTGTGTGGCACTGACGTGGGTTATGTACGTTAAGCATTGAGTTCATTGCTGGGTCTGGCGTTTCAACCTGAACCGCTTGTAGGTAACCATCCCAATGTTCAGCCAGTTCAGCGAAAGCAGAATCGACCACTTGATGGTCACGATATTTAGCCAATAGAGGCAGTGCAGCTTCTAGGCTCTGTTCTTGCGCGATTTGTACAATCGTACGTTCTGTCTGCTCTGGTGATAACCAACCCAAGCGCAGATTTAGTGCGCCAATGTTATCGCCACGCAAGCACTCAGTATTACCCAGTTCATCATTGTTTAGCGCTTCTGGCGCTGCCCATGTACCGTATCCCAAATTGCCTAAAAACGACTGGCGATCACCGTCAAAAGAAGTCGCAGGGCGATCCGCTGTCATAAGGTTAACCGCGTAATCACGCTTCATGAAAGCGTATTGCTCAAGCACGGTATGACCCGACTCTTGCTGATGCGCTTTAAGCGTCATAGTTTGTGGAACCCAGTCTGCGTTTAATAGTTGCTTAAGTGCATCAAAGTGAGTGAACTCATACACGGGTACCACATCAACGTGCAGCGCTTTATCTGAAATGTTGGTGACTTTGATGTCTTGCAACAGTACTTGGTCAGACTTTGGCACAAAGAAGGTCGCTTCACAGCGCACACCGAATGCTTCCGCAATAATGGTGGTGTAAGACAAACCCGTATGGTTTTCAAACTTATCCAATGGCTTCAGAGTTGGTGTGTAAAAAGGAGAAAACACTTCTACATTCCCTGCTTCATCACGCACCTTAAGGTATAAGGTCGAGCCTTTGAAATCTGAGTTTGGCAGTTGAGCAATGTACTTGGTGATGCGGTTGAGTGCCGGATCGCCTTTACACAACAACACGCCGCCGTTGCTATCTACAATGCCACCGAAATCTAATGTGCCCACATAGTTACACCATTTGATCGGTGTACACGGTGTGGTTGCTACGTATTCTTTGTTTTTATCGTCAAAATATCCGAATTTCATCATCACTATCCCCAGCCCCTCCCAAATCAGGAAGGGCCAAACAATTTGTCGTAAGTTGGTTGATATCAGCTCGATGGCTGACTGAACCATTTGAATCTGTTGTCTCGAACTCGCTTTATTTAACGAACTAGCTCGCTAGCGAGTTTTCGCTTAGCGCGTCAAACAGGTGGAATGCATCCAAGTCCAAGTAAAGTGTCAGTTCTTTCACGTCTACTTCAGCCGCTTGAGTTTCAACCATTAACGGTTGACCGCCGATTTCTGTTTTCAGAAGAATGCTTGCGCCCAGTAATTCCTTGTCTTTTATTTTCACAGGGAATGGCAGTACGCGATCGTGGTCCACTTGCTCAGCACGTAGGTGAATGTCTGTTGGACGAACACCAAAATGCAGCGCTAGGTTTTTCGACGCCAAAGATTTGAATCGCTCAGGCAGTGGAATTTTTACATCGCCAAGTTCTACGAAGTACTCACCTTCTGTTTCAGTCAATTTCGCTTCCAGCATATTCATTGATGGGTTACCAATGAATTGCGCGACAAACTTGTTAGCAGGGCGTTGGAACACCTCAGTTGGCGTACCGACTTGTGCCACATAACCATCTTTTAAAATCACAATGCGATCGGCCAGCGTCATTGCTTCGATCTGATCATGGGTTACGTAGATCGTTGTGGTTTTTAGTTCACGATGTAGGTGTTTGATCTCTTCACGCATCACGCCACGCAGTTTTGCATCAAGGTTAGATAACGGCTCATCAAACAAGAAAACCTTAGGCGTACGAACCATCGCACGGCCCATCGCAACACGCTGACGTTGACCACCAGAAAGCTCTTTCGGCTTACGGCTCAGTAACGGATCAAGTTCAAGCATTTTTGCTGCTTTCAGTACTTCTACGTCGATTTCTGCTTTCGGCATGCCTTTCAGTTTTAGTGCAAAGGCGATGTTCTCATAAACCGTCATGTGTGGGTAAAGCGCGTAGCTTTGGAATACCATCGCTAAGTCACGATCTTTCGCGTCGACTTTATTCATCAGCTTACCGCCAACGACGATGTCGCCAGAGCTGATGCTCTCTAGGCCAGCAAGCATACGTAGCGTAGTCGATTTACCACAGCCAGATGGGCCAAGGAAAACAACGAATTCACCGTCTTCAACCGTAAAATCAAACTCTTTTACAACTTCAACGTCGCCAAATGATTTTTTGATGTTCTTAAATTCAACTTTAGCCATTACTTGTTCTCCTCAGCGCGCTCTAGAAGCATATTTTGGTATGCGATAGCACTCTGTTTTAATGTTCTTTTTTGGGTTTGGTAATCAACGTGGATAATGCCGAAACGTTGGCAGTAGCCGAACGCCCATTCAAAGTTGTCCATTAGGCTCCAGGCGAAGTAACCATCGACTCGCACGCCCGCTTCTACTGCGTTATGCACCGCTTCGATATGACCTTGGAAATAACGAACTCGTTGCTCATCCATCACTTGTCCGTTAACACATTCGTCGTTACCTGCTGCGCCGTTCTCTGTGATGTAGATAGGCGGCATATTTTCGTAACGATCATCCAGTCTTATCAATAAATCGGTTAAACCTTGCGGGTTGATTTCCCAACCAATATAGGTGTGCTCAGCATCGGTTTGTTTTACAGACTCAATATCACCGTTTTCATTGAAACGAGCGACGTTGCGTGTGTAGTAGTTGATACCGATGTAATCCACTGGTGCACTGATGATGTCGAGATCGCCTTCTAAAATCATCGGCATGTTCATCGCTTGGCGTTCAACCACTAACTGTGGGTATTCACCTTTCAATACTGGGTCAATAAACCAGTGAAAGTTTTCCGCTTCACAATAATCCGCAGCACCTTGGTCTTGCGGCGTTAATGGGTAAGCTGGTGTCGCATTGAATACCACACCATGCTTAGCGTGAGGTGCATTCTTTCTAAGAATCGGCATTGCCAGACCATGTGCCAACATTAGATGGTGAGACGCTAAGTAGCCCTCTTTTTCACCCTTGATACCTGGCGCGTGTTCGCCCCAGCGGTAACCAAGGAATGCAGAGACAAACGGTTCGTTCAGCGTAGTGTAAACGTCAATTTTGTTACCAAAATAGTCACTTACGGCTTCTGCGTATTCTGCGAATTTGTAAGACGTTTCTCGGTTTAGCCAGCCACCCTTATCTTCAAGGTATTGCGGAAGATCCCAGTGATACAGCGTCACATACACCTTCATTCCACGAGCATGGCACTCATCAATAATTTGCTCGTAAAACTCTAGACCTTGCTGATTCACTACACCGTCTTGCGGCAGGATGCGCGGCCATGCAATAGAGAGACGGTATGCATCAACACCTAAGCCTTGAATCATCTCGATATCTTGTTTCCACAAATGGTAGTGATCACACGCCACGTCACCATTGTCTCCGTTATCAACCTTACCCGGCTTTTTGCAGAACGTGTCCCAGATAGACGGTGTGCGACCGCCCTCTGCTACGCCGCCTTCAATTTGGTATGAAGATGTCGCGACACCGAATACAAATTCCTTACTGCGTAACTTTGAATCACTTGGAAGTTGAAATTTATTCATTGTTATAACCCTTAAACCTAACCTTTAACTGCGCCGGACGTTAACCCACTGATCATCTGTTTTGATGCGAACAAGTAAGTAATCACGAGCGGTAAAATAGAAATTGTGGTGCCTAGCATTACCGCGCCCCATGGCGTATTCGGAATACCTTGAACACTTCGAAGTGCTTGCGTAATAACATAGTTATCTGGGTTGTTGAGCACCACGAGAGGCTGCATAAACATGTTCCAGAAGAAAACGAACTGAACGATAGCCAATGTTGCGAGTGCAGGCTTCATCAGTGGCAGTACCACGCTCCAGTACGTTCTAAACTCACCAGCGCCATCCAGTTTCGCCGCTTCAAGTAGCTCTTTTGGAATCGATGCAATCACGTGCTGACGCATGAGGAAGATACCAAATGGTGTGGTGGTGAACGGTAGCCATACCGCCATGTGGTTATCCAACAAGCCTAAGAATTTCACGATCATGAAGTAAGGGATCAAGCTAAGCACCGGCGGAATCGCCATCGAGCCAACCAACATGCCAAACAGCACGTTTTTTCCGCGGAACTTAAACACTGCAAACGCGTAACCACCCATGCTACAGAACAGCAGAGAGATAGTTGTACCTAGGAAGGCCACGTAAATAGAGTTAAACATCGCCTTCCAAAACGGCATGATTTCCAGCAGTTTTGCGTAGTTAACCGCTAAGCTATCGCCAATGGCAAAACTGATGCCCGAGCCAAAAATTTCTGAACGATCACGTGTTGAAAGCAAGGCTGACCACACGAACGGGAATACCGTAATAATCGCTGAAACAACCAGTAATATGCCGAGCATAACCATCAAGATCTTAGTCATGATGTACATGCTGCGTTCGCTTGGCATTAGGCCACTTAGTGGTGAGGTATTTGTCTTAATCGATGTCGACATATTAATGTTCCCCTAAGCCTTTCTTACCGAAGAATATAAATTGAACCAAGGTACACGTTGCGATGAGAGCGAATAGCAGCCAAGAGATTGCTGACGCTGTACCCATTTCTAACCATTCCCAACCCACTTTGTAGAGGTACATCGAAATGGTTAAACCAGATTGACCTGTACCACCCGTACCACGTGTTAAAACGAACGGTTCTTCAAACATCTGCAAGTTGCCGATGATGGTCATTGTGATAGCGAAGAAGATAAACGGACGAATCATAGGCAGTGAGATATTCCAGAAGCGGCGGAAAGCATTAGCGCCATCCATACGAGCTGCTTCTAAAATGTCTTTCGGAATCGTCATCAAACCTGTGGTGTACAGAACAATGTTAAAACCTGTGTATTTCCAAAACACCATGATTGCGATTGACGGTTTCACCATAGTGGCATCGTCTAGCCAGCGGATTGGTTGGAAATCGTTAACCCAAGCGAATGCCCAGCCAAACAGTGTGCTATCGGCGAGAGCCATTAGCGTTTGGTTGATTATTCCTGAGTTAGGAGAGTACATGTTGAAGAAAATCAGTGACGCTGCGACCGTTGATGTAATGAACGGAAGAAAGTACGCCGATGTTAGCCAGTGACGCATACGGTCACCCATTGAAACCAGCATGTAAGCCACTGGAATTGCAACCAAGTGTTGAGCCACACCTGACGTAACCGCTAGCCACAATGTGTTCTTCAACGAACGCCATAACCATGGGTCAGTCAATGCAATGTGATAGTTCTCAAAACCAACGAACTCCATCGCATCCATGCCTCTTACCGGGTTCCACTCGTGGAACGACAGATAAACAGAGAACAACAGCGGGAAGATCCCAAATACAGAAAAAATGATCAGAAACGGCAGAAGAAATCCATACGGTGAAAGCGCTTTCAAATTTAGGCGAGAAAAAAAGCTTTGCTCCGAAGGTTCTATCGTTGTGCTCGCTGTATGATTCATAGTAACGACCTCTTAGAAAAGGAAGCGCGTTATCCACGCTTCCTCACTTACTTAAAAAAAGAACAAATTAAAGATTACGGGTACGACGTTTGATTAGACGCTCAGCCTCTTTAAGCGCTGTTTCGATGTCTTTACCTTCATCAAGTACTTCCATCAATGCGTTCTCTAAAATAATAGAACGTGCAACGTGATCGCCTTGCGCTGGAGATACTGGCTTAATATTCTGTGCGACTTCAGCAAAGATAAGACGAGCTTTTTGTCCGCCTAGGAACTCCACTTCTTCTTGGAACAATTCATCGTCATATGTCGTTACGTTCGCCGGGAAAGCAGCAATCGTTTCGAAGTGCTTAAGCTGAACTTCGCGCTCAGTCGTCATGTATTTAATAAGAGCCCACGCTTCATCAGGATTCTCTGATTGCGTTGGAATAGAAAGGAATGAACCACCCCAGCTGCCGTAGATGCCATCAGGTAGGTTTTCTACTGCCCACTTACCTTTAGTTTCAGGAGCAATCCAGTTATTTAGGTGACCAAGAAGCCAAGCGCCAGAAAGTTGAGTTGCAAACGTGCCGTTGCGGAAGCCTTCGTACCATTCGTTAGACCAAGCCAGAATACGACCGTCTAAGCCTTTGTCGCGAATCTCTTTCGCTACTTCAAAAGCGTGAACGAAACGTTCTGATGTCACAACTGGGTTGCCATCTTTATCGAAGTAAAGACCTTCACCTTCAGGAACGGTCGTGAAGATAATCGCTTGTGCTACATCAGCCGCTGAAGCAATCAGTTGTACATTTTGCTCTTTCAGCTTTTCACCAGCAGCAATGTATGAATCCCAATCTTTGATTGCTTCTTCTACATCAATACCCGCTTTTTCAAATACGTCAGTGCGGTAGTACATCACACCAGGGCCAAGGTCGACCGGAATGCCGTACATGTTGCCATCAGCGCCTTTGCCTTGTGCCCATGCGTAAGGTGCGAATCGTTCTTCGTACTTATCTGCACCGTAGTTTTCAGACAGGTTAACTAGGCCGCCAGAGCCAACGAATGGACCGATTTTTTCTACATCCACTACGATCACGTCACCCGCTCCAGAGCCGGTTGCTAAGTTTGTGGTTAACTTAGTGTGGTGGTCACCATGGTTATTCATTAGGTAATCGACTTTGATCCCCGTTTCCTTTTCGAAATCAGGCAGCAATACCTTTAGGCTGCTATCAAAATCAGGGAAACCGTCAAAACGAATTTCTTTGTCAGCGGCATTCACAGCTGTTGTACCTAATCCTAAAGCAACCGCGCATGAAAGCGCTAAGGTCTTAAATTTCATGTTCTATCCTTAATGTTTTTATAGGGTAACTGGTAAATCCAATACCGAGTTTCTAGTGACCAACGTCGGCAGCAATTTAAAGTTCACGTCATGTTTTATTTTTTTTAGCTTTTGTAGAGTGAGCTGCACTGCTTCAATGCTCATCTCTTCAATGGGGAAGTTAATGGTGGTCAAACTAGGGGTCAGATAACGCGCGAAGATGGTGTTATCAAAGCCCACCAGTGAGACGTCCTTCGGAACAGACAATCCCTCCTGATGTAAGACTTCGAATGCGCCAAATGCCATGTGATCGTTTGAAGCAAATACGGCCGTGAACCGACACTTGCGGTTGATCAACTTCTTCATAGCGCTGATACCAGTCTCTTCAGTAAACCCCGCCTCTGAGACCAAAGCTTCATCGTATGGCACACCCGCTTCTTCCAAAGCCTTTCGATAACCTTGCAAACGCCCCCTAGCATCTGCTTTATCTAAAGGCCCGGTAATACACGCGATATCTGTATGTCCCTTTTGCAAAAGATATTGAGTAGCGAGTAGCCCCCCGACTTCGTTATCAATGTCTATGCAACTCATCGCCATTTCTGGGATGAAGCGGTTAATCAAAACCACAGGGGTCCCCTGTTCTTCCAATTCAATTAAATAGTCATCACTCAGCAGTTGAGTATGAAGAATCAAAGCATCAACTCGACGCCCCAATAAAAACTCTACAGACTCGCGCTGCCCTTGCTCAGTGTTAGAACCCGCCGTGACGACAGCGTGGTAACCAAAGCGGCGTAAGTTCTCTTCTATACAATGCAAAATGCCTGAATAGAACGAACCGCCAAGTTCTGGAACAACAACACCAACACTACCTGTACGACTTGAAGCCAAGGCTTGAGCGATGGAGTTCGGACGATACCCCAACTCTTTGATCGCTTTTTCAACCTTTAGCTTCTTGTCATGACTGACTCTACTGGTGCCATTAATAACTCTAGACACTGTCGCCTGAGACACACCTGCATGTTCTGATACGTGTTTAATTGTCGCCACTCGAACCTCGATACTTCATTAGCTTATAACCGCTTACAAAACGATTATTAAGAAAATACGTTTTAGTTGAAGTGAGTGTCATCACACTAAACCCGGCGCTAAAAAGGCCAGTTATGGAAATCATGAAAGCGCTTACAGATTCCCTTCATACCATGAAACTGTTTCATGAGATTATGGCTAAAGCAATAAGAACGCTGTTCTATTATTAATGCGTAAACTCAAAAAATCCGTCTAGGTCCCCCTTTTTTTGAAAGCACTATTTGGTGCAGCCCCCACAGCAGACGGTAATATACGGAACAAAATTGACCTTATTGTTTCAAGGGCAATACGAAATTGTATGAGAACATTTCACTCCTTCTGTAATTCACGTACCCAGAGACAAAAAGCCCAGCATAAGGCTGGGCGCGAAATCTCCGATAAACTCGATGTTGTGACTAATCCTTGTGACTTGGATGCTCCGCTAACTTAAATTCCTGCGTTAACGAGAATTGCTCTTGAGACATCACTTCAAGCTGTTGGCCATGTGAGAAAAGTACCTGAGATCGCTCGGAGTTCTCTTCTGCCAACATATGTATCTGACTGATATTTTGCGTGACTTGAGAAGCCACAACCTGATGTTCTGTGGTCGCGGTAGCGATCTGATGGCTTCTTTGTTCGACTTCATTGAGAAGACCAAACACCTTAGAGATTGAGTGGTTGACCTCCCCAGTTTGTGCTACGCATTGAACCATACCCACCACACATTGATTGATTTGTTCAACGGCTAGCTTAGAACTGGTTTGCAGTTGTTCAATTTTATGGTGAATCTCTTGAGTCGATGCGTTGGTTTTCGCAGCCAATACTCGAACTTCATCGGCAACCACAGAAAAGCCTCTTCCTTGCTCTCCTGCTCGTGCCGCTTCAATGGCCGCGTTAAGTGCCAATAGATTCGTTTGCTCTGATATCCCCGATATCACATCGAGAATCGAACCAATGCTAGCACTCTCTTTTTCCAGCTGAGCAATAGTCACTGTCGATTCAGCCAGTTGACTTTCTAAACCACTCATCATCTCAACGCTTTTATCCATGGTCTTTTGACCATCACTTGAACTGGACACCGCTTCGGTCACTAGGGTTAAAGTTTGATTGGCCGCTTGGGTTATTTCCGTTACAGAACACTCAATTTGCTCCATCGCAGTTGCCACCATCACAGTTTGATTGGTCTGGTCTTGCATCGCTTCACGCAGTAAACGACTAGTGCTTTGGTTCTCCAAGGAAGCTTGCTGTAAATGCATCGACGAATTACGCATGTTCTCAATCATTTGAGCTAGATGGCTAATCACCAAATTAACTTTGTCACTGACTGAACCAAATTCATTGCTTGATCGATACTCAACCCTAGAGCTCAGATCCTTATTGGCGACTTGGTCTAAAGCACTTTGCACAAGTTTACTTGGCTTACGGATCCCTTTGGCAATGTTCAACCCGATCAACATAGCAACGAAAACCGATGATGCCGAGATGATGAATTGCATCAAAAGCGCCTGATTAGACGAATCTATCGACTCTTGATATAAACGTGTCGCGGTGTTTTCCGCGTACATAGAAAGCTCATCGAAATGAGCTAACTGAACGTCAATTAGCTGTTCTATATCCACTCTTTGTTGCGCGATAACCTCATGTCTTTTTACAGTCTCCATGTGGGTTGCAACTGAGCCTTGCTCAGAAAAGGCATGCAAAGCGAGTAACGACAAAGACTGTTTGCTACGTCGCATCAAAACTGGATTTAATGCCTCTAGGTCAGTGACCGCTTCTTCAAATCGTTCTTTACGACTGTGCAGACGGCGTTCGATACTACGAACCTCAGATGAGGTTTGCAGCGAAAAGGCCTCATTTGCTTCTGCGGCAATCAAACTCAATTGCACCAACAAGGCTTCGACTGCTTTTTGCGTGTTCTCCGAATCCGCACTCGCTAATTGATTCACTAAGCTGTTATTAAGCTGCCCCACGACAGACTGGAATTGATCTTGTTTCATCGAGCCAAGGTCTTTGCCATCCAAATACGATACATAGAGATTCAAAACTTGTTCGATCTTCTCGAACGTAGACTCTCCCGTTTCATTAATTTTATTGAGCATGGATTCAATTGGTGAACCTGCTGCGTCCTTGCCTTCAAACCAATTTAATTGCTGCTGATACAGATTGATATTATTCAAAATGGTTTGCTTTAATGGCTCGAGTTCATCAATGTAATTGGCGGATAAATAGGGAATCGTGCTGCGATTAATGTCCAAGAATCCAATAGTAAGTGCCGACGATTGAAGCATTAGTGGAGTGGCTTGCTGTGTGATATTTTCAATTCGAGTTGTGATGTTCTTATTGCTACTGATACTTAGCCACGCAGAGGCTAACATAATTGCGATCAGTACAAAAAAACCCAGATAAACTCGAGACACAATGGAAGAAAGTCTCATAGTTATTCCTTGAGCTAGTGGCGAAAAAAAGGGCACAAAAATGTGCCCAAGAATGGAGTTAATTGAAACGTGCCCTAATCAATCTGCCTTTAGGGCTAAAATGGACAGTATTACTTACTCTTTAAAAGCATAGGTATTTCAACGTATGCTCTTAATAAGCATGGATATTTGAAAGCATCGCTCTTTGAAAATATGCCTAATTCAAAGAGCTGCTGTTTCTAGCTTGTGATTACCACCAAGCTTCAAACATTGCACCGAATGCAAGTGTATCTGCAGTAACCGTTTCAGTTGTGCCTTTAGTCTCCACATCACCCACTGTTGTGTAGAAACGTAGCATTGGACGACTCCAAGGTAGACCACCAAGTGATACGTTTTGAGATAGCGTGACTTTCCAACCGTTTTTCTCAGAACCATCATCACGATCTTCCATCGCGTAGCCCGCTTCTAACCATGTAGAATGCGTGTCATCCCATTGATACTGTGGACGAACTATACCAGCGTATTCGCTCTGCTCTGTTGCATCGTCACCAGAGATATCTTTGTACGATATAAGGTAATCAATAATGAATTGATCGCTCGTTGCGTAGTTACCTTCTAAACTTACATAGATAACTTGCTTATCGCCCGCTAACTCAAATACTGAGTTATCAGCACCGTCAGCGTATTTAGCAACTAACTTGTTGGAATCACCTAAGCCAAGAGTTGCACCGATTTGCCATGCATTTTCATCGCTTACTTTATTCCCGATAGTATCGGCTTCTTCAGACGCGAAACCATAGTTAGCATACAAATCTAGGTTGCCAATACCAGCATTGATGCCGTGAAGTTTCGACGTAATACCATAACGGCCTGAATCATTACCTAGAGCACCGTCTTCGCTATCAACCGCACCAACAAAACCCATGTCTAGCTTAATGCCACCAAGGTTTAAGTTGTTAAAGCCCGCACCTTGACCATCGTGAGACATCCAGAAGTAATCGTTCAAACCTTGTTGTGGACGCTGATGGAAATCACGACCAGCCCATGCGTATAGCTCAGGTTGGCTCTCAACGAAATTAGTGACACCAGCGTACATTTTCTTCAAGTTTACGCCGCCAGAAGAACCCCACTGATCGTTGTTCCAATCATCAAGCATGAGCACTACGTCCCACTTCGCACCGCTATCTGCTTGGAAAATTTTTCCTAATTGAAACTCACCGCCGTTGGCTTCGTTACCTAAACGACCAAGAGAGCGGCCTGAGCTACCAACTTCAACATAGCGATTGTCTCCATCCGAGTAATGTGCGCCGTAACGAGCGTAACCAGAGAATACAATCCCTTCTGGCACTTTCGTGTCTGGAGTCAAAACTGCTGGCTGTTGATCGTTCACATAATCAATTTCTACAACCTTAGATTCTAACTCTTGAATTCGTTTTTCTAATGCTTCGATATCAGTATCAGCAGCAAAAGAAGAGAGTGAAGCAAGCGATGCCGCCACTGCGACTGTTATTGGCAAAAGCTTAAATTTTTGCATTTTATTTCCCTATTATTTTTTTGAGTTTTCATCGAACAGGGAAATATTAAGCAATGAAAGCGTTGAAAAGTTAGTTGCTGTTCACACTGATAAATCAGCCCAAATGCCATGAAACTTTTAGAGTTATCACCAGATATAGTTATCTATTTACAATCAGGTAGATAGACGTAGAAATTCGCAATAATACAGCTTGAAATCGCTTTCATTTCATCAGTAATGGTGGCCACTATCACGAAAAAGGGTGTGGTAAAGAGACAAGAACAGGGTGCAATTTTGATTGATTTTCATATATATGAAAGCCCTCAAAATCTAAGGTAGATTTTGAGGGCTTTTGGTCTGAGTCAAATACCTAATTATCTAAGATCAAGTATTCGCTAAAGTGAATCTATGGACTCTATCCCCATATTGAACAGAGTAAATGCATAAATATCAGTAGTGAGATCGATCGCTTTACTCAACGGCATTCCGGCACCATGGCCTGCATTGACATCAATACGAATCATGACGGGCGCACTGCCTTTATGCTTATCTTGCAATTCAGCAATAAACTTATAAGAGTGCGCTGGTACTACGCGGTCGTCGTGATCTGCGGTCGTCACCAGAGTCGCTGGATAGTCTGTGCCATGTACTACATTGTGAACGGGTGAGTAACCAAGCAAGTATTCAAACATCTCTTTGTTTTGCGCTGATGTACCGTAGTCGTACGCCCAGCCTTCACCAGACGTGAAGGTGTGGTAACGCAGCATATCTAGCACCCCAACAGCAGGCAGAGCCACTTGGAAAAGCTCAGGCCTTTGTGTCATACAAGCACCCACCAGCAAACCACCGTTAGAACCGCCGCGAATCGCCAGCTTGTCGCGGCTGGTGTACTTTTCTGCGATTAAGAACTCGGCTGCGGCAATGAAGTCGTCAAACACATTCTGCTTTTGCTGCTGAGTGCCAGCTTTGTGCCACGCCTTGCCGTATTCGCCACCACCACGTAAGTTCGGCACTGCATACACACCTCCCAATTCCAACCAACTGCCCACCGTACCCGAGAAAGAAGGCGTTAGGCTCACGTTAAAGCCGCCATAGGCGTACAACATAGTTGGATTATTACCATCTAACACTAATCCCTTTTTATAAGAGATAAGCATAGGTACCTGAGTGCCATCCTTCGAGGTATAGAAGACTTGTTTAGACTCAAACTTGTCCGATTCAAACGGAGACTCAGAGCTTTGGTAGATTTCAGAGCTGCCTGATTCAACATCAAAAGAGAAAATCGTTGGCGGCGTTACATAGTTGGTAAAGGTGTAATAAAGCTGAGTTTGCTCTTTTTTTCCACCTAAGCCGCTGGTCGTTCCGAGACCTGGTAAGTGGATTTCACGAACGATGTTTCCTTGGTAATCCAACTGCTCAATCATAGACACCACATCCACCATGTAATGTGCAAATAAGTAACCGCCACCTGCGCTGATATCTAATGGTTGTGGTTTTTCGGAAATGATATCAAGCCACTGTTTACTGCGATTATCAAAGCTCACCACCTTGCCGTTCGGCGCATCGAGATTGGTATACAGAATAAAGACTTCATCTCGATTATCTATGAGGTAAGTGTCGCTATCAACATGATCAATCAGCGTGTTCAGTGATTGTTCCTGTGAGTTTAAATCGATATAGAACAGGCGATTTCCCGACGTCGACTCTTGCCCTAGAATGATCAAATAGCAGTCGTCTTCGGTGGTGTAACCCGAAACATAGCGATGTTGCTCAGTACTATTTTCACCAAAAATCACTTTGTCGCTGGCTTGCTCGGTACCCAATTCATGAAAATACAGCTTATGTTGATCAGTACGAGCTGAAAGCTGACTACCGTCTGGTTTATCGTAGCTAGAGTAATAAAAGCCACGATTACCCAACCAAGAAATACCGGTAAATTTAGCGTCTGTGATTTCGGCTTCAAGCTGCTTTTTAGTCTCAGTATCAATCACAAAGATCTTACGCCAGTCACTACCACCCTCTGAAATGCTGTATGCCACTAGGCTGTAATCTTTAGAAAACGACACCGAACCCAGAGATGTAGTGCCATCTTCCGAGAAAGTGTTCGGATCTAGGAATACTTCCATCGGCTGACCTTCTTTCTGACGATAGAGAATACTGTGATTCTGCAAGCCATCGTTCTTATAGAAGTAGGTGTAATCTCCTCGTACAAACGGCTGCGAGCTCTTTTTATAGTCTTGCGCTTTCGCCAGCCTTTCTCGCAGTTCAGCGCGATACGGAATTTGAGCAAGGTAATCGAACGTGATTTCATTTTGACTCTCCACCCATTGGGCGGTTTCATCACTTCTGTCGTCTTCTAACCAACGATACGGGTCTTCGATTATCTGGCTAAAATAGTCATCGCTGACGATCTGTTTGTTGGTGATTGGATATTGATACTCTTTTAAATAGCTCATCGTGATCCTTATTAAAAATAATGTGAAATCGTCAGGTAACGTGTTCTGATGTGTTCAATCAATAACTTAATCTTGTTCGGTGGCTGGCGCGTAAAGGGGTACACCGCATAGATACCGAGCTTCTTGCCAACTAAATCTGGAAAGATATCCACCAACTGCCCATTTCTAATATCGTGATACACCAGACAACGCGGCACGTACGCAACACCATGACCGCCCAACGCGGCTTTACGCAGTGCTGTCGCGTTATCGGTAGAAAAAGAGCCTGAAACACGCACTATGTATTTGTCGTTATCAGTAAAGCCATCTTTACTATGTAGAAATTGCCACTCACTAGCGCCCGTTGTTTGATAAGCGTATTGCAGGCAGTTGTGATCCACCAAATCTTTGGGCTGCATCGGCTTACCGTTTTTGGCGATATAAGATGGAGAAGCACACACCACCCATTGCGAATCAAGGATATGACGAGCAATTAAACTGGAATCTTCCAAATAACCGGTTCGAATGACCAAGTCGAGACCATCCTCAACCAAATCGACAAAGCGATTGTTTAGAGACATATCGACCGTTAAACCTGGGTGCATATTACAAAACTCGGCAACAGCGTCTGCAAGAATCAAATCCCCCGAGATAGTAGGCACTGACATTTTGATATGACCACTGACATTTTCACCAAAGCCTGAAACTGCGTCCATAGCCTCTTGAGCCGCCTGCTTCACATTTTTGGCGCTATGTAGCATTGCCTTACCTGCCTCGGTAAGCGTCAATTTACGCGTGGTTCGATACAATAATTGCACGCCAATCTCTTCTTCCAAACGTGCAATTCTTTTACTAACTACCGAATTTGTAAGGTTATTTTGCTCTGCAACCTTACTAAAACTGCCCAATTCTACGACCTGTGAAAACAGGATCAAATCGTCTGCTCGCATCTGATTATGCCAATTTTGGAATTAATTATTTTCATTATTTCCCTATATCAATAAAAAATAAAGGGGTAAATTCACGCCAAATTAACAAAACAATTACAAAAACAGCTTTTGCAATCACATCGATTACAAATAAAGCGACTCTAATTACAACAACTGAATCCTCGAGATTCAGATTACACCTACAAAACTAATAACGTGTTATTCACTTCAAACATGAACGTTTGAAAACAAGTACGAGGAAGTACCCATGAGTGAAACCCTACTAGCTCTATTGGCCTTTTCGCCAATAGTTGTTGCAGCGATTCTGCTGGTTGGCCTTAACTGGCCAGCAAAAAAAGCGATGCCAGTGGCATTTGCATTAACCGTTGCTATCGCCCTATTTGCTTGGGATATGTCTAGCACTCGCGTGTTAGCTTCAGTATTCCAAGGCTTCGGCATAACCGTGTCGGTTCTCTGGATTGTGTTTGGCGCCATCTTCTTATTAAACACTTTGAAACACACCGGAGCTATCACCACCATCCGTAACGGCTTTACTGACATATCAGCAGACCGTCGTGTACAAGCGATCATCATCGCTTGGTGTTTTGGTTCATTCATTGAAGGCGCATCCGGCTTCGGTACACCCGCTGCAATCGCCGCTCCATTGTTGGTTGCCATCGGCTTCCCAGCATTAGCCGCGGTACTGATGGGTATGATGATTCAATCTACGCCAGTATCATTCGGCGCGGTTGGTACACCTATCATTGTTGGCGTAAACAAAGGTTTGGATACGCACAACATTGGTGAAAGCCTGATTGCAAATGGTTCAACATGGGACGCTTATCTACAGCAAATTACGTCAAGTGTAGCGATCATCCACGCCTGCGTTGGTGTGATGATTCCTGTATTGATGGCGATGATGCTGACTCGCTTCTTCGGTAAGAACAAGAGCTGGACTGAAGGTCTTGATATCCTACCGTTCGCACTGTTCGCAGGTGCCGCTTTCACCATTCCTTACGCATTAACAGGTGTTTTCCTTGGCGCTGAATTCCCATCACTAATTGGTGGTTTGGTTGGCCTTGCAATTGTTGTAACGGCAGCAAAACGTGGCTTCCTAGTACCTAAATCAAAATGGGATTTTGAAAGCGAAGATAAATGGCCAGCAGAATGGCTAGGTTCTTTGAAGATCGATTTAGACGACAACAAAGATCATAAAAAGATGAGCATGGCGATGGCATGGGCACCTTACGTGCTGCTCGCTGTCACTCTAGTTGCTAGCCGTGTGAGCCCTGAGTTCAAAGGCCTACTTAAGAGCGTTAGCCTTTCATTCAGCAACATCCTTGGCGAAACAGGCGTAAGTACAGCGATTCAGCCTCTGTATCTACCTGGCGGTATCTTGGTATTCGTGGCACTGGTTGCTGTTCTAATGCAATCACGCAGCACAACTCCACTGGCTAAAGCCTTTGGTGAATCGAGCAAGACTCTTATAGGCGCTGGGTTTGTGTTGGTGTTCACCATCCCAATGGTTCGTATCTTCATTAACTCTGGCGTGAACGGCGCTGATTTAGCCAGTATGCCGGTAACAACTGCAAACTTTGCAGCAGACCTAGTCGGCGGCGCATTCCCAGCGTTAAGCGCCACGGTCGGTGCGTTAGGTGCTTTCATTGCGGGTTCTAACACCGTTTCAAACATGATGTTTAGCCAGTTCCAATTCGAAGTAGCACAAACTCTGTCTATCTCTAGTGCTGTGGTTGTTGCTCTGCAAGCCGTTGGTGCAGCAGCAGGTAACATGATTGCGATTCACAACGTGGTAGCCGCATCGGCGACCGTAGGCTTGTTAGGACGCGAAGGCGCAACACTACGTAAGACTATCATCCCAACGTTCTACTACTTAGTAATGACAGGAATCATCGGCCTAGTGGTTATCTACGGCTTCAAAATGACAGACGCACTTATGTAAACCATAAGTCGTTACAAAAGCACTTGGCGTTAATACTCAATTCCCCGACTGCAACACCGTCTAATAAGACAGTTGATGAGTTTCGGAATGGATACTAAAACACATCAACACCCTCGGGTATTAACGCCACTTTATTAAGAATAACAAGCAGCCCAAGCCAAGCTCTCACAGAAGGGCAACATCCCAAGAATTTAGGACTGAAATTATGATCATATCCGCATCGACTGATTACCGCGCCGCAGCAAAAGCAAAATTACCACCGTTTCTTTTTCACTACATTGACGGCGGTTCTTACGGAGAACATACCCTACGCCGCAACACGGCCGATCTTGCAGAGATCGCGCTCAAGCAGCGTGTACTTAATGACATGTCGGACCTAAATTTAGAAACCGAATTGTTCGGCGAAAAGCTGGCGATGCCGATTGCATTAGCTCCGGTTGGCCTAACGGGTATGTACGCACGACGTGGCGAAGTCCAAGCAGCAAAAGCAGCCGACAACAAGGGCATCCCTTTTACGATGTCGACCGTATCGGTATGCCCAATCGAAGAAGTCGCACCTAAGATTGAACGCCCAATGTGGTTCCAGCTTTACGTGTTAAAAGATCGCGGCTTCATGAAGAACGTATTGGAACGTGCAAAAGCAGCTGGCGTGACAACACTGGTCTTTACGGTAGACATGCCTGTACCCGGCGCTCGCTACCGTGACATGCACTCAGGAATGAGTGGCCCAAATGCAGCAATACGCCGCGTATTTCAATCTATGCGTCATCCTAGCTGGGCCGTTGATGTTGGCCTGTTAGGTAAACCGCATGACCTTGGCAATATCTCTACTTACCGCGGCTCTCCAACCAAACTGGAAGACTACATCGGTTGGTTGGGTGACAACTTTGACCCGTCGATTTCATGGAAAGACTTAGAGTGGATCCGTGACTTCTGGGACGGCCCGATGGTCATCAAAGGCATTCTTGATGAAGAAGATGCAAAAGACGCCGTGAGATTTGGCGCAGACGGTATCGTAGTTTCAAACCACGGTGGTCGTCAGCTTGATGGCGTTCTATCAAGTGCTAAAGCATTACCTGCAATTGCAGATGCAGTAAAAGGCGACACGAAGATTCTGGTCGATTCTGGTATTCGTACTGGCTTAGATGTAGTTCGTATGATGGCGATGGGCGCAGACTGCACCCTACTTGGCCGTTCTTTCGTCTACGCATTAGCAGCACAAGGACAAGCAGGCGTTGAGAACCTACTTAATCTGTACGACAAAGAGATGCGCGTAGCCATGACACTGACGGGCGCAAAGACAATCAAAGACTTAACCCGTGAATCATTGGTAGGGCTAGATTAAGACGCCACGATTCTGATTTAGATTCAAACTAATGCTTTGGTCTACTTCGACTGAAGTTCAATCGGTGTCACAGCAATTCCACTGCCGTTGTGACACCGTTTAAAAACAAATCAGTGCCAAATAAGAAGCACAAGGAAGCAAAGATGGAGACAAACACATCTCATGAGCGAGTAATAGACGCACAAGCTTATCAGCAGCTTGAAGCGATACTGGCTCAAAAAATAGAAACGGAACGCATTGTCACGCAAGAGGCAAAGCGATTGGCTTACGGCACCGATGCGAGTTTTTATCGCTTGGTGCCGAAAATGGTTCTAAGGCTCAAAAACTTAGACGAAGTCATATTCACCATTCAAAGCTGTCGCGAGCTGGGCATTCATTTTACCTTTCGCGCCGCGGGCACTAGTCTTTCAGGGCAAGCCGTTTCAGACTCGGTACTCATCACTCTAACCGACGACTGGCGAGGCCACGAGATTGTCGATAACGGCAATCAGATCATTCTTCAGCCCGGTGTGATTGGCGCAGATGCCAACAAATACCTTGCCCCTTTCCAACGTAAAATCGGCCCAGATCCAGCTTCAATCAATACTTGTAAAATCGGTGGTATAGCGGCGAATAACGCCAGTGGCATGTGTTGTGGTACTGCGCAAAACTCTTATCGCACCGTCGAGAGCATGAAAATCGTATTGAGTGATGGTTCCCTACTTGATACAGCAGATAACGCCAGCGTCGAGGCGTTCAAGCAATCACACAAAGCGCTATTTGAAGGTATTGTTGATTTACACAGACAGACTAGCTCGAATCAAGAACTGGCAGACAGAATCCGCCACAAGTACCGCCTCAAAAATACCACTGGCTACGCGCTTAATGCATTGGTCGATTACCACGACCCAATTGAGATCATCAAACACCTGATGATTGGCTCAGAAGGCACGCTAGGCTTCATCGCAGAGATCACCTACAACACGGTTATCGAACACCCAAACAAAGCTTCGGCCCTGTTGGTGTTTGCCGACATCGAACAAGCAAGTAAAGCCGTTACTACGCTATCAAAAACACCCGTTGCTGCCGTTGAATTGATGGATGGCAGAGCACTGCGTTCAGTGGCTGATAAACCGGGTATGCCTGCATTTATGCCAAGCTTGGATCTAGAAGCCGCGGCTATTTTGGTTGAATCACACGCCAGCTCCCAGCAGGACTTAGATTTACAATGTAAATCAATTTTGGACGCATTGACTGAATACACGATTGTTGAATCGGTGCCTTTCACTTCCGATCCAAAGACAGTCGCGACTCTGTGGGGCATTCGAAAAGGCATGTTCCCAGCAGTTGGCGCAGTGCGTGAAGTCGGTACGACCGTTATCATTGAAGACGTGGCTTTCCCTGTCGAAAACCTCGCTAATGGTATTCGAGAGCTGCAAGAGTTGTTCGACAAATACGACTACAGCGAAGCGATCATTTTTGGTCACGCCCTCGAAGGCAACCTGCACTTTGTGTTTACCCAAGGCTTCGATAGCCAAGAAGAGATCGACCGTTACGGCAGATTCATGGATGACGTTGCCGAGCTAGTCGCTGTGAAATACCAAGGCTCTTTGAAAGCGGAACACGGTACGGGCCGTAACATGGCACCTTATGTAGAATTGGAATGGGGCAAAGATGGCTATGCCTTAATGCAACAGATCAAAGCACTGTTCGATCCAGAAAGGCTACTCAACCCCGGCGTTATCATCAACGACAATCCAAATTCCCACATCACAGACCTAAAGCCGATGCCTGCAGCTGATGACCTTGTCGACCGCTGTATCGAATGTGGATTCTGTGAGCCTGTGTGTCCATCTCGTACGCTGACTCTATCACCTCGCCAACGTATTGTTTTATATCGCGAGCTACAACGCCGTCGTGCGGCAGGAGAAGAGATAGAAGCAAGCGAGCTAGAGAAGACGTTTGAATACCAAGGTATTGATACCTGCGCCGCAACAGGCCTGTGTGCCGAGCGTTGCCCTGTAGGCATCAACACTGGCGATTTAGTGAAGAAGCTTCGTATCGCTAAATATGAAAAGTTCACTCCAATTGCTAAGTGGACAGCAGATCACTTCTCGACCACCACCAAGCTGACCAAGGCTGGCCTCAAAACCAACCAAGTGGCGAGCAAAGTACTAGGCGCAAATACCGTCGGCAAGCTAACCAACGGCCTACGCTCAATGACTAAAGGCGCGACACCCGTTTGGATGCCAGAAATGCCGCAATCCAACAGCCACTTGCTCACAGCTTCACCAATAACAGCCGAAAAATCGAACAACGCGAAGAAAGTGGTTTACCTTCCTTCATGTGCCAGTCGAACCATGGGGCAACAGAGCGATGCGGGAGATCAACGTCCTCTTACTGAAGTGACCATGTCTTTACTCAACAAGGCGGGATTCGAGGTAATTCTTCCGAAGAAGCTCGATGACCAATGTTGTGGTATGCCTTACGACAGCAAAGGCATGACCAACCTCGCTCAATCTAAAGCTCAACAGTTAGAAGAAGTGTTGTGGCAAGCGAGTCGTCAGGGTGAATACCCCGTACTGATGGATACCAGTCCGTGCGCCAAACGCAGTATTGAGCAGTTCACCAAGCCATTAGAGGTGCTAGAACCAACAGGGTTTGTGAACCAATATTTGCTTGAACACCTGACACTTGAGCCACTGCAAGAAACCGTGATGCTGCATGTGACGTGTAGCTCTCGTCGAATGGGTTTGGAAGGCGCAATGCTGAACCTTGCTAAAGCGTGTACTGAAGAGGTGATTGTTCCTGAGCATATTCAATGTTGTGGTTGGGCGGGTGATAAAGGCTTTACTACGCCAGAGCTGAATGAAGCTGCTGTACACCCACTCAAAGAGCAAGTACCGAGCAACTGTACTCGTGGATTCAGTAACAGCCGAACTTGTGAGATCGGTTTGTCACATCACAGTGGTATTCCATATCAATCAATCTTGTACCTGGTTGACGAAGTCGCGCAATAGATCCACTCTCATTGCGAGCGACGAACTCTAGCTTAAAACGAAAAATGGCAGCCCAATCAGGCTGCCATTTCTTTATTCGGCTTGATATATATTATTGAGTGGAATGTTATTGAGACAAGCGCATCAACTCTTCTGGCGAGTAGTGTTCTGCTTCTGCACCTTTGGCGATTAGGTCAATCACTTGGAACTCGCTCATGTCACCAAACTCTTTGGTTAAGTAATCACGAAAGGCTTTCTCATTCGGCCATTTACCGCGCACGATATAGCCATCTTCTTTGTCGAAATCTTCCGTCTCAAAGAAAGAAAAGTCGGTCATACCAATATTGTGGCAATACAAAACGAGATACATGTTGAATCCTTTACACTTAACTAGGGTCTATTGAGCTTTAAAAACGCTTCTAAAAAACAGGCCTAAGGTTACAACATAAAAAGCAAATCGAACACTCAATCGAATAGTACGTCGAAAACTTAAGCTGCCTGTTCTTTTTCGTTAATCATCAAACATCATGTTGATGGCCGCGCCTAATAGAATCAACCCAACGATTGGCCCCATCACAGCCAATGGTGCACGCTCGATGTAAGGTAGGTTCTCTGCGATCATCAAACCCCATTCAGGTGTCGGCGGTTTAGCTCCCAAGCCAATGAAGCTTAGTGATGTTAGGCTCAATGTGATTACTGGCAGCCTCAACATTGCGTGTCTTAGTAGCGGTGGCAATACATAAGGAAGTAAGTAGAAGCGGAAGATTCTCAGCTTGCTGGTACCCCACAATGGCGCGAGGTGCGTATAAGGTTGAGCCTTAGCTTCCACAATTAAACTCGAACAGTGAGCCGCCAATGGCGCCCAAGATACCAATACTATCGCGATTAATGCGCTGTTCGGATTCATACCCGTTAAGCCCGCAACCAGCAAGCCTGCAATAATGTAAGGGATACCCTTAGTTATCTCGATAAGACCTTGGCTAAAGCGGGTATTGAAACCCATGATAATGCCTGTCACCAAACTCAAAAACGTCGCCAACATACCGGCTTGGAAGGTCGAAACCATACCTGAACCGATTCTCGCTAACAGATCTCGACCAATGCCATCCGCACCCAATGGAGCTTGCCAACTTGGATCCGCTAAGCGAGTAAATTGACTGGTATATGGGTCACGAAATGCTGCCCAAACTACGATAGTAATTAGGAACGAGAAGATCGCAAAAGCAGTAACACGTTTAGCTCGGCTCTGCGTAAAACGAAACGAAGAGTGACTACTGATGAGCTTACCGCTTTTCAGGCTGTGACCAAGAATCAACTGCTGAACAAACAAGCTCATGCTGCTCACGGCAATCGAAAACAGCAGCAATACTAATAAGCCGCCTTGCAGCATAGGTAGATCTTGCGCCTTAGCAGCACCAAGAATCATGCGTCCGATACCCGGAATCGAGAAGATAAGCTCAACCGCGACCGCGCCACCAGTCAAACCGATCACGATCATCGCGATCTGTGGGATCAGGCTGCTCAGCGCTCTTTTCAGCGCAAAGCGAATAATTTGATTGGAGTGAACGTTGGCACTGAGCCACGTGATCACCCAAGGTTCATTAAGAACGCGTTGTAAACTGTCTCTGAGTAGGCGACTAAACAGGCCGCTAGCAGGCAGTGCGAGCGCTAAGCTCGGTAGCCAAATGTCTTGCCAGCCTTGCCAACCATACGGTGGTAGCCAACCTAACCAGATAGAGAACACCAGTATTAATACCGAGGCCACCACGTACTCTGGCAAGGATATTAATACGGTGCTTAAACTGCTGTAACTCTGCCCTAGTTTGCCCTTCTTCCAACTGCGCAAGGTAGCCAGTAAGCCTGCACCGCACAGTACGAAAGTCATCACCAATGCGCTAGACATCAGAAACAAAGACGTAGACGCTGTCTTTTGAATGCCTAATGCAACCGAAGATCCATCGATCCATGACTTACCTAAGTCACCCGAAAAGGCACTTCCTACCCAGTCGATCAGGCGCTCGCTTGCCGAACGGTCAAGCTGAAGATCAGCACGTACCGCCGCTAAAGCTTCAGGCGTAAGCAGGTGTTGTTGCCCCGCTCTCGCACGCAGGATGGATTGGCTTGGGTCGATGCCTGCAATGTCAGGCATCAAGCCAACAAGAATCACCACCACGATCAGTGAGGCGATTCTTGATAGCCAAGGCGTCAAGATAAATAAGGTTCGACGCAGAGTTTCAGCAGATAGCATTTATTTAGTTAACCTGTGTTGCCGCGTTAACTTGTGTCGTTTGATCAACCAAGCGACGTTCACTTGGGTCACGAACTACATTGCTTACACGCTCGCTCTCGCCTTGAATCACACGTTCGTGAAGCAGTGGAATAGCAGCGAAGTCGTTCAGGATTTTTTGCTCAGCTTCGATGATCGCTTGCTGACGCAGTGCACCTAGTGGTTGCAGATCAGCGTGAGTCAGTGCTTGGTCTACTTCTTGAGAACAGAATTGACCAAGGTTGAATGAACCCTTACAGCCAAAGTCACTCATCATGTAAGCCACTGGGTCACCAGAATCTAGAACGGTTGCACGAGAAAGGATGAACGCATCGAACTTGCCTGACAGTGCATCGTTTTCAATCTGAGCGTATTCACGAATATCCAGCTCAACTTTGAAACCAGCCGCTTCAAGTTGCTGTTTAAGCAGCGCTGCCACTTCTGGAAGCTCAGCTCGGTCGGTAAAGGTACCGATAACAATGCTTTCACCGTTTGCTTTTAGCGTTTTGTCGATTGCTTGGCCTTCAGGTCGGATCGGCTCAGCCCAAGCAAGTGCAGGACCTAATAGGCCTTGCGCGATATCCGCGTGGTTTTCATAAACGGTATTCACGATTTGTTCACGGTCTACCGCAGCAGCCGCTACTTTACGTAAGTTAATATCGCTAAATACACCCGACTTGTTGTTTAGGTAAAGCGTATTGGTACGAGGCATTGCTACTTCGTAAAGCAGGTCAGGATCAATGGTCGCGATTTGTGAAACTGGCACCGCTTCAACGATGTCTGCCGTGCCTGTTCTTAGAGCCGCAGCGCGCGCAAAACCGTTAGGAACGTATTCAGCAATCACAGATTCAACTTGCGCTTTTTCACCCCAGTAGCCATCGAAACGTTTTAGTTTCGCGCTAGTTGTGCCGTTGATTTCAGTCAACTCAAACGGACCTGTACCTGCACCCATTGGACTAACTCGACCATCTTCTTGGTACGCGCTTGCTGCAAGAATCGCTAATTGAGGGCTTGATAAACGACTTGGTAGAAGAGGGTCATCAAAGCTGGTTTTGATCTCTACGCGGTAGTTGTCCATTGCTTTCACTTCTAGCTCTACGCCATCTAGGATGCGTGGCTTAGGTGCCGCTTCCAACGCTTTCTGTAGTGAGTTCACAACAGACTCTGCCGTTAATGTAGAGCCATCGTGGAATTTAACACCTTGGCGAACCGTGAATTGCCAAGTCAGTGGATCAACGTGTTTCCAATCTGTTGCCAGCATTGGCTCAGCTTCTGAAGTTGGGCTCAGGTTAACTAGCGTTTCAGCCGTGCTCCAACGCGATAGTTTGAACGCGTCATCAGAAAGTGGTGATAGACCTGTTCTTGGTGGCTGCATCATCGCAACACGAATTTCAGATTTGACCGCCGCATCGCTCGACTCTGGTTGAGAGTCAAAACAGCCCGTCAAAGGCAGAGCCAGCGCTAGAGCGCAGGCTAGTTTGATTGAATTAAAACGCATAGTTATTTTTCTCTGTAAGCTGTGCTTCGTTAATAAGCTGTATTTTGTTAATAAGCTGTATTTCGTAATAAATAAGGTTGTATTAACAAGTAGATTTCGAAAGAGGCTGAGATTGAATCAGCAACTGAGTCGCGGGATGAGCAGGTACGCTCATCACTTGAGGTGTCGGTCCATGCTCCACCATCTCGCCATGGTCAAGAACCAGAATTTCTTCACAAAGCGCCTTTGCTGCGCCTAAATCGTGTGTCACCAAAACGATGCGCATATCGCGCTTCTTTTTCAATGAATTGAGTAAATCTAACAGCCTTCGACGGTTCACCGGGTCAAGGCTGGCGGTAGGTTCATCGGCTACCAACACTGCGGGTCTAACGACAAGCGCCCGAGCAATGGCCACACGTTGAGCTTGGCCTGTAGAAAGCTGATTAGGTTTCAGTGATAACAAAGTGGCAGGTAAGCCCACATCCAACAGCGTCTCTTCAATAATGCTTTCATGGTTGCCAGAAACATCTAAGTTGCTTAGCGGCTCGGCTAAGATCTGTCGAACGGTATAGTAAGGATTAAGGCAGGTGTGTGGCTCTTGAGGCACCAATTGAATCAAGCGACACACTGCGGCTTGCGCTTTGCTATTACGAATCGGCAGCAAATGACCAAACAAACTGATTTGGCCAACAGTCGGCTCTTTAAGGCCAAACAGCAGTTCAATCAGCGTTGATTTACCGGCACCAGAACGTCCAACAATAGCTAGGCTTTTATCTTCAACATCGAGGTCGATGTTCTGTAGTGCTTTGAACGCCTTACCACCCAACCAACTTGGTATTGAGTAGTAATGCACACCGACATTCTCGAACTTAATCTCAATCGGTGTTTGTGTTTCTGAATCTATCACTGGCATTAACGGCGAGACTTCTGAATTTAATGATAAGGTCGAGCTCATGCGATTAGGTCTCTCAATGAACAGCAGAAAGCGTGAGAGCTTGATTCAAGCGCGTGTTTTGGTGCGCCATAAGCCACCACTCCGCCATCATCGATCACCAATAACTTGTCACACGCGAGCGCGCTGTGCAGGTCATGAGTGATAAGCAGGCCACCAATTTGTCGCTGTTTAACATTGTCGCGAATCAGCTTGAGTATCTCTTGCTCTGTCACCGGATCTAACGCACTGGTTGGTTCATCTGCAATGATGATATCGGCGTTACTCAGCAACCCAATCGCAATGCACACTCGTTGACGTTGCCCTCCAGAGATTTGACTCGGGTATAACGGCAAGATGGTTTCTGGGTTAGGGAAACCGAGTTGTACTAGCAATTCGGTGAGCTTGGTTTTGTCTTGCGATTTAAGCTTAGTGCGAGTGCCTGTCAATGCCAAACTGAGTTGGCCTTCAATGGAAACGAGAGGGTTCAATGCTTGAAGGGCGTCTTGGAAGATAACCGCAGGTCGTTGTGCTGCGGTTCTTTGCAGCATAGGCAAACCACATACCGCTTCACCAGACAGAGAAATATGACCTTCAACCTCAACCGTTTCCGGCAGAAAACCTGCAATCGCGCGTGAAAGCATCGACTTACCAATACCTGATGGGCCCATGATCGCCAGCAGCTCACCTCGATACACATCGAAGTGGATATCTTGGAAAAGTGTTCTCGAAGAGGTTTTGATCGTTAATCGGTCAACAGACAAAAGTGGGGCGTTCACGCAAGTACTCATAAGTAGATGTTATAACATAACAACTCTATCATTAAGCCTGTATGATGAAAAGTGAACATTGAACCGGATCGCAAAAAATTGCCTGTGAAACCATCTATGGTCACAATCCGTTAGGTACAAAAAAGCGCCTAACTACAAGAAACAGTCAGGCGCTTTCGTAATGATTCTATATGACCTCAGCTTTGTGGTCGCTGTTATTACTTATGTCATTGGAAGGCATTTCCGCTTAACTTGAGCGATGAACGGATACAAGAAGGCAATACGCCCAAGATAGAACAAAGTAAACGCCAACCACAGACCATGATTGCCCCACAAATCGACCGAAAACGCCTGTACAGCCAAGAATACCGTCAAGGTAGCGATGCTAGAGTCTCGAACCGGACGTGTAGTTCCTGTTCCAGTAAAGATGCCGTAAACCGTTAAACCAAAGCCAGCCACCAGCGGGAACACAATCAACCACGGTGCCATCTCTTGGTATAGCGCAACAAGCGTTGGGATATCGGTAAACAAGAAAACAATGTTGTCTTTAAATACCAAGGTCAATAACGTTAACGCAGCAATAAAACCGGCCGTCCATTGAAAATTGAGTCTTAATACACGATCCAACATCGAAGCATTTTTCTGACCAACCGCTTTACCCGCAAACACACTCGATGCATTGGCAATACCATCAAACATGTAACTCACAATAAAGGTTACTTGCATCAAGATTGCGTTAGCAGCCAGAACATCGGTACCCAACTTTGAGCCTGTGCGCGCCATCATGTTAAAAAATACTAAGATACAGATCGTGCGTAACAGTAGGTCAGTATTTGATGAGATGATTGTCGAAAGGTCTTTCTTGGTCATCTTCGAGCCTTGCAGGAACTCAGAGATCGAGATGTTGCTGGTCTTCATCACCAGCGTCATACCAATCACAAAGGTGGTGATTTGTGCAATCAAACTTGCGTATGCCACACCGGCGACACCCAAGTCGAAATAAAGCACGAACACCGCATCTAAAACAATGTTCAACACGTTACCAAACACTTGTGTGTAAAGGACTTCTTTGGCTTTCGCCTGCCCCATTAACCAACCAATAATGGTGTAGTTAAGCAGAACAAAAGGTGCGCCATAAATCAAAACACTAAAATAGATGTGCGCGTGCTCGGCCACATTGGCTTCAGGCTCTATCACCCACATTGCGCCTTGCCAGATGAGCGGTTGTATCAAGATAAAGATCAAACCCACCAAACCAGACAGCACAAACGGACGCATCAAGCTACCCGCTAAATCAGAGCGACTGCCCTTACCCAATGCCATCGCACTTTGCCCGGTCGTACTGACACGGAAAAAGCCAAACAACCAATACATGGTGTTCATAATGATGGTGCCAATCGCCACACCACCGATCAGTTCAGCGATGCCAAGCTGACCAATCACGGCGGTATCCACCGCGCCAAGCAGAGGCTGAGTCACCGTTGAGATGATGAAAGGGAAAGCGATTTTTAGATAATCTTTGTGGGTAATGGTCATATTCTAGCGAGTGATATTAAGAACTATTTGCAATTAGAACGGGATGCTATCGTTTAATCCGTACGTTGTCATCATTTACTGGGGTAAATTATCAACAAAGCACCTTTATCTTAGTTCACCTGCATAGAATCGTTAGCTGCCATTAGTTGTGCTAATTTTTCTCAACAAAAGAGCAAAGTCTGGTTCAAGAAAACAGCACAACCATCGATTAAGTGAATTTACGCTAGCGAGCCAAATAGGTAGCTTTAGGTCGGTTAGTAGAAGCTCACCGGAAGATAAAAATCGAGTTCAAAAACTTCATCACTGTTGAGAAAATGATTCTGATGATAGTGCACATACGCAGGAGTAGAGCGCTGTTTAAAGCCAGACGTAGGTAGCCACTTTTCTAACACCATACTAATCTGTGGTAGCAGTTCACCATAGCGGCCATTAAGTCGAAAAACGGCATGCAAACCACCTGGAATCACCATCTGATTCACAACACTGCGATACTTAATCGGTTCATCGATCGTAATACATGCCACATAACGACACTGATCCATTTCGACCCAGGCAGGGTTAGAGTGATGCAAGCCGAACTGACTCGAAAAATCACGCTGTTCAGAGTTCGCCCACGCTTTCAGTATCAACCAAGCATTGCGAATAGAGCGGTTGTAGCCCATATGTCGAACGTAGGCAGCCATGCGCTCAGGCACTTCAACGATCTTCGGTTCAGGTAACACTCTCTGCGCCACATTCAAATAGCCCGCCGCCACTTCAGGATCTTTCAGATAGGGTTTTTCAGCTATTTGTAAGTCGTGTTTACGCCATTCACCCGGCGACATATTAAAAGTCGCCTTAAATGCTCGACTGAACGAAGACACCGAACTAAAGCCACACTTGTTGGCAATTTCTACCACTGACGACGTGGTATCAAACATCAATTGATTAGCCGCATACTCCATTCGGGTACGTCGAATGTATTGGTGCAGCGACTCCCCCACAACACTTTTGAAAGTACGATGAAAATGCTGTTCGGAATAAGCTGCGATCTCAGAGAGCGCTTTGGCCGACAAAGGCTGACTGATGTCTTGGTGAATATAGAACAGAACATCATTGATTCTAGATATGTGTTGTCGCGACATCGTTTAAATAGCATAAATGGACATGTTTATAAGCATAAATGGACACGCTGTTTTTTACAATTGCCGTGTAATATCAAACCATAAAATAAAAACGAAAATGACGAGACACAACAAATGGAAATCGCACAATCACTGCAACAAATTCAGTCTTCTTACATCCGAGAAATTCTCGCGGCCGCAAGCGATCCAAATGTCATTTCATTGGCCGGTGGTTTGCCAGATGAGAAAACGTTCCCTATTGATTTAATGAAGCCAACGTTAGAAGACCTAGCGAACATGCCGGAAGTTTTCCAATATGGGTCGACTGCTGGTTATGGCCCTTTGCTTGAGCACCTAACGCAAAGCTACCAATTGCCAGAGTCACACACGGCAATGATTTGTACTGGCTCTCAGCAAGGTTTGGATTTGATTGCGCGTGCGTATGTCGACCCAGGTGATGTGGTTGTGATGGAAGCGCCAAGCTACTTAGGTGCGATGCAGGTGTTTGGCCTCGTTCAAGCAAAAATTGCGACCGTGTCTCAAACAGAATTTGGCCCGAACCTAGACGAACTGGAAACGTGCTTTGCACAGCAATCACCCAAGATGTTCTATGCTGTGCCTGATTTCCACAACCCAACAGGGGTGTGCTGGGCAACAGAAACTCGTCAAAAAGTAGCTGAGCTGTGTATCAAATACAACGTGGCATTCATTGAAGATGCACCATACCGTGAGCTACGTTTCACAGGTACAGAACTGCCGTTAGTTTCTTCGTTCTGCCCTGACAACTCTATCGTTCTTCGTTCATTCTCTAAAATTGCATCGCCAGGTTTACGTATTGGTGCGGTAACAGGTAAGCGCAGCTACCTTGAGCCACTGATCAAAGTGAAACAAGGCGCTGACTTACACTCAAGTGTACCTATGCAAGCGCTGCTTGTCGGTCTTCTGAAACATGAAGACTTCAACGTACATATGGAAAACATTCGCACACTGTACAAGTCTCGTTATGAAGTGTTATTTTCAGAACTAGAAAAAAAACTGCCTGCAGATTGCGTGTTAAAAGCCGTAGATGGCGGGATGTTCATTTGGGTTGAAATCCCAGACTGCGACACCTTCGAACTGGCTAAAACTCTGCTTTCGAATGGCGTGGCAGTTGTGCCAAGCCCAGTATTCTATCCAAAGGCCGATGAAGCAAAAGCAGCGCTACGCCTAAACTTCACCAATGCAAATCCAGAAGAATTAACCGAAGCGGTGAAACGCTTAGCAGAAGTACTTAACCAAGCATGATCTTGATTGTACAGACAGCTTGGATTATTGATTGATAAGCTTATTACGGTTCAAGCAATAACGATTCAGCCAGTGTTAATTCTCAACTCAGAGACTTAACACTGGCTGATTTCGTATAGGAATAAGGACCCAAGATGATTAGAATTGAAAAATTAGCCGACAGACATATCGAGGCAATAAAATCGATTCAACTAGCTCCAGAACAAGTTAAGTTTGCAGGTACAGCGGAAGAGTTTTTAGCAGAAGCTAGCGATACTACCCACCTACATGTCATCAGATTAGACAATGACATCGTCGGCTTTTTCAAAATCGACACGGATTACGCATCTAACTATGACTTTTGCCCGAACACCGCCATCGGCCTAAGAACTTTTGTCATAGACCAAAGCCAACAAGGAAAAGGGATAGGTACACGCGCTGTGCGAGCATTAGTACTGTACATCGCCATACACTACAGCGGCTACCACTCTATTTATCTTACCGTAAACTGTAAGAATCCAGCGGCCAAGGTTTGTTATCAGAAAGGTGGGTTCCAAGATTCGGAAGTACTCTATCTTGGAGGGGCTGCTGGTCCTCAATATGTTATGTTTAATCACATTCGTTAGGCAAAATGGAAAAATCAAATGGAAGTGACCGTTGGCAACAGCCCAGATCTCATACGTAAGGCGCAATTCATTCGCAATCAAGTATTTGTTGTAGAGCAAGCTATCCCTGAAGTTTTAGACCTCGATGGCCTAGATCCAATATCGCATCACGTCTTAGTCACCGATGCTGAAAATCTGGTAGCAACCGCTCGCTTATATATTGATGACTGCGGACACGCCATTATGGCTCGTGTTGCCGTCTTGCAATCGTATCGAGGTTTAGGTATTGCTTCTAAAATGGTAGCCGCACTTCTAGAACATGCGACTCAACAGGGTGCCAAAGTCATTGAAATTCACGCCCATCAATACTTAAAGAATTACTACGAAAAATTTGGCTTTGAGTTTATCCGTGAAGTAGAAATCGTTGGAGAACACCAACTCATAGAAATGAGGTACTACATAAATTCAAAGCGTAACGTTCAATGAACCTCAAATACCTCAAGCCAATTAAATAAATATCCTTTCAACACCCGCAATTCCACACAATAAGCAATGCTAAATAGCCCTACATTTGGTTGGTTTTTGTCCTACACCGCCTTGGTTATACTGCGCCTGATTTTAATAAGCCTACCGTTGTAGACTGAGAACGACACAACGTCGCTCTATCGACATTTATGGCGAATAACAGGTAAACGCTCTGGATTTACGTTCCAGCTCGCAGAAAGGAAAAACCATGTCTCAATATGTTGTATGTGCTCTGTATAAATTCGTTGCACTTGATGATTACCAAGAAATTCGCCAGCCACTAACTGAAGTGCTAGAAGCCAACAAAATTCGCGGTACTTTGCTACTTGCGAGTGAAGGCATCAACGGTACTGTTGCAGGTAAACGCGAATCTATCGATGCACTTCTTCAATGGTTCAAGCAAGACACTCGCTTAGCGGACGTTGTTTATAAAGAATCATTCAACGAAGAACAGCCATTCAACCGTACCAAGGTGAAACTCAAGAAAGAGATCGTAACCATGGGCGTTGAAGGTATCGACCCTCGCCATGTTGTCGGTACTTACGTGAAACCAAACGAGTGGAACGCTCTGATTTCTGATCCTGATGTGATTCTGGTTGATACTCGTAACGACTACGAAGTCGATATCGGTACATTCAAAAATGCTGTAAACCCAAACACAGAAACCTTCCGTGAATTCCCTCAATACGTGGCAGATAACCTCGACCCTAAGAAACACAAAAAAGTCGCGATGTTCTGTACGGGTGGTATTCGTTGTGAAAAATCAACAGCCTACATGAAAGAGCAAGGTTTTGATGAGGTATACCACCTTGAAGGCGGCATTCTGAAGTACTTAGAAGAAGTGCCAGAAGAAGAGAGCATGTGGGAAGGCGACTGCTACGTATTTGATGGTCGTGTTGCGGTAAACCACAAGCTAGAGAAGAGCGGTTACGACGTGTGTAACGCTTGTCGCCTGCCAATCACAGATGAAGACAAAGCGTCTGAGCACTTTGAGAAAGGCGTAAGCTGCCCTAAGTGTATTGATAAGCACAGCGACGAGCAGAAAGCCCGTTTCCGCGAACGTGAAAAGCAAGTTCAACTTTCTAACGCCCGTGGCGAAACCCACGTAGGTGGCGAAGCCGCTCATCTTATTGAGCAGCGTAAGAAAGAAAAGCTGGCGCTCAAAGAACAGCAACGTTCTGGCAAGCAAGCGAAGTAAGCCTCATACGATAGGCCTAAAGTTATAAACGTATAACGATAGATATTAAAAAGGGCACAAATTCGCGGACCATTCCACGAGTTTGAGCCCTTTTCTGCTCGCTTTACTGCTTTGTGTTTTGAACCACATTTCTTTCGATAAATTGCTTCTATACTGTTAGTAATACGACTAGAGAGGAAGTGCCAATGCTCAATGAAAACCATGCCTTTATCTTAGATTTCCCAGATCTTAAATTAGACATTGTTCAGCTCAACCACGACGACGAAAAATTCAAAGCAGACATGCAGAAATACCACCAACTCGACTACGACATCCGCCAACTAGAAATTTCTGGCAGCCCAATCGATGACGACAGCATGCACAACCTCAAAGTAGAACGCATGGCATTAAAAGACTCGCTACATAAGCAACTTACTCGACATCACGCGCTTAAGATCGTTTAAATCACAACGTTCTTACTGCCAGATTTTAAGCCATGCATTACGCATGGCTTTTTGATTTCATAACATCGAAAATCTATGCTAATTCGGCTTCTTCAATTATGTTACTGTTTGCTTATTCAAAAGCGTTTAATAAGGAAGCTGAGTGACAATAAAAGAAGAGAATATGCAATTCCAGCTCATTTCAAATCTCGAATTCGAAGAACTGTTTACGTGTGTTAAGCAAGGGCTTTTCATACACGTCGACAATGTGTTTGGCTGGGATGACGAATTTCAACATAACCGCCTATTAAACGACTACCAACCTTCTTGGTTTCATTGGGTATACCGAGGAAAAGAGAAGATTGGACTTGTGTGTTTTAAGCCTTATGACAACGCATACCATATTCATCTGCTGATCATTTCCCCTCAATACCAAGATCAATCTCTTGGTAAAAAAGTCATGTCACTCATCCACGAAAAAGCCCATCAAGAGCAACGAAACCAAGTCACTCTGTCGAGCTTTAGAAATAACACCCGCGCCATTCGCTTTTATCAGTCACTTGGCTATCAGGTTATTGATGATAGTGATGAAGATTTTGTGGGGATGGCTCTCAACCTAGCTAACTCTCAGTCTCGCTAACCATAGAGAAAATACAAATAGCGAGTAGGTAGAGAGCGTTTACTTTAGTGCGCGCTTGAAATATCTAACTTCTCAATCAACGACGGATACCCCCAACCATTCTCACCTTCGACTACAGCCTCTCCGGTTAAATATTCAAAAAGCGTCGGCGCTAACGAGCCATTGGATTCGATCTTTAATGGCTGTGAGTTTTCACCAATTGGCGAGCCCCAGAAACCGATGAATGCGTCCTTCTCTAAATAGTCTTCACCAGCATGACGCCCCGGTACCTTGGTGTTGTAACCAATTCCAGCTTTCGGGAACAGGTTAACCGTGCCCGCTCTATCTTCAAGGTAGATATTGGCTAGTTGATTGACAGAATCTGGTCTAGGAGTCAATTGGGTTAACTCTGTCCACTGCGCACTGCTGCACCATGTAGTGACATCCACCTTCATCGCTCGGTTAATACACTTTTCAACTAATTGAGAGTAGAGCGCGAAATCAGATTGATTCGGTCTCTTGAGATAAGGATTAAGCTCTTGTGTGTTAAGTAAAACTGGCGCTCGATTTGCTTCTAGCGACTCGTAGAAAAGCTTGTCACCTTCGCGGGTAATCAATTCGTCGACTCGTTTTAAATCTCGGTTACCAATCACACGAACCGCACAACGTTGTTGGTCACATGTGCTTTCTCTTACGACCATATAATCAAGAGTTTCAGGTAAGCGTTGCGATATCTGATTAATGATGTTGATATTCTGACCAGGTGGCGCTGCAATCGGAGACCACTGCGTGAGTTCTTGGTAAACAGGCTGAACCTGCCACCCTTGAGCCGAATTAAAGAAGTCCATCATGAAGTTACCACCGGCAGTCGAGGCGACCACCACATCCAATTCCTTCGAGCTTGGGTAGCTTAGAGCATTGGTGATTTTAGGCCCTTCACCCTCGTCTGAAGATATCTTCTTCACCACAATTGGATACTCTAGCTCTGCTTGTAAGCCTTCAAATACCTGCTTTTCGGGATTGAGCGCGTAGAACACCGGCGTTAAACCATGATCCCCAGCCATGCCCCATAGCGTTTTATCGTAAACGCCTGCACTGCGGTAGGTCGCTTCAATCTGGCGAATCCAATAGTCCAGTCGGTTAAGCTCTCCAGTCGGCATCAGAATTTCGTCACTAAAAGGACCGGTAAAGTGCGCGAAGTGATCCGGCCATGGGTTATAAACCAAGGTGTAATCCGGCATCCCTTTTCCATCTAACTCGGCAAACTGAGTGATCAACTGTTTAACCTGAGCTCTCTTTGAAAACTTGGTGAAAAAATCAAAGCCAGATATAGACTGATACGCCTCAATATCTTCAATCAAGGCTTGACGCTTTTCTTGCAAAACCACTTCGACTTCTGAACGTTCTTGAAGCTCTTTAACGCAGCGTTTCTCACCATAATCACGCAGTGACTCACCCAAACCTAGGTTTACTAGCCCGTCGTAAGTCGTGTGAGCATTCCAATCGTATTGGGCGTTGCAGTTCAACGTTTTCAGATAATCAAGGCGATCAAACATGGTCTGCACCTTGTTGTTTGCCATCAACACATCCAACTGCAGGGCATCATTACCAAAGAAGTAATACGCTCGGTCGATCTCTCGGTCAACAAAGTGGAAATTAGGGATACCAGTGCCACCTTGCCCTGATACTTTCGCGCCCGTTTTAATGATCGGTAGGTTACGTACGCTGATTGTGGGAGTTGAAGAGATACCCACTCGGCTAATATTGTCTAGATGTTCTTGATAGAGTTTTTTGAAGAACGGAAGATAATTCGGATCACGGTAGGTTTGTTCAGACAGAACTTCCATGAACCTCACCTGCTGTTGATGCTCAGGCTCAATCACCGTTTCTAACTTAGGTTTGTATTGCGTTCGGTTTTTATGATTTTGGTAAGCAACCGAGATGAATGGCGCGCTTTCATCGACCAACCCCTCAATCAACCCTTGCTGTAAACCATCGACGGTCACTTGGACCGCAAAGCGCTTGTTCTGTTGGGATTCTAAGAACTGAATGAGCGCATCAGGCTGGTCACTAAACGCTTGCTGCATCCAATCATCGAGCGCTGCTGCACGTTCTTCTTTAAACACAAACTGGCGGTAGGCTTTCAGCAAGTTTAAGCGCACAAAATCAATAAGCGTGATGGTAAGAGCTTGTGCTTTGTTATTCGGCTTATCAGCGTTTTCTGGTTTACCATCTTCTGCAATCGCCAACATTGCAGACTTCATATCGCCGTCATCCATTCCCAATGCCGCTTTATCGATCAAATCAACGATGATCGGTTGAATCTGAGCGATGATCGCTAGATCTTCAGGGCTATTGGTTAAGTAGGTGTAATTCGCAGGGAGCGTGTCCATATCCTGCCAAACACCAATTTCGAATAACGCATCGTAGATAACCACCATGTTGGCAATGAACTGTTCATCGATACGAATACCTTCATGATGTCCCGTTGCTTCAGTCGAGGTATCTGGCTCATGATGCTCTGAGGTTGGCTTATCTCCAACATGATAGAGGCTATGTTCAAAGCCCTTTAGCGCCTGCTTATCATAAACCGTCGACAAGTAAGATTTGAATACATCTTCACTGCCCAAGCCTGAATAGCGGTCGTAATAACTATAGAGAAAATAACCCAAAGGAATTGAGTACGTCGGGTTAGATAACTGAGCAACGACTCTGGCTTTTGTTTTGACATCTAAAGGGAGAGCGAGAATATACGCATCTAATGTAACGCCACCAATCGTGAAAAGAGCCGCATCACGAGTGAGTTTGGCAGAGTAACTTAGGCTTGAAAGCACCTGATTTTTTAGCACTTCACTGGAGCTAAACACACCACCAATGACGGGCGTTGTTGATATATCAGCCATACTCGGCGCTGAAACAACGGCCAACGAAAGAGAGCCAACTAAACTAGTGTAGCTACGTGCTCGGAAATAGAAGCCCATCAAATACCCTTCAGTTCAAGATGCGTTTATAAATATAACTTATTGTTTCAGTTTACTTTCATTAGTCAACCTATGTTCAACTATGCAATATAAATTAAAACTTCAATGATATTAAACTCTACCTTTTCAGTATTAAATCATCCTACAAAAGCTTACCGCTGCCGTCTTCCCACATCACTTCGCACTCTTCTTTGATTGCAGCTTTCAATAGTTCGACCAACGGAAAAGCTCGACTGCCGATATTGACAGGAGCTTCAACAATCTCTTCTTCATTGTCGTCATCAGTATTATCTTGCTCTACCGGCTTACTTTGCTCTTCGGCGATAGCAATACGTAAATTATTCAATGCTTGAGGGACTTCTGAAGCCTCAATAGCACCAGGTATCGTGCCACTGTGTCCAAGCATGTTAATGAACTGAAGGCCTACCTCCCCAAACATCGTGACGCTAGCATGAGCCTTGCAACTAAAGGTAATTAACATAATGATCCTCTATCAAATTTAGGGTTATATAAACATTTAGCTATCTATAAACTATGTTGAGTAAAGCATTAGAAAGCAAGCACGTAATAATCCAGTGCAACCACCAGCTTGCTCTTTGAATGGTTCTCGACAAGGTTATTCTGCACCGTTAGTGATATACATCACTTTTTATATTGGCTTGATTCACTTTTAAGATAAAACCTTGATAGTAGTCACATTAAATAGACTTCCTAAGCTCCGCCAAGCCTATTATTTAACCTAGTATTAGTACCATCATCAAAATTCGTGGCACAAATCACATGAACAGGCCAGTCGGAAGACACCTAGAAGAAATGGCGGACATACGATCCACCCGCAAACAAAAAATTGTCCATTCATTTTCACTGACTGCTGCGTCTCTATTCATCTTTTATACTTGGGCTTATTTCCAAGGTCAGCATTACGTACTGTCGATTTTCGAACTGTGTTTTGCTTTTATCGCTGTATCAAACGCCATTTATGTAAGAAAGATTAACAATCCTCAATATTCAGAGTTGATATTGAGCTGTGTACTGTTGGTTCAAGGCATTATCTTATTCTTGTACAGCAATGCCATCCCTGATCGAATTCTTTGGTTGTACCCTATTTTGGCTGCAGTGATTTTTATTAATGATTTCAGAATTGGCATCATATTCAGCACCTCATTTTGCGTGTTTATTAGCACTTTAATTACCGCCTTGCCGGGCAATTTTTCTTTGCCATTTAATAGCACTCATCGCTTTATTCTTAGCTTATTTACCATGAGTTTGGTTTGCCATACTTCCGCTTATTACTACACACAAGCGGTAAACTACATTCAGCGCTTATACAAAGAAGGGATAGAGGACTTAGCCTACAGAGATCAACTCACGGGCTTAGCCAACCGTTGGAGTTTTGAACGTTGGGCAAGTGAAAAGCTTGCGACTATTGATAGTAAACATTCACTTACCGCCTTGGTTTTTCTCGATATTGATGATTTTAAAGGCATCAACGATAACTATGGGCATGATGTTGGTGACAGTGTCCTGCAGCATTTTGCGAATCGTTTGAGCAACAACCTACGCACTCGAGATAGAAAGAATCATGAATACGATTATTCCATCGCTCGGTTTGCTGGCGATGAGTTTGTTTTGATGCTCTATGATATTCCAACTCGAAAAGATCTTGATGGCATTCTAGAGCGGATATGCGGACTGTTTGAGAGCGGTTGCCAAACCAATGAGAGAATCAAAGAACTCACTCTTAGTGTCGGCGTTTCTTTATACCCTCAAGATGCTACCGATTTACATGAATTAACTCGATGTGCGGATAAGGCGATGTACGTTGCTAAACACTCAGGGAAAAACCGATATGCTTATTATCACGACAACCCGGTTTCAAACTTGATAGAAGAATTCTCGACGAAATTAGTCTGCTCAGAATCTGATGAATCCAAGCTTGAAGACTGTCTTGAAGCGAAGGTGGAAGGGAACAACGTTACTCTGCTAAAAACGCATCAACATTAACCGTTAATATCGCATACTGCTAAATGTCTTAGCCTGCCATATACATAAGCCAAAGGCTCACTAATCCAATCACAATGATCCATACGACTTGTCGAGTTCGGTTCGGGTTATTACCTCTGGGCCTCACTACCGATTTAAAGGCAGCTTGCTTGGCCGACTGCATAAACGGCGCTTCAATCTCGCGTTTTTTCACACGACGTTTAAACGCACTGTTTGCGACAGCTGTAAAGCGGTGGCTCTGCTCTGTTGTAAAATCATTTTCAAAGTCCATCCGACCTTGCCTATCGCCATGCTTTGGTTGTATTGCCATAGCGGCCTCCTTGGCGGTCTACCCTATTCAAGTATAGACATAATTTCACCTTCTTACCTGTTCAAAATTTTCGAATAAGTCACTCAACGCTATGCCATCTTCTTTTTCAATCAGATTACATAAACTACAGCTATTCAAGTTTATGAGGGTATCAAAATGACGAGTGTAAGAGTAGTAGACCATGTCATTTCAGCACATGCGACTTCAGATGGAGATGGTGTCAAAATCCAAAGACTCGCTGGTTTTAATAACACACGTTTCTCTCCATTTTTGATGATTGATGAACTTAAATCGGATGAAAGCAAAGACTACGTTGGCGGCTTTCCTCCACATCCTCACCGTGGTATAGAAACGCTCACTTATATGCTTCAAGGTCATTTCCAACACAAAGACCACCTGGGTAATGTCGGTGAGCTTCGCAGCGGTGGCGCACAATGGATGGCCGCGGGTCGTGGTGTGATTCACAGTGAAATGCCAATGATGGAAGAAGGCGCGTTGCACGGTTTTCAGATTTGGATAAACCAACCAGCAACACACAAAATGCAGCCAGCGCAATACCATGACTTTCAAAGTGACAGCATTGCAGAATATCAAAACGAACAAATCGGCTTACTGAGAGTTATTTCCGGTGGGTATAAACTGCATGACCCAGCTGACGCAGAAACTATACAAACACAAGGTCCATTACAAACGACAGGCGTGCCATTAAGCGTTGTGGATTGGCGAGCGCATTCAGGACAAAAAGTGACGTTAAGGACGGATGTTAACCATAATGCCATGACATACGTGTACCGAGGCAGTATTAAGATCGATAACAAAGTCGTCAACCAAGGCCAACTTGCACTGCTCACCAAAGCTGAATTGCTGTCTTTGGATAGCTTAGAAGATTCTGGTGTCCTGATTTTTTCTGGTGAACCGATTAATGAGCCGGTTGTGCATTATGGCCCATTTGTCATGAACTCGATGGAAGAGATTGAACAGACAATTCAGGACTACAACAACGGCGTATTTGAGACTTACTGATTTTGAGCTTTGAGCTTTGAGAAAGATGTTGAAGAGGTTTTGAAACAAACAACGAATTTTGGTCGTCCATTTGATGACTGCGAAACAAGTGACACTATCCACTGCCGGTTACTATCACTTATTTAACCACGCTCTTAGAGCGTGGTTTTTTCTGTCCAAGCAGAAACAAATGATACCCTGATTGAACGAATTTAGACCTAGTTACAAGTATTCACACAAGTAAGCTGTCGCTTCTTTTACCTGAAGGTCGAAGGAAGAGTTGCCAGCAACGTCAAAAGACTCACCAGACTGGTATGTCGTCCAATCATCATCACCAACACGCTTAACAATCAATGCACCTTTAACAACGGTCATCTTTTCTGGAGCCGCTGTACCAAACGTGTATTCACCAACAGCCATCACTCCAACACTAACGTCCGCACCAGATTGGTTAAACGCTAACGACTTAACGCCGCCGTCAAAATATGTGTTTTCTTTAATCATCGTACTTCCTTGTTATCTTCAAATTGCATGCATTGGGCTCAACAAATAAGCCTATACGTAAGTTATGTGGTAATTGTTTTAACCAATTCATGACTTTCGCACAAGAAATAAATACGCATAGCTTAAGCTTTTTTGAGAACCATTTTCATTGATGACGTAAATATGCCAAAAATAGCGAACGCAACCAAATTTACTAGAACATTCGATCCTGCTTCTAACTATCATAAGAATCTTTGCAAACTAAGATTTTAGTTTATAAACTGACCGACGGTGCGTGAAGATCAATGAAGAGATAATGGCAAAAAATCCCACGAAAAGCAGAGATATATTTGCCAAATTATTGTTCTACGGCTTTCTATTAGCCGGCTTGATGGTTGCCCTCACGGCAGGGTATTTTGCTTATCAAACTCACCAACAGTCAGTCAGCCCAAGCAATGTCCATGGCACTTGGATAGAGATCGGGGCTCCACCCTACAATACCGATATCCTTACGCTTTCCGATAATGGCGTCACGATGAACCATCGCCTCATTACTACCTCATTTGATTTTGATGGCAAAGTTGTCACCATCAACACAGGATCTGGGCCAACAATTTACACCATCAGTGGTACTTATGATTCGCCTCGATTAAAGCGACTGTTTCCCAGTGTGCCATCTCAACAATTCATTAAAGAAGGCTACGAAGATACAGCAGCAGGTGACACCCATAGTGTGATGCAACAACGACGCGCTTCATTAGCTGAGCAATTCAAAAGATAACTTCTACAACGGTATCCTCTAAGGTAATGCATTCTTAGTGATACTACCCTTAGCAACACTCTTTGCATTCCCAAGTATTAGCACTATCTTCCACGTATCAGCCTCACACCCAACACGTTTCGTTCTGTGATGCCGCTTCAATTCACGATATTTTCCCATAGTTTGTCGCATATTTTCATAACTTCATGTTGTGTATTTTCACTTGTGAGATTTTCATACTGAACATTGTTTTGTTTTATAAAACATGGACTCAGCCTCTCACTCATTAAGCAACAGAATTGTAACGAGATACTATTTTTTAGTTGTCCATCGAAAACGGATTTATTTTCAGTTATAAAATTAAAACTCTCTCGAATACTGACTGGGAAGCTCCTTCAAAACTGACTGGAGCCGTTTATGGGGCCATTTGGTTCTCGTAACCTTCAAGGAATGAGAGAAAAAGTATGATTCGTATAAATACCTGTGCTGCGAGCATTGCTCTAGCGCTATCTGGTACAGCATTAGCCGCTCCAACAGCACCTAGCATCGATATGTACGGTTCCAACAACCTTCAGTTTTCTAAAATTGAACTCGCGATGGAAACGACTTCTGGTTATAACCAGATGGTTAAATATCACGACAAAGCAAAGGTCGACGTTAAATTTAACCAATGGAGCGGAACGTCAGGAAACACTTACAACATCTACTTTGATGGCGTTAAAGTGGCCACTGGCCCTATAACTGGCAGCCAAACGACAGCTTCATTCGAATACGGCCAAGGCGGCTTATTTCAGATGGAAATCGAAGCGTGTGACGAAACAGGCTGTGCCAAGAGTGCACCCGCTCAGATCACAATCGCAGATACCGATGGCTCACACTTAGCGCCACTTTCGATGAATGTGGACCCGAACAACAAGTCATACAACACAGATCCAAACACGGTAGTAGGTACTTACTTTGTTGAGTGGGGCATCTATGGCCGTGATTACACAGTCGATAACCTACCCGCTGATAACTTGACCCACATCCTTTATGGCTTCATCCCAATTTGTGGCCCTAATGAATCAGTGAAATCAGTAGGCGGTAACAGCTACAACGCACTCATGACAGCCTGTCAGGGCGTTAACGATTACGAAGTGGTGATTCATGACCCTTGGGCGGCTTTCCAGAAGAGTTTCCCTCAAGCAGGGCACGAATACAGCTCACCTATCAAGGGTAACTACGCAATGATGATGGCGCTAAAACAGCGCAATCCAGACTTAAAAATCATTCCATCGATTGGTGGTTGGACGCTATCTGACCCGTTCTTCGATTTCACAACCAAAGCGAACCGAGACACGTTCGTCGCATCGGTTAAAACATTCCTCAACACATGGAAATTCTATGACGGTGTGGATATCGATTGGGAATTCCCCGGTGGAGGCGGTGCTGCGCCCGATCTCGGTGACCCTGTAAATGATGGCCCGGCTTATATTGTATTGATGGCAGAGCTGCGCGCTATGCTAGATGAGCTAGAAGCTGAAAACGATCGTACTTACGAGCTAACATCAGCGATCGGTGTTGGTCACGACAAGATTGAAGACGTGAACTACGGCGATGCTATCCAATACATGGATTACATCTTCGCGATGACTTACGACTTCTACGGCGGTTGGAACAACGTGTTAGGTCACCAAACAGCACTCAACTGCGGTAACTTCATGCGCCCAGGGCAATGTGATGGCACAGGCCTTGATGAAAATGGCGAACAGTACACGGGCCCTGCTTACACCACAGACAACGGCATCCAATTGCTGCTTGAGCAAGGTGTTCCAGCGAACAAACTTGTGGTTGGTACAGCGATGTACGGTCGTGGTTGGGAAGGCGTATTACCATCATCACTTTCAGATCCAAGCGACCCAATGACTGGCGTAGGTAATGGTAAACTGACCGGCAGCTCTGCTCAGGGTGTATGGGAAGATGGCGTTATCGATTACAAAGGCATTAAAGCGAACATGCTTGGTGCAAACAACCAAGGCATCAACGGCTTTGAATATGGCTACGACGAAATGGCAGAAGCGCCTTACGTTTGGAACCGTACTTCAGGTCAGCTAATCACATTTGATGATGATCGCTCAGTAAAAGCAAAAGGCGCATACGTTCGTAGCCTTGGCCTTGCGGGTCTATTCTCTTGGGAAATTGATGCGGATAACGGCGATATCCTGAACGCGATGCATGAAGGTCTTGCAGGTGGAACTACTGATCCTGTAAACCGTAAACCAACCGCAGCAGCGGGCGCAGATCTATCGGTTGAAGGCCCAGCTTCTGTTTCTCTAGACGGTAGCGCTTCAAAAGACAGCGACGGCACGATTGCAAGCTACGCTTGGTCACAAGTAAGCGGAACAGCCGTAACTCTGGCCAACGCGAATGCTGCAGTTGCAAGCTTCGATGTGGTTGAAGTCGCTCAACAAGAATTACTCACGTTCAGCCTAACGGTAACTGATAACGAAGGTGCGACTGCAACTGACACCATTGTTGTAACAGTAACCCCTAAGGACACAGGTCCAGTCAATACAGCACCAGTTGCGATTGTTTCAGCTCCAGCTGAAGTTAATGCGGGTGACGTAGTGGTGGTTGATGCTTCGGCTTCGAGCGATGCTGACCAAGATACATTGACCTTCACGTGGGATGTGCCTGCTGGTATTGATGCTACGATTCAAGGTTCTTCAGTGAGCTTTGTCGCGGCGGAATACACGCAAGATACGACGCTGAACTTCTCTGTAACGGTCAGCGATGGCACTGATACATCGGTAGCGGCTACTTCAGTGAACGTTCTTAAGAAAACCACAGGTGGCGGTACGTGTACTAACGCTTGGGATTCAAGTGCAGTCTACACTGGCGGCGACCAAGTGACTCAAGCTGGTAAGGTTTGGGAAGCAAAATGGTGGACAACCGGTGAAGATCCAACAACGACAGGCCAATGGGGCGTCTGGAAAGAGATCGGCCCTGCGAGCTGTGCTAACTAAAATGGGATTTAGCTCAACACGAGCTAAGCACCCACTAACCCCCTAAAAGCAAAGGCCAATCAGAGAATGTCTGATTGGCCTTTTTATTTATATTTTCTTAGCCTTGAGCTAACGATCTTTATACTGATGACCTTTTTAAGTATGCTCGTTGGGTTTAGCCAATTAAGTTATCAAAGCTCTCAAATACTTGCGGGCACTTCATCACTCGTCCGTGACCTTGGCCTCGAGTGGCAATCAAGGTGACGCGATCCATTTCATTGGCAGCACGTTGAGAGACATCAAACTTAGTGAACTTGTCTTTCTCATCATGAACAATGATCGTCTGCGATTCGCGAAGCGCTAATTTACCATAAGGATCCACTGATTGAATTGGGTAGTTAAACTGCTCTTCCACTTCACCTACAACCGCCTCAAACAGCTTCATTGAGTAACCAGAACGTGCCACACTGCCAAATAGGTTTTCTAGGTAATCCAACACAGGCGCGATCAGCAACATTGGCTTGTTTTCCAATTTAACGTGCTTGCACTCCAACGCAGAAGCAGTGCCCATGCTGTGGCCAACCAAACCTGCCACTTCACCAACCGAATCTAGAATGGCCTCTAAACCGTTCACAAACGCTGGAATATGACCATGTACACCATCACTGCCACCATGAGCAGGGTGATCGTAAGCCAAAGCCGTAAAGCCTTTGGCTGCGATGTGTTCCATGAGAGGGAAAAACTGACTCGCTGTCCCCGACCAACCATGAGTAAGCACCCAAACCGGTCCAGTACCCAGAGAGTATGTCTTCAATACACCGTCACGACCTTTGATCTCACTTTTAATCAAACCTTTTGGATCGGCATTCTTTTGCTCGGTGCGCATTGGAGTCAGCAGCAATTTACGTGCTGTTTTCTTCGCATGGCTAGGCGCTAGAATATAGTGAAGGTTTGTCGTGGCACCAATTAAGCTGCGCTTAAAACTGAATTTGTTCGATGTATTAAAATAGATTTTGTCACTCATGACCTGTCCTTGTTTCGCCATACAACTTGGCGGATAGAGCTCGGCCCCAGAAATCGAACGACCGTGCTATTTGTTTATCTAAAAAATGACGGTAATTTATTATCACTTACCGCCACTTCTATAAAATTGTGGTCAGCCTTACTAAAGCAAAACTTACGTTTTTTACGAATAAAATGATTTTCGAGTAAAACTTGTCAGCAATCTAAACCGCTTTCCAACTCTCTACTAAACGTTCTACGCCACTCCAGAAATGAGTGTGACTCGCTTGCTGACCTCGTAAGGAGTAAAACAAGTTAGCACTCAAATAAAGCCCATATAACTCAAAAGTTGCCTGTTTAGGTTCTAAATCAACTCTAAACTGCTTGCTCTCGATCGCTTTAGCGACCTGAATGGTCAAGTAATCAATCCACACTGAAATGGTTTTCTGCAGTGCCTTCTGAATCACAGACGTTTCGCTGCCTGCATCTTTCCATGCATCAATAAACATGCAGCTACCTTGAAACGAGTGATTCCAACCCAGCCAATTATCGAGCAGCTGTTTCAATTTCGCTTCAATGTCACCATCTCCCAACTCTCTTGCAGGCGTGATGACTCTTTCAGTGAATATGGCGTTGGAATACTCGAGCACAGAGAGTTGTAGGTTCTCTTTAGAGTTGAAGTGCGCGAACAATCCACTCTTAGACATACCACACTGCTTGGCTAATTCGCCAATCGTTAAACTCTCGAGACCATTTTCACTCGCAAGCGCGAATGCATGGCTCAAAATATACTCTTTGGTTATCTTTCCTTTGCTCATTATTCACCAATGATAAATCTGATGATTATTTTTAGCACGTTCGTACTTTTTTTCAAAGTTTTTTGCTTAACCGCAGGGATTTAATTTCTCTTATCAAAGAATTGTGGAAAAATGCGACAGTATTCAAAAGATATTGAGCGAAGCAGCTATTGATCGAAGTAAAAATTGATCGAAGCAGCGCCAAGTTATTCAGTTATTCAGTTATTCAGTTATTCAGTTATTCAGTTATTCAAAAAGTAACGACTCAATTAAACAACAAAGGAAAAATAATGAACACACTTTGGGAACAGTTTGCGTTTTCGGCGTCAGTAACAGGCCCCATCTGTCTAATGCTGTTTCTTGGTGTGATGCTCAAGCGAATCGGCTTGATCAATGACAACTTCATCGATGTCGCATCAAAGGTCGTCTTTCAGGTCACTCTACCAGCAATGCTATTTTTGAGTATTGTTCAGTCTAACCACGATTTTTCGGCTAGCGGCAAGCTCGTTATTTTTGGCTTGGTGGCGAACCTTGTGTTCTTCATATTTACCACGGTAAGCACGAAAATAGCCTTTAAAAAACCAGAAGACCAAGGCGTAATAGTGCAAGGTGGCTTTCGAGCTAATACCGCCATTATTGGACTCGCCTATGTTGCAAACATCTACGGCAACGACGGCGTTGCGCTCGCAGCTCTTTATGTCGCATCACTGACCGTTCTCTACAACATTCAGGCGGTTATCGCACTCACTCCGAAGGGTCAAGAGTCTGGTGATAAAGCCGTTCAAGTGATTATTAAAACACTGACCAAAAACCCTCTGATTATCTCTATCGCAATGGGGGTCTTGTTTTACTTACTGTCGATTCCAGTGCCGAAAATGGTGTCGGATGCAGGACAATATTTTGCCAATATGACCTTACCACTGGCTCTTTTATGCACTGGAGGGTCGCTTGACATACGATCTCTGAAAAAAGATAAGGGCCCCACCTGGTTCTCTACGGGATACAAGCTGGTCTTGGCTCCGCTGCTAATTACTTCAGTTGCTATATTCTTCGATTTTAGAGGATTAGATCTTGGTCTTATTTTCTTGATGAGCGCCGCGCCAACCGCTGCCGCAAGTTACGTAATGGCGCGAGCGATGGGGGGAAACTCTACCTTAGCCGCCAATATTATCGCTCTAACGACTGTCGTTTCTCTTATCACTTGCACGCTTGGTATATTCGCACTCACTGCAATGAATTTAATATAGCTGCGACAGGCTTCAAATAATCAACACAAGCCTTAAAACTAAGGCCGCAAGCCTTGATTTAGGACTAACGTATTCGCCATAAAGACTGTTAGATTTTACGAAATTTTTCTTAGAGATCTGATATGTCTTCCGTTCAACATACGCCTGCACAACGCATTGCCAGTATCGAGTTGGGCCGAGTGATTGCTATATTGGCGATCATTGGTTTACATGGCCAAATGGCACTGACTTATTGGCAAATCAATGAAGTGCCATGGATTGGTTATGTTCTTAACCAAGCCGCGCGCTTCGCCGTGCCGCTATTCTTTCTTATTTCCGGCTATCTGATCCAACCTAAACTCACAGCGTCGCCTTGGACAACCTTCATCAACTACTCCAAACCACTACTCAAAGTTTGGTTGGTATGGAGCATCATCTGTCTGGTCATGCCATTCAACCTCGCTAAGGTTGAAGAATTGGGTTACTTAGGCGAACGCCAAGGTTACTGGGGCTTCCTAATGAACACCCCGCTCAACTCTTTCTTAGAGGGCGGACTAGTTCACTTATGGTTCCTTCCTGCTCTAATGTTCGCTGTTTTGATCATCGCCTTAATGGTTGAGATGAAACTCGACAAACTGCTATTACCAACGGCTATTCTACTTTACGTATATGGTGTGTTGGCAGGCAGTTACACAAGCTTAACCGACCTCAGTGCACCGTTCTTCACTCGTAACGGCCCATTCTTTAGCACACTGATGGTGACTTTAGGCTTCCTGATTCGCCAACATCAATGGAAGGTGTCGTCAACAAAGGCCTTGGGGTTCTTAGCGATAGGCATGTTCATCCACTTTGCCGAAGCTGCATGGCTAACCAACTTTGATGTCGGGTTTAACATGAATGATTTCTTGTTTGGAACCACATTATGGGGCGTAGGTGTATTTATGTGGCTTCTGGCCAATCCAAATATCGGCAACTACGCATGGGTTCGTTCTATTTCAAACCGAATGTTGGGCATCTACGTCAGCCATTTGTTAGTTATTATCGTGCTGTTCAATGTTTGTGGAATATTAGGTATCACAGAGATCGGTAAAGATATCACTGTATTCTTCGGCACCTTTATCCTGAGCTTTATGTTGGTTTCGGGTATCGAAAAGACACCTCTGCAACGCTGGTTGCTTCGCTAACAGCCATCTCACCGGAAACGTTAAACTCTCTTCCCAATATTTATCTGCCAGTGAAAACACTAACCCATGGTCACTGGCAGTTTTTACTTAACTCAAGTATCGACATCCATCTAAATATCTACACAATCATAAGTATTTACACAAACCTCAATATTTACACAAACCTAAGATAAATATCGACAACCTTCATTTGATACTCACCGTTATCCCTCGATCTCTTTTAGCCATTGACGTGGTGATATACCAGAGACATGTTGAAACGCACGAGAGAAGCCAGAGTAACTGCTGTAACCAACCTCATCAGACACCCAATTAATTGGCTTACTTTGTAACAGTAAAGACTGAGCCACTGAGATACGCCACTTTTGTACGTAATCTCCGGGCGTTTCACCGACCTCTCTCTTAAATGCCTCGATAAATTGAGTGCGAGACATCGCAGCCAATGATGCCATTTCCGCAACCGACAAATGACGAGCAGGCAATCTGTGGATAGCGTTCATTACAGGAGCGAGTCGAGTATGGGCAAGAGCTGAAAATAGCCCTTTATCAATTTTCTGTTGTTCAATGAGATGACGGAAAATTAAAGCCATTAATGCATCACTAAATTTATCCATTAAGTATTGTTGGCCTGACGATTCTTGGCTCGACTCCCGAAACAACACTTCGATCACTGGAATTAAGTTAGGTGCTTCATCAAACGGAATCACTATCACATCAGGAAGAGCAGACAACAAAGGATTCATCTGCCCTGCTCGATATTCCACATTCGCGCACACCAACTCTGCCCCCTCCCCCACCCCTTCAATCGCATGTGGCGTGCTGTTAGGCAAATACACCATGCAAGGCTGTGAAAGTTGCTTACTTTCCTTGTGAGCACGAGATAAGGTCAGCTTCCCCGCGCTCAACACATGAAGATGCCCTTCCTTACCCTGTCGTGGCTTGAATGACGATACACCACACAGATTTCCAGAGTAAAAAACACCAGTACGTATCGAGAAATGTTCCATTAGTTGTGACAGCAGATCCATGCATCCTCCGAACGATTCGCTTACTTTTTAGTTCTTTTGTCCCTCTATAGACCGGACTAGTGGGCTAATTTATTCAAACAAGATAACCAAAGAAGACAAGGAAATTGTTATGTCATACATCAAACCAGCCAATAAAAAACTCACTCTAATGGTAGCGTTACTAGGTACCAGCTTCTCGCTAATGGCAGCAGATATCGACATGAGCGTTGATAGCAATGACATAGCGATCAAAGGCTATGACCCAGTAGCTTACTTTACTGATTCGGGCGCCGTTCAAGGCTCATCAAAATTCACAGCAACTTATAAGAACGCTATTTATCAGTTCGCAAGCAGTGAAAACCGAGATCAGTTTCGTACTAACCCTGAAGCTTATGCGCCTCAATACGGTGGCTATTGTGCCTTTGGTGTAGCTATGGGCAAGAAGTTTGAGACCGACCCTAATGCATGGAAAGTCGAAGATGGAAAGCTATATCTGAACTTGGACAAATCTGTACAAAAACGATGGTTGGAAGATACACAAGAATTTATCCAAGATGCCAACAGTAACTGGACGACGATCAAAACTGTCGAAGCTTATAAACTCTAGTCGATAAGCTCTAGTCGACAAGTTTTAGCCTATAAATTTGTCCACTACTCATTTTAGCCTTCAACGTTTATCCATTGCCCATTAATAAAAACGGAAGCGACCGAACGCTTCCGTTTTCATGTCGACGATTTAACCATGGATAAGTAGTCAACTAATGGTGACACCACAATAAACAACGATGTGACACTCAAATCAGAGAAAAGCATAAAGCCCTCAGCACGAATCAAATTCATTTTTACTCTATACTTCTGACAGATAAGCTTTTCTTTTTCAGGAAGAATAATGATATTAGCTAGGATTGTTGCACTCGGGCTTTACACTCTATCAACACTCACCTATGCCGCCCCATGGCAATTTGTGAAAAGCGAAGATGGAATCGTCATTGATAAGAGGCCACATAGTGAAGGCTTGGTAGAAATACGAGCGAAAATGCAAACACCGACCAGTTATTCTGGTTTTTTGTTATTGCTGGAAGATAGCGACAATGTGCCGAACTGGATAGACAATGTATCTGCAAGCCAAGTGTTAATGCAAATTTCTGAAACTGAAAACATCGTCTACACCCAGTTTAAAGCACCTTGGCCTGCTAGAAATCGAGATATGGTGACCTACTCCCAGTACAGCGTCGAAGATGGACAGTTTGTTTTATCGATTAAGGATGCTTCGAACTATTTGGCAAAAGAATCAGGGTATATTCGAATCTACGATGTGGACGCACTTTGGACATTGCAACCACTTACCAATGGCAATACCTACATTACCTATACTGCGTATGCGAACGCGGGTGGGATATTACCAAATTGGTTGATGAACAAGTTATCGATCGGCAGCGCACTGAGTACGTTTAAAGGGTTGAAAGAGCAGCTACCAAAATACCAAGGCCAGCAACACCCTCACCTGCCAAGCGAGTCTCGCTAGCTATATAACTGCCAATAGTGGAAAGCAAACCACTAAGGCCTTCTTGCCAGATCTCGAGCTAAGATCAGTGCTAAACCAAATACCTGAAGAAAAAGCGCGATATTCTTGTAGAAAGCCATTTTCTCATCGAGCCTTTGTATTAACTCAACCAAGGTTAGGTTATCCAAATAGTAATCGTCGATTCGTGTTCGTTGTGCTTCTTGAGCACGGTTTATCAACACCATAATCTCGGGTAAATTAGCCAACGAAATCGTTGGCACTTCATCACTCACCCAGCGCCTGAGCTGGCCGCGCAACGCTTCATTGAGAACTGTCGCAGGTTGAGCCACTTCTGTTGGTCGTTTATCAAGGTGAATTAGAATGGCTTCACGCTTGCGTTCTAGGGTTTCGATCGTATTCCAGGCTAGTTGTATCGAATATACATTGCCGTATTTGCGATCGTTGTATTCCGCTTTTTCCGCTTCAAGTTTATCTAACACCAAGCTCGACATAACAATCGCCATGATGTTGAGTATCAGACCTGCAAGGACAATTGCCCAAGCAGGAGGAAGGCGTAATACCATAATGCTCCCTAGAACATTTTATCAAAAGGTAGGTAAGCTAAGTTTAGGACAATCAAAGAGATCATGCAGATAAGCGTTAACACCATACCCACTTTTCGACCCTTAAAATTTTCCGCTAGAATTCCTTTAGCATGAATCACACGTCCCAAAAGAAAAGCCACGCCCAGTACATGAATAAACCAAACATTGGCTCCGTTCATCTCTAAGAACCCCATCAAGATAATTGTAATGGGGATATAATCCATTGCGTTGCTTTGTGCCGAGCGTGCTATCTGCAACGACTCAACACCGCCATCGGCGTAAGCGACCAGGTTCGCTCGCCTCTGCTTAATAACTTCGATCGCTAACCAGATCATGACGACCGTCAGCAAGGCTGCGTAAAGTGCTGTAACCATTATGTTTCCCTATCACTTGGTGTTAATTCGTCATACATTACCCATCAATTCATTGGTGCAGTCAATGCAAAATGATATTTGAGCCCGAAAATATGTAAGAGATCTCTTACATGTAACGTAAGAGATCACAATTAAGCTTCGCAGAAAACACCTAAAAAACAAACCCAACCCTTTGTTTTGTATGAATCTACGCATATTTATTTCAGTTAGCGTATTCATTTATTTCTTACCATCAATTGCGAGCAAAGCCTCCAAAGTGTTTAATACACAGGTCGACAGGGAGTTGGCAGGAACAGGAAAAAGCCTAACGGATTAGGTATCTTCAGGACGAAGATTTGATGACTTAGGATGAGTGATCAGCATGGAAGTTTTCCTCTAGGATAGAGCCACTCGCCAGGATGACGAGTTAGCAAGGACACCGCTAGGAAGGCGACGAATTGGATAGGTTAAAGGATTTAGCCACGTCAAGGAATGATGCAGGGAGCACCAGTTACCTATTGAAAAATTAGTAACGCGCAGTAGCAGGATGGCTACAAAAAGAATAAACCCCGTTTGGTGAAAGCCAAACGGGGTTTCCTTTTTTTTTAGCGTTTGAAAAGTCTCATTGGCAATTCATTTACCATAAACCCTAAAAAGTTTCGAGAACTGTCATTCTACAAAAGTTATAGAATAATATTCATCAAGAACATCGCACCAAACGCATTCAATACTGAAATCGCGATCATCACTGGAATATAGCGACCTTCAATACCAATTGGTCCCATGATACGTCCCATGTATTGCACCAACAAACTTGAAGATAAACATCACAGCAACCGCTAGGCCAATTGACGAAGTTACCGCCAAATAACCATCCATAACTGGAAGGGTGAACAGTACTGTACCTGAAGAGAAGAAGTTAACGATCGCCCCGCGCCAGCATCAGTACTTTGAAGCGACGCAATCAATGCTAAGCCTGAGTTGCCAGGAGTATCCATCAAAGCTAATACTTTCGCCACCGTCTTTCTTTTTCACTATAATCTATTGAATTATTAAGATATCTATCACACCCCACATGCTTATTTAGGTCTACGCTTTTACCCGTGTTAATAACTTATTAACTTCGGAGCGTAATCCATGCTAGGTATCCAGCTTTCAGCTGTTCTCTCTCTATTCTTCTTTTCAACGGTAGCAGCTGCTTCCACTTCTCAGCTAGAGGAATCGCTCAGTCTAACCAACTCGTTTGCTGGCTACCTGTCGCTGACCATTTTCGTTGTCGCCTACATAGTGGTGATGATGGAAGAATACCTAAAGCTCAGAAAGTCAAAGCCCGTGTTACTGGCAGCTGGCTTAATCTGGATTATCATTGGTTTCACTTACCAAGAACACAACCTTGTCGAAGTGGCCAAACAAGCCCTTGAACATAACTTACTAGAATACGCTGAACTACTGCTGTTCCTACTCGTGGCCATGACGTACATCAGTGCCATGGAAGAGAGGAGGTTATTTGATGCATTGCAAGCGTGGATGGTAGGCAAAGGGTTCAATTTCCGGTCTCTATTTTGGTTAACAGGTATTCTTGCATTCTTCATTTCCCCCATTGCCGATAACCTCACCACGGCTCTATTGATGTGTGCTGTGGTTCTTAAGGTCGCAGGCTCTAATCCAAAATTCGTTAACCTCGCGTGTGTGAATATCGTGATAGCTGCCAATGCCGGCGGCGCATTCAGTCCGTTTGGGGATATCACGACACTAATGGTTTGGCAGGCTGGACATGTCAGTTTTACCGAATTCATTCCGTTATTTATTCCTTCAGTGATGAACTACTTGGTTCCAGCACTGATCATGTCTTACTTTGTTCCAACCACTCAGCCCGATACTGTGCACCAACACATCGAGTTAAAACGTGGCGCAAGGCGAATCGTCTTCTTGTTCATCATGACAATCGGTACCGCGGTCGCTTTCCACGCCGTGCTTCACTTCCCTCCTGTAATGGGCATGATGATGGGGCTCGCCTACCTCCAGTTCTTTGGGTATTACCTACGCCAGACCTTGCCCAATTCGCTCGCTAAGAAAAAAGCGGTGGCGATTGCTAACAAAGACGAAGGCGCGCTTAAGAGATTAGGTTCAGTCGTGCCATTTGATGTATTTCGTAGGGTATCTCATGCCGAGTGGGACACGTTATTGTTCTTCTACGGTGTCGTAATGTGCGTGGGCGGCTTGAGTTTGTTAGGTTACTTAGAGCTTGCCTCTGGTGTGATGTACAACCAATGGGACCCAATTTGGGCCAACATCATGGTCGGGATCTTGTCTGCTATTGTCGATAACATTCCGGTGATGTTTGCGGTGCTGTCCATGGAGCCACAGATGTCAATAGGTAACTGGCTATTGATTACCTTAACTGCAGGTGTTGGGGGCAGCTTGTTGTCTATTGGTAGTGCAGCAGGCGTGGCGTTGATGGGGGCAGCGCATGGGAAATACACCTTCTTTGGGCACTTAAAATGGATGCCAGTGATCATGATAGGTTATGCCGTCAGTATCGTCGCTCACTTATGGCTTAACAGCGCTCTTTTCTAATTAGACAACTCGCCCAAAGGCTTCTCAACCCTTGTCCAGACATTGCTTAGTTGCATCGCTGGGCAGCGGTTGCAGGTGAGTACCGCACCTTGATGTTGAATCCGCATTACCAATCCAGGGTCAATTCGACTATTTGCGGAATTTAATTTAATGTTGATCAAATCATCTTCGACACGATACGTGCGGGTAACGGTATTACCCATAGTTTGATAAGTCACTTGCCCCGATTCGAACACTAAATAGCTGCCATTCTCAGCGTTCTCATACATGCCTTTGAACAAAACAAGCTGTGGTACTTCGAAGGGGCGACTCGTGTCGGTTAAGCAGCCAGTTAGCAATAATGCGCTACTGCAGCAGAATATAAGTGAATAACGGCTATTCATTTGAGCATCCTTGCTTGGAGAATATAGTTAAATAGTATGCAACTAAACTAGTATTTTCCAGAAAGCGCCAATTTTATTGTAAAGTCACTCTTTACGTCCCTAGCCCGTGAGTTTTTAACCATAAATCGATACATCAATGAATGGCATTAGTACTCAATATCAATTTGTGCACCATGAAAAGCAATGCACTCTCGATAAAGCCCAATCAACATTCTCTACAGAACCTATCTACTCCTGTTCCCTTCCTTCGATAACCAATAAGCGTTGCTTTCGTTCGACACCACCTGCATACCCGGTCAGCTTGCCATTTTTACCAATCACACGGTGACACGGCACAATCACTGACACCGGATTTTTGCCATTCGCTAGACCAACAGCACGCACCGCTTTCGGATTGCCAATCGCATCAGCCAATTGTGCATAGCTCCAGGTTTCACCGTATGGAATCGTCGTGAGAGCTTGCCACACCGACTGCTGAAACGGTGTACCCTTGGCTGAGATCGGCACAGTAAATTGAATGGCTTCGCCAGAAAAATATCGATTGAGCTGGTCGGCAACCAATTCAAAGATCGGAAAGTCATCATCTCGAACGCCTAACTGATCTGGCTTGGTTGTGTATGTTTCAAACCAAAGACCGAGCAGCCCTTCATCGTTCCCCTGTAAAGTCACGGTTCCCAGTGGGCTCTCATAATAAGTAAAACGGTTAGTCATAATATCTCCTAGCCTAGTACTACAGATGTTTGTGTATTGTAGATGTTTGTGAGCACTCTTTATTTTAAGACTGATTCCAGCAGTGGAACGTGGCGTAGCTTCCCCAAGGCGAAACACTCTCTGTATTAATCGTAGAGCGATGCTCAATGAACTTCTTCACCACCAAATCGCTAATCAACAGGTGGTTAGGCTCACTTAACCCTCTGAGCAGCGCGTACTGAATCGTCCAAGGCCCAATGCCCTTTAGGTCAATCCACTTAGAAGGGTGTTCGGCTTCGTTGTCGACCATGTATTCGGCAAAACGCTTTAAAGTTTCCTTACGACTTCCCGGCATTCTTAAAAAGCTCACATCAGCATCAGCTATTTGTTTAGGTGTTGGGAAATACGCTTTCTCAGATGCATAAGCAATTTGTTGTAAGTCAGAGCACTCTTGGGAATTAGCCAACTCTTGTAAAACAGAAGCTTGATGCGTACCAGAAATCTCTCGCACCAGTAAGTTGAGTTGGCCGATCGCTGCTGTTACTGAGACTTGCTGCCCTAGAATCGCTCTTACACCAGCCTCCCAAGCACTCCAAACGCCAGGAATACGGATACCACTCTTGGCAACCAAGTTAGGATCAATGGTCATAAAAAAAGCCTCAACCTTGGCAATATCGACATCAAGGTCGAACATACGTCGAATGTTAGCAATCAAGCTTCTTAATTGGCTTATATCGTCCAACTCAAATTCAATATCTAAGCGGTTTTCTTTTACTAAGGTGGCCTTGAACCAGCCTTTAGAACCATTCACATTCACCGTGCGTTGATAATAGTTTTCACCGATGCCCTCCAGACCTTCAATCATTCTTCGTCGATAAAAACCCAACAGGTGCTCCCAATCTAAAGGGCCATGAAAAGAAAGTTGGATATGGTTACTCAGGTAGTTGCTGGGTTTAGAGCGTCGGATTTGGCTTGGTGAGAGCTTCAGCTCTTTTAAAAAGGCATCATTGAAACGGCGTATACTGTTAAAGCCGCTCGCAAAACCGACATCAGTAATGCTCATGCTACTGGTGTGCAGTAACTGCTTCGCAAACATTAACTGGCTATATAGGCTGTATTGCTTTGGTGACACACCGATGTAATTGTCGAATAAGGTTCGTAAATAGCGGTCTGAGATACCCAAACGAGCCGCAAGTTCTACGATTGAGCCTGAATTCAAAGCACCGTTATCGATCAATTGTAAAGCACGCAAAAACGTTGTTTCGACGCCTTTCCACGCGGGTGAGAATGGTGCGCTATCAGGGCGACATCGTAAACAAGGACGATAACCCGCTTTCAAAGCCTGAGCTTGATGAGAAAAGTATTCGACATTTTCTTCTTTGGGCGGGCTTGCCGGGCAAATAGGTCGACAAAAGATACCTGTCGTTTTTACTGCGGTAAAAAACATGCCGTCAAACCGAGCATCTCGAGAGTAGCGAGCCAAACTACACTGCTCAGTCGTTAAGACACTGTTGTTATTGATATTTTTTAACATGTCATACTCTTCTAATTAACGGCTGCTCTTTTTCCAATAACTAAAAGTCTACCGCGAACCGCCATTGCCGCTAGCCACTTTCGGAAGTGAAGGTTAAATAAATCACAAAAACAGTTTTATTTTCACTCAATTCAGCTATTTTTAATAGGTAGAAGGGATACTTCTAACAACGTCAACAACTGGTACTTAGCACATTAAGATGCAGAGACCTATTGGATAAAAAGGAAAAAGGCTATGGATCTTCATACGTGTCGAATTGTGTTATCAAACCAACAAATTCTCACCAGTCAATCAGTCGAGCAATCTCTCAGTTACCTTGAGGATCAAGCCGACATCGGAATTTCTATGATCGAAATTGATGCTACCGATGGAAATCAAATCCATTCGTACATGTCTCGCTCTCTTGAAGAGTCAATCGAGAATCTAATGAACTTATAGTTCCGCCAAATAAGGCACATTGACCAGGCTTAACTTCTTTTATGTGGGTTAGAACTGACTTTTGACTTGGTTTAGAAAATATTTATGTTTTAAAGAATGGGATGATATCGGATTTAAAAATAAAGTTCTCGCTGGTTTAAAAACAAAAATGGCTCCTTTAACAAGGAGCCATTTTTTTATGAAAACATCGTGAAATTAAAACTAAGCGTTTGGAGCTTGCTCAGCTGCTTGTTGAAGCGTATACGCCGTTGATGGGTCAATCTCATTAACCAATTGCTCAACCTGCATGATAGCGTCAACTGAAGTACTGCTTTTACGATAGCTCAAGTAAATAGGGCGATACCAGTCTTCAACCCCTTTAACCTTGTGTAACTGACCCGAAGCAATAAAAGGTTCAACCAGAGATACAGGTAGGTAGGCACTCCCCCCTTTCTCCAAAATGAAGTCAAGGGCAATACGAGCCGTAGAGGTACGTAGATACGGCGCGGGCACTTTTGGGTGACGCTCGGCGTGTTCAGAACCAAAACGCGTTCCCCAGTCGACATAAACATATTTATGTTGGAATACAGATTCCAGATCATCTTGTTGCGTTGATACCAACACCAAAACCAAATCAGCGACTTTTTTACAGTTCAACTCTTCCGCTTTGATCTGATCGAAAGCGAAAGCCATATCTAAGGTGCGTTCAAGTAAATTTCGGTTGAGTTGCTCACGCCCCATCACCTCGGCCATAAAGCCATAACCACCAAAAGAATCGGTTACTACACTCAAACAATTTTGCAGATACGCATCCCAAATATTCGGTGTACCACCCAGTGTTAATTGCAAAGCTTTACCACTCTCCAACGACAGCTCAAATTTAGCTTGTTGTAAGGTAGACACCATCACTTCCGCATAACCAATCAAACGCTCACCGGAAGAGGTGAGCTTGATGTTATTGCGATCACGAATGAAGAGCTGAGTATCAAAATAGCCTTCTAGCTGTTTGATACGCGCACTCACCGCCGCCTGTGTCAGATACAAATTTTCTGCTGCACGCCCAAAATGGCGCACCCTTGCAACCTCAAGAAAGGTTCTAAATACTTTCACATCCATCAAATACATCTCTGTAATAAATCTGCTAACTAGCCGATCTAGGATTGTTTATCGTAAAGGCAAAAACGTTTTGTTTTCTATTTTTGCCTTTTAACAATATTTTCGCGTGAACAATAAACACTAATTTCTATCTAACCACATTACTGAGGCTGATATGTCTGAGACCGAATTCCGACACGGAAAAAAACGTTTTTATGACACCATTAAATTCCCACGAGGGTTCGCTAAGTCAGGTGATTTTACTCTTTCAGAAGAGGAAATCCTAACCTTGTTTGGTGACACTATGCTTGCACTTGAAACTGGTGAACTCACACCAACCAATGCTGAAGAAAAACACTTCATTAAAGTGCTATCTCACCCTCATAAGGCTAAGTCCAAGTTAGAGCGTGTTTGGTTGAAGTACATTCAACTAGCTCGTGGACGCCGTCGCTTTCATACCCTAAACGGCTGCAAACGCGGTGAAGTGCCTAGGGAAGAATACGAAAGTGAGTTAGTGTTAGAAGATTAGTAAAATAGCTCAAAGTGATACCTCATCACTTTGGGCTTTTTTTTGCCTTCAACACACTTTACCTTCGCAACAGTTAAGTTTAGCTAACCCGGCTGGTTTTACCAATATATATAAATAATTCATAACGATAGCACCGAGACACCTCGACTCAGGCATAATCTCAACGGTACTTGCATCACTGTAGAATTTACGTTTCTCTCCTTCCCCCCCTTCTTTAATCAATATCACTCTACATTACCCCCCTTATTTTTCTGCCTGAACTCTATTCTAGCGGCCTGTTAATGCATCGAAGTACACAAACAAATCAAGCTTATCGACCCTTTCAGACGCTGAATTGAATCAATATTATGCTATATGACAAACGTATTAATCTTGTTTAACGCCACCAAATATCCATACAATAATTATGCAATTCTGAGAGATCTAGTCACAAATACAATGAAAAAAGTAAAATATTGACCTAAAACAATAGCAGAACACGACAACTTATTTTATAATGCGAATTAATGTTTCAGAACACTATAAAATTTAATTTCTAGGGGCAAAATCAATGAGACTTATTCCATTAAGCAACAAAGCAAAAGTAGGTAAATGGGCTGCTCGTCATATCGCAGATTCTATCAACAAATTCGCTCCGACTGCCGAGCGTCCATTTGTACTAGGCCTTCCTACTGGTAGCACACCTCTAACTACTTACGCTGCGCTAATTGAACTTTACAAAGCTGGTGAAGTAAGCTTTAAGCACGTTGTAACATTCAATATGGATGAGTACGTTGGCATCGACCCTAACCACCCAGAGTCTTACCGCACATTCATGCACGAGAACTTCTTCAACCACGTTGATATCCAAGCTGAAAACATCAACCTTCTTGATGGCAAAGCTGACGACATAGATGCACACTGTGCAGCGTACGAAGAGAAAATCCGCTCATACGGTAAAATCAACCTATTCATGGGCGGCGTAGGCATCGACGGTCACATCGCATTCAATGAGCCAGGTTCTTCTCTGTCTTCACGCACGCGTATCAAAACGCTAACTGAAGACACTCGTATCGCGAACTCTCGTTTCTTCGATGGCGACATTAACCAAGTGCCTAAATACGCACTAACTATCGGTGTTGCGACTCTTCTAGATGCTGAAGAAGTAATGATCCTTTCTCTAGGACACAACAAAGCGCAAGCACTTCAAATGGCTATCGAAGGTTCTGTAAACCACATGTGGACTGTTACCGCTCTACAGATGCACCGTAAAGCTATCATCGTTGCTGATGAGCCAGCTCAACAAGAGCTAAAAGTTAAGACTCTACGCTACTTCCAAGAGCTAGAAGCTGAAAACATCCAAGACCTATAATCGATTGTCTTGAATAAAAAGGCGTTTTTAATAGAAAGAGCGTCTTGAATAGAGAAAGCCACAGAATGTGGCTTTTTTTGTATCTGCAATTTGAGGAGGTGAGTAACAGGATCGATAATAGAGCGACAAGCTCGTTTAAACAGGCTGCAGAAACAAAAAAGCGATTTCTCAAACAAGAGAAACCGCAATGACGGTATATTCTAAGATGGATAAAACGAATTAAAGCTAGATAAGCTAAATAAACACTTTAGGTGTAAGCTCAAGCGAAAGCTTCAAGCTATGAACTCAATAGCAAAAACTAAGAACTCAGCGCGTTATCTCGGCACAAGGTGTTAATGATGTCTGTAATAGCCAAAACGATCGTGGATTTCACTTTCTGGTTATGTCGACCCAAGAACATTTCTAACATTGGACCAGACATGGTTTTCACCATCTCAGGGTCGTATTCAATAGGCATAATACGCTGAATAGCATGTACTTTGTTTAGCTCAAAGATGATATCCACTTCAGTAAAACTGGTGTCATCACCCTGTATTTTCGCCCATTCTTTTAAGGTCACGAAAATCTCTAAGTCGTCATAAAGCTCTTTACTGATCACGCCAAGCCCCAGAAGCAACTTTCCGCGTATCATTATTTCCCCTAGCGGCCCGCCACTATTGAGAAGAGGTTCTACAACGAACTTAATCGCAGTATCGTCTTTCTTGAAAATATTTTTTAAAACCGAATCTACCGTATCATCCAATGCATCATAAGCGGCCATCAGGCAAGCGCCAGCACTCTCAGCCTCGGAAAGTGCTTCGAGTAATTCTGTTTCATGATTAGTTTGTATTGGCATAACGGCTCGGCAATAAGAAAGTGCCACAGGAGTGGCACTTTGGTGGTTTATCATTTCAATGCTAGATAAGCTTGTTCCGCTAGTTTAACAACTTCTGAGTCACTATTCAGCTCAGAATAATATGCTAATGTCTCTGCAAAGCCTTTTTCTGCAAACATTGCCTGAAGTTCAACCGCTTGAGGGTCATCTTCGTTCTTATAATGGAACGCTGCCGCAATCGCTTTTACTAGGTGAGCGTTTGGAAGGCCGTATTCTAATGTGCCGTTCAGTGGCTTAACCAAGCGATCTTGTGGGCTCAGCTTACGAATTGGTTGACGACCAACACGATCTACTTCATCACGTAGGAATGGGTTTGCAAAACGACCAAGGATTTTTTGGATGTATGCAGCGTGAGCTTCAGGATCAAAACCGTAACGCTTAATAAGTACAGCACCACTCTCTTCCATTGTTGCTGTTACTTCAGCACGGATTACGTCGTCTTCAATAGAGTCTTTGATTGTCTCATGACCCGCAAGAACGCCAAGGTATGCCGTTACTAGGTGACCAGTGTTAAGAGTAAACAGTTTACGCTCAACGAAAGCCATTAAGTTATCAGTACATTCCATTCCTGGGATGTTTGGGATATCACCCTTAAATTGTGTTTGATCTACAATCCATTCGCTGAACGTTTCAACCGTTACTGCTAGAGGGTCTGTCTCGCCAGCTTCTGCCGGTGGAACAATACGGTCAACCGCTGAATCAACGAAACCAATGTGCTCTTCAGTGAAGGCTTTCATTTCATCAGAAAGGTGCTCTAATACTGCAGCTTTAAGTTGGCTAGTACCACGAACCATGTTCTCTGCCGCGATTACGTTCATTGGTGCAGTGTTACCAGCAGCAGCACGTTTTTCAATGCCTTGCGCGATAGATTTAGAGATAATCTTGAGAACCGTTGGGCCTACCGCTGTTGTAATAAGATCCGATTCAGCAATGCAATCCACCACAGCGCTTGTCGCTGAGTTCACTGCTGTTACGTTTTTAACGATCTCAACAACACACTCTTCTCCAACAATCTTTACTGGGTATTCTTTACGCTCAATTAACGCATTAACAACCGTTTCATTTACGTCTGCAAACGTAACCTTCATACCAGCATCAGAAAGAAGCTTACCAATGAAACCACGACCGATATTACCTGCACCAAAATGTAACGCTTTCATAATTTTAGACCTTATAAATATTTGAATCTAGATAGCTAACTACTCAACAACATGCCCTTTCCAATTAGGTTCTAGGCATTAAACAGTAAGCTATACAGACTGAATCTTTATTAAACCGATAAAGAGTAAGACCGAAAATGAGGCCAGTGGGGGGACACCGGCCTCCTTCACTCAGGAGCTTGACTAGAGCGTATTAATTTCCGTTTAGAATACGTAGAACATCATCTGGGTTAGTTGTGTTCTGTAAGCATTCCACTGCTTCTTCGTCATCAAGTGAATTGGTAATAGCCATCAACACCATGTTGTGTTCATCGCCTTGTGCTGCAATACCGATAACCATCTTCGCAATATCATCTTCATCTTCACCCCACTGAATGCCTTCAGGGTATTGACAGAAAACGATGCCGGTTTTTTGTACGTACTTTTTCGCTTCGATTGTGCCGTGTGGTACCGCGATAGACTCACCTAAGTAAGTAGACACAAGCTCTTCACGAGCAAACATACCTTCTACGTATTCAGGTGACACATTGCCAAGTTTTACTAATTGGTCACCAGCAAACTTAATCGCGTCTTTTTTCTGAGTCGCTTTTAGACCAAGGAAGATGCTGTCGTTAGTCAGAGCAAGTTTGTTGCCTTCTTGTGCTGGAGCCGCTGCCGCAGGTGCTGCTACTTTCGCTTCACCGCTTTGTGCTTCTACAAGGTCTACAACCAACTGGTCATATACAGCGCCATCTAGGAAATTGTTAAGAGACATGTGCATTGCACCTGGTACGGTTTTACGTGCACGGTCTGTTAGGTCTTTGTGTGTAATAACAATTTGCGAATCAGCTGGTAGGTTGTTGATTGCATAGTTAGTTACCACAATGTTCAGGCCTGCTGTTTCTACTTTTTTACGTAGTAGACCAGCACCCATTGCGCTTGAACCCATACCCGCATCACACGCTACGTACACAGCTTCTACATTAGCTAGGTTCACGTTTGCACCTGATACCGCACCTTTAGAAGACGCTTTCATGTCTTTCATTTGTGCTGATGCTTTTTCTAGTGAATCTTCGTCGTCACCTTGAGCTGAAGTCTTAAGTAGGATTGAAGCTACGATGAAAGACACAGCGGTTGAAGCGATTACTGAAAGTACAACACCTAGGTAAGAACCTTTTGGCGTCATCAGTAAAACTGCGAAGATAGAACCTGGAGATGCTGGAGAGATAAGACCAGAATCAAACATTACGTTAGTGAATACACCCGTCATACCACCTGCAATTACAGCAAGAATTAGACGTGGGTTCATCAGTACGTACGGGAAGTAAATCTCGTGGATACCACCTAGGAAGTGGATGATAGATGCACCAGCAGCAGACTGTTTCGCGCTACCTTTACCAAATACCATGTAAGCAAGTAGAAGACCAAAACCAGGACCCGGGTTAGCTTCAATTAGGAAGAAGATTGAACGACCAATCTCTTCAGATTGCTGGATACCTAGTGGAGAGAAGATACCGTGGTTGATTGCGTTGTTTAGGAAAAGAATTTTCGCAGGTTCAACAAAGATAGAAGCTAGAGGAAGAGCACCTGCTTCAACCATTGCGTTAACACCGGCCGCAAGACCACCAGATAGAATCTTAACTGCAGGACCAATCACGACAAACGCGATGATTGCGCAGATCATACCGATGATACCAGCAGAGAAGTTGTTCACTAGCATTTCGAAACCGCTCTTCACCTTACCGTGAACAGCTTCATCGAATTTCTTAATTGCGATACCACCTAGTGGACCAACAATCATTGCACCCATGAACATAGGGATATCTGTACCAACGATGACACCCATCGTTGTAATTGCACCAACAACCGCTCCACGGTCGCCGCCAACCATTTTACCACCGGTGTAACCGATCAATAGCGGTAGTAGGTATGTGATCATAGGACCAACCATTGATGCTAACGTTTCGTTAGGCCACCAACCTGTTGGAATAAATAGTGCAGTAATGAAACCCCACGCAATAAATGCGCCGATGTTTGGCATTACCATATTGGATAAGAAACGACCAAAGTTTTGAACCTTAATCTTTGCTTCTGGTGATAACATAGGTAGAACCCCGTAGTGTATTGGTTGGTCAAATGACCGAAAGTGTTTATTCAAAAGTCGATTAAAATGTATCACAACATTTCGAAAATGCACCTTGAGGCAATTTTAGTGACAGTGGTCACACACAAAAAACACTTTCGGGTTATCGATAGCCACTTAGATCACAAAAATGGTATGAATTTAAATTACAAAGCAATGTAAATGGGAATAACACTCATTATCGAGTGATATTGATCACATTTTGTTTTGTAATACTTAAAAATAAATAGTGATCAATATCACACTTAATAAAATAGGGTATCTAAAATCTATAATTAGTGAGCAAAATAACAGCGTATCATGCTCAATACATATGCATCAGTACGAACCAAAAACTTGACTTTGTAATTTAATTACAAAAACAAAACCTAAGCTTCAAATGAAATGAGACATAGCGCACTATTAAAACTACAGGCCAGAGCGCTGCAGTGAACACTAGATGGATGTGATATGGTATTTAGCTACTCAAATGCTATTTATTTAATTCCCCTTCAACACCAACCAGCAGGTTGCTCTGCTATTTGAGAAAAACTATGCCAGAAAAAATCTCCACATCAGCACTCGCCAAACACAAAGGGGTGGAACCTAAAACTCTCTTCAGTGATCTAAAAAGTGCTGGCTATATAGTGCGATCGCAAGAACGTTGGGTGCTCACTGAGCGCGGTGAAAGTTTTGGAGGGGAATATGTAGAGCACAAAAAATTTGGTATCTTTATTGTATGGCCGGAGAATCTGCTCATCGACTTAGATTCATTCTCTGGTAAAACGCTAACCGCGACTCAGTTGGGCAACGCTTTTCAACTCAGCGCGAAGAAAATTAACCTGCTACTCAATGAGCTTGGTTGGATAACCAAAGAAGAAGATGGCTGGCATGTGACTTCTACGGGTTTAAAAGCCGGTGGTGAACAGAGAGAAGATAAAGCAACAAAAAACTTGTTTGTGGTGTGGCACGACTCTTTGGTGCGTAATAAGCGCATAAAGCAATCTGTTGTCGAATTTTTAGGTCACGACGCCGAAAGCCATTCTACTGACGCTTCGTTTTCTAGCTTTCGTCAGAAGTTCGAAGCAAAACACCGAAGCTTGGACGGACACTATGTTAGGTCGAAAGGCGAGCTGATCATAGATAACTGGCTCTATATGGCAGGAGTAGTCCACGCCTACGAACGTCCACTCCCAATCGCAAAAGAAGTCATGAGCGATTTCTACCTGCCAACTGGTAAGGTGTACATTCAGTTCTGGGGAACGGATTATGGGTCAATAGATCAAGACCAGCGCATTGCCACTAAGAAAATTTACGAGGAACATGGTTTTGGTTTAATCGAAATCTGCCCAGAAGATATTCCCAATCTCGACAAGGTATTACCGCCATTATTGCGTGAATATGGAATAAAGGCGTATTAAGTCACTGAAACTCGCACACTATAGCTAATCAAGATCACATTAATTCGCTTATTATGGACTTTAACTACCATAGTGATTTGATATGTTCGCTATTTTTCTCAAGCGACTCTTCTATTATCTTACCCCCATCGACTCGAGTTACTATAGTAATTCGGTATTTAGGGCATGTTCGATAGCCATTTAAACGACTTTATAAAAGGTTTCGATTTAACTGAGCTGTCCGTTTATTGTTGACGTCACTGAACATTAAACCCTACAACATTTATTCTTATAGATATTAGGAGCCAACATGACTCATCCAATCATCACAGATTTGAACACTCGCTACACTGCTAAAAAATACGATGCCGACAAACGTGTATCAGCAGAAGATATGGAAGTAATCAAAGAAGCTCTTCGCTTGTCAGCTTCTTCTATCAACTCTCAGCCTTGGAAGTTCATCATCATTGAGAGTGACGAAGCAAAACAGCGCTTCCACAATACTTTCGAAAACATGTTCCAGTTTAACCAACCACATGCGAAAGAAGCGTCACACACGATCTTGTTTGCTCACGACCCTAAGTACACTAAAGAAAAATTCGCAAAACGTGCTGACACAGAAGTCAGTTCTGGTCACCTACCCGCTGAAATGTACGAGCAGTTCTTAGGTGCTTACGCATTCGCTGAAATGAACACAGACGAAGAAGGCTTTAACGGCAATTGGACTAAATCTCAAGTTTACATCGCACTTGGTAATACACTGCACACGCTAGCTCGTCTTGGCATCGCTTCAACACCGATGGAAGGTGTAGACGCAAAAATGATCAGTGAAGAATTTGCCGATGAGTTAGATGGTCATGTTGTTGATGTTGCATTGGCGATTGGTTACCACAAAGATGGCGAAGATTATAACTACGGTAAACCAAAAGCGCGTCTAGCGGTTGATCAAGTTGTAACAACTCTCTAGTTGATACGAACAACCTTGCTAAATGAACCATTCATTTAGTTTAGTGTGAAAACCAATTTTAGCTTTAAAACCAATATTAGTTATAACGCCAATTTTAGTTATGACTACATTTAATATGCTTAAACGTACTGCCTTATATTTTGGCCAGACACTTGTCTGGCCTTTTTTGTATCTGCTACTGATTTTCCCAATCAACTAGTCATATTTATAGAGGCTCAGTTTCATCTATCTTTATCCATAAGCATGCCAATACCTAGAACAATTTCGCGCGAGTTAAAATGACACTAAAGGATTATTAAGACAACAAATATAAAAAAGTCATAATGACACAAACCCTTACCAGCATTAAATTAACCTAATTAAAAACAATTACTTAAAAACATGGCACACCAAATGCAATGATGAGATCAGATATTTAAATAAGGTATTATCATTATGACTATTCACGTTAAATCAAATGTTCATTGGGTCGGCGTCCACGATTGGGAAACCGAGCACTTCCACGGTAAGGAATACCACATGAACAAAGGTACGAGCTATAACTCATACCTGATCCGTGAAGAGAAGACGGTGCTTGTCGATACTGTCGATCATCGCTTTACTGAACAATTCCTTGCAAACCTAGAGATGGAAATCGATATCAACGAGATCGACTACATCATTTGTCAGCATGCAGAAGAAGATCACTCAGGCGCCCTCTCTGCGCTACTGGCTAAAATTCCGAACACACCCGTCTACTGCACAGAAGCTGGTGTTAACTCTATTGTTGGCCATCACCACCAGCCTGACTGGAACTTCCGAACCGTTAAAACAGGCGACACGCTCGATGTCGGTAACGGTAAGCAACTCATCTTTGTTGAGATGAAAATGCTACACTGGCCAGACTCAATGGCGACATACCTAACCGGTGATGAAATCCTGTTTAGTAACGATGCTTTCGGGCAACACTACTGCGACGAGAACCTATTCAATGACCAACTAGACCAAGTAGAGCTGCATGACCAATGTCTGCGTTACTTCTCAAACATCCTCACGCCTTTCGCGCCCTTGGTGAAAGCGAAGATAGAAGAAGTCTTGAGTTTAGGCGTGCCAATCGATGTTATTGCTACTTCTCATGGCTGTATTTGGCGTGACAACGCGACTCAAATCGTTGAGCAATATTACGAGTGGTCAAAAGCCTACAAAGAAGATCGTATCACCATTGTCTACGACACCATGTCCAATAACACTCGCATGATGGCAGATGCGATCGCAAAGGGTATTCGTAAAGGCAGCCCAGAAACAGCCATCAAAGTCTTCAATATCTCTAAGCACGATAAGAATGACATCCTTGCCAATATCTTCCGTTCAAAGGGCGTGCTTGTTGGATCATCGACCATGAACAATGTGATGATGCCGCAAATCGCCGCACTACTTGAAGAAGTACACGGCCTGCGCTTTGCAGAAAAAAGAGCCGCAGCATTTGGCTCTTCAGGGTGGACTGGCGGCGCAGTAAAACGCATCGATGCTCGCTTACGTGAAGCCAACTTCGAAGTGAGCGCACCTCAGCATATCCACTGGAAACCAGATACAGACGCACTTCGTCAATGTATTGATTATGGTATGACACTGGCCGAGGTTTGGCGTGTGAATCCAGACGAAGTCAGCGCACCAAAGCAAGTATCACGTAATGTGACACCGCTTGAAACCGCGCCTTCGCCAACGAGCACTCCAGTCGCGCTCGCTGACACAGACGAGCTGCAACTCGATCAGCAGCAATTCGATCAGCAACAACTCGTCGAAAAACAACTTGAGAAACAGCCCGAGCAAGTTCAAGGCCAGCCAAACCACAGCGCAGATTGCACTTGCTGGCGCTGCACTGTCTGTGAATGGGTGTACGACCCACAATTGGGCGAACCCTACCAAGGCGTTGAACCAGGAACACCTTGGGCACAAGTGCCGGATGACTTCCTTTGCCCAGAATGCCATTTAGGCAAAGAAGTGTTTGTGGAGAAGTAATATGGACAACATTGTTCTTGTGGGCGCTGGTTTCGCTGCTTTACAAACCATAAAGATGATCCGTAAAACTGACCCAAATATCGCTATTACAATAGTCACTGCTGATGCGGGTATTGAATACAGTAAGCCGAATCTTTCGCATGTATTCAGTCAAGCTCAAACACCTCAGCAACTTGCGATCAATACTGCTCAACAATTAGCTGAGCTGCATAACGTTGTCATTAAAACCAACGTTTGGGTAAACGAGATTAACACCGAGCAACAGTTTATTGTCGCTGGCGATGATATCATCCCATACTCAAAACTAGTGCTGGCAACCGGGGCAGCGCCTTTCATACCTGCTGCTGAGGGGTTGAGTGCTCAGGCAACGATTACTCTCAATAGCTTGGAAGAGTTCGAAAAACACAAAGCTCAGATCGACGCTGCGCAACGAATCACCGTTATCGGTGGCGGGCTCATTGGCGTCGAGTTAGCTTTCGACCTTCAAACTGCGGGGAAAAGTGTCACGGTCATTGAACCAGCAAGTTATCTATTAGGTAGTTTGGTACCACCTTTTATCTCCCTAGAACTGGAACGAGAGCTTCGTAAAGCCGGTGTGACAGTTGAGACGGATGCAATGGTAAGCCATGCCACCTATCTCGCTGACGGAGTAAGGTTACAAACGACCTCTTCTCGATTAATCAAAACCGATGTGGTCATCGCTGCAGCTGGGTTAATGCCAAATACAGCACTCGCGCAACAGACAGGAATGGCAGTGAACAGAGGTATCATCGTTGATGAAGCAATGAGAACTAACATCAAAAATGTCTATGCCATTGGGGATTGTGCTGAAATTCAAGGACGAGTAATGGCTTACCTGCAACCCGCGATATTAGCGGCCAACGTATTGGCGAAACAACTCACTACGGGTGAAGGAAAGCTAAGCTTGCCGCATATTATGACTAAAGTGAAAACGCCTAGTTATCCGATTCAGCTGGCAGGCCGTGATATTCAAACTGCTCAGAGTTGGGAGACTCGGTTTGATCCAAAAGGGATTGTCGCCAAAGGTTTTAATGAGGCAAACCAACTCGTCGGATTCATTGTCACAGGGGAACACACTAAAGCAGCATTTCCTCTGCTTAAAGAACTACAGACCAGTTCACCGACATAAGATAAAATCTATAAGTTCGGTATATGCTAGACAATAAAAAAGCCAGTCAATCGACTGGCTTTCTTGTATTCATCTTGGTGCGATTAGCTCATCGCATTTAAGCAAGGACGAACATTAACCGATAAACGAGATGTAACCTTGAAGGATGATCAGGTTAACGATATCGATAAAGAAGGCACCAACGATTGGCACAACCATGAAGGCTTGTGGCGACGGACCGAATCGGTTCACCAAAGAACCCATGTTCATTACCGCTGTTGGTGTTGCACCTAGGCCGAAACCACAGTGACCACCCGCCATAACCGCTGCGTCGTAGTTAGAACCCATTACTTTGAACGTCACAAAGTAAGAGAAGATACCCAACACCACAGCCTGAACCGCAAGGATAACCAAGAACGGAATCGCAAGGTCAAAGATGTTCCAAAGCTTAAGGCTCATTAGCGCCATAGCTAAGAACAGTGATAATGACACCGTGCCCAGAATATCGACCGTTTCGCTATCGGTTTTATGCAGCTTAGTGACTTCAAAAACATTTGTAATGAATACACCAATAAACAACGCATAAACGAAGTCAGGGATCATCAACCAAGAAATTTCAAAGGTCGCTACCCACTGCTCTAGGTATTTCGCGCCCGTGATACAGATAAGAAGAATGAACAATACTTCGATCACCTTCTTCGCGGTCACTTTGTCTTCTTCGTACTCATTGTAAGTAACGAGTTCAGGGAAGCGTTCGTGCGTTTGCGTGCCAGTACCGTATTCAGATTCAAGTTGGTTCTTATCAATCAACTTTTGGGCCACAGGGCTACCGATGATGCCGCCAATAATCAAACCAAAGGTGGCTGAAGCCATCGCAATTTCTAGAGTATTGGCAATACCGAATGTGTCTGAAAACGTCTGTGACCAAGCTGCACCGGTACCATGACCGCCAGATAGCGTAATAGAGCCTGCAATCAAGCCCATCAAAGGTTCAAGACCAAGGGCTGTGGCTAATGTCACACCTACACCATTTTGGATAATGATGTAAATCGAAGCGACCCCTAAGAACAGAAACACCTTTGCACCACCTTTCATCAACTGGGTGTAGTTAGCAGCAAGGCCAACAGTCGCAAAGAACATCAACATGAAGGTGTTCTGCAATGGCAAAGAGAACTCTAGGTCAACGCCGTTGAAGTGTAGGGCAGTAATAGCAAAAGCGACGATCAAACCGCCGACGATGGGCTCAGGGATATTGTACTTTTTGAGAACCGGTAGCTTTGCATTTACAAAATGACCTAGAAACAAAACGCTAATTGCGATTAGGAAAGATTCTAGTGGCCCTATTGAAATTAATTGATTCATATAACCTCTATTGTTTTGCGTGCTCATCTTCCCTAATGAGTCTGGTTTTGTCTGTAATTATGTGTGCTGCTCTACCTGTGCTATGAGAATGGGTAAGAAATTGTGGATGAGAAAACCAGCGCATTGCTGCGTTCACTCCGTACCATGTTAGTAGTACGTTAACTTTTAAGTAGAGAGCGACGGTTTTGTGATAACAATCAATCTCCAAAAGTATAAATCGACAGCAATGATACTGCTGCTCAATCTCTTTTTGAATACCTAAAAAAGCAAAAAGGAGCCATTGCTAGCTCCTTTTTTATTACCATTGCTGGTAATTAGAATTTTTTCGGGGCATACCCTGTCATAACCTCAATGCGAAGCTCTTTACCAATCTTCGTCATTGGGTGAACAATCACTAATCCTTTTACAGACTTTTTCAATTTGCCCATATCCGCTTGCTCAGCTTTTGTAATTTCACGGCTAAATGGCATATCAATCAGCGACTTACGCTCTTGATTCACATCGAAGCTTTCTTTGTGTTTAAGCTGGGCAATTTTCTTAGTTAGCTTCTTAATCTCATCTTCAAATTGACGAACAACAGGACGATCATTACGAGTTTTAGCAGCCGCTAACTTGTTGCGACACTTGTCTAGACGGTTGTTAATTTGTTGAAGTTCGTTTTTAACACTCATAATAATTTCCTAAGATTAAACAAGCCAATTCGGATTGGGGCGCGGAGTATAGCACAAGGCTTTACCTGAACCGAAATTTATCTGACAAATAGCCAATCGAATCAAAGATAACCTAAACTGATTACCACTCGATAATCATTCTAGAATAGATTAACCCTCGATAAGTGATGTTTCACTCGTCTGTGCCACTCACCAAAAATCCAATGGCAAAAAGAACTTAGTGCCAACCACATAAGGATCTACGATGACATTCATTAAACTCGTGCAGAAACGAGCACTAACCTACAGCCTAGCCATTGGCTCTGTGTTCGCCACAACTTATGTGTCTAGTGAAACATCCCGTGTCAATACGCTACCTGATAACCTTATTGTTGAGTACTCGACACCTAAGACTGAGGCAGAACAACAGATCAAAAAAGAGATTCAACTTAGTGGCGTCAACGACACCGTGATTGACCTATCCAATCAGCTCTTCATGTTTAATAACCCATTAACCATTCAATATGGCAACGAAGACGGTCCACTCTACGATCCACAAACGCATCAAGTGCTCATCCCTTATAGCTTTTATGCTGAATCGTTAACTTACTTTGAAAAGAATCAGTACGAAAAAGAGTACGGGAAAACGGCACAAACTGGAGCTATCGATACCTTACTTCACACCCTACTGCACGAAACTGGGCATGCTTACATAGAAGATCAAAAAATTGCTATTTTGGGGAAGGAAGAGGACGCCGTTGATAACCTCGCTACCATCATGTTGCTCAACTATGTAGAACACGGCGGAGATGCCGCAATTAGTGCCGCTGACATGTTTGCTTTCGAGTCAGAAGACCGTCCTGAATATTACGATTTAGGTGAATACATTGATGAACACAGCTTTGATCTCCAACGTTACTTCTCTACTCTGTGTTTAGTATATGGAAGCGACCCTGAAGCTTATAAAAACTTACTCGATGACGTGGAAAATGACTACCTAAAAAATAGAAAAGAGTTCTGCGTGGAGCACTTCGATGTGATTAACGCGAATTGGCATCAGTATTTGAAAGAGAGTAGTGAGGGTTAGTTAAAGACCTAAAGAGACAAAAAGCCGAAAGTTCTACAAAAGAGTTAGAGTTAAGCGAGCGGCCTAGAAACCAATTCTGAAGCCGCTATCAAACAGGGTTAAATCTAGACTTTTACTTTATACTTAAGGTCTTGAGCTTCATCACCGGTCATTCCTCGGAATCCCCAACAGTGCGATGGCTGCTCTTTAATGGTGATTTCGATATCAATAGGAGAGATAGAGAGTTGCTTTTCTATTTCGGAGAATATTTTCTTAATCAGACGCTTTTTAGTATTTACCGCCCGACCTTCCATCATGTTGATTTCGATAACCGTGTATGCGTCGGTTCTACCCTCTGGGTAAAAGAAGTCATCCCTTTCCAACGGCACAAACCGATGGGCTCGCTTGTCATCGGGCAACCCCATCTCACTGTTTAAGCATTGCTGCAACACGTTAGATAGCTGCAACTTAATTGGATTTAAGCACTCTTTGATACCATAAATAACAATCATGACCATTCCTTTGATGTGATGTTAGGTAAAGAAGAACGTTAGATAGAAGGACCGCTTGGCTGCTATCCACTCGCTTACTATTTGTTCATATATTACCTAATGACGTCAATGAAAGAAGGTTAAATCAATGAATTTATGAACAGGTGCAACAAAAAACATAGGGTTCGATTTTTCACTCAGTCACTCCTCCGTGAGATATCTATCAGACCTCAGTAAAGTAGCTATTCTAGAAACGCTCAGAGGTACTCATTACAACAAATTGATCGAACACCAGAAATACCCCGTATATCTGTTCACATTAAATTTGAACTAAGGAGTACTATGTGCCGAACTCACTCAACAAGACCACACAGACAAAAGACGAATTAGAAACACCTGTAAAGTCTTCTCCAGAACTCGCCGTGTTTCCTCTCCCCATCTTTCTTTTGCCTGGAGGCCGACAAAGATTACGCATTTTTGAGCCTAAGTACCTTGCCATGGTCGCTCAAGCGGCACAGGGGGATGGTTTTATTCTCGCCACTCAAGACAATTCAAATTCAGAACACCATAGTTACTGGGGAACAAAAGTTTCTATTGTCGATTTCAATATGTCTGATGATCAAATTTTAGAAATCGATGTCGAGGGACAAGAGCTTGTCCAACTTCATTCGTCTTTTCGTTCTCAAGACGGTTTAATTAAGAGTAGATTTAGTTCAATGCCTCACTGGCCTGAGCTTGAGTACAAAGTCCCTAATGTGGTAACAGCGTTCTTGGTGCAACTGTTTCGCGACCACGACTCAATCAGAAACCTCTACCCGACCCCTGATTTTGAGAGCTCACAATGGATATGCGCTCGGTTGCTTGAGATAATGCCTATCCCTATAGAAAAGAAAACAAAATTCACTGAGCCAACCAGCTTTCCATCACTAGTTCCTTTTTTGAATCAAATCATTACGGGGCAATAAACACTTTTATTCACTATAATTTTGTATAGTAGAAATTATTTTAATTAAAAGTGATCCCTCTCCTCTTTAACCACGTAATGCCAATCAAATTCGAACAGCGGTAATTTGCTATGCAAGTGGAAAGCAGAAGTTTAGGGATAGGCAAGGAGCAAGTCATTATTCCTGACAATAACTCACCTACCAACAACAAAGTACCTACAGAGCTCTCAAGCTGGCTAATTTTGGTTGGTACAGACCGAGACAAGCAGGCTTTTACCTGTTTGTTCAAATTCTTCGCTCCGAAGATAAAACGTTTTGGCATTAACAAGTTAGGTAGCGAAGCCGCGGCTAACGAGCTAGTTCAAGACACTATGACCAATGTGTGGAAGAAAGCACATCTTTACAACCAAGAGAAAGGTGCAGCGACCACTTGGGTTTACACCGTGATGCGAAATGCTGCCTTCGACATGTTGAGAAAGGTCAAAGCAAAAGCAGAACAAACGATCGCCGACGACATTTGGCCAATTGATGCGATGGTGGCCGAGTCTCAGAATGAAGAATTGCCTTTTGGTGATCATTTGATGAGTCGTCACGTAATGACTCAAATTGAGAAGCTGCCTCTAGCTCAAAAAACGATTGTCAAAGGTGTGTATTTTCAGGAGCTATCTCAAGAACAGCTCGCACAACAACTCGGCGTTCCGCTCGGAACAGTGAAATCGCGACTAAGACTCGCTTTAGCCAAACTCAAGGTTCACATGGGGGACCAAAGTCATGATTAAACATCATCCAAACGCAGCAATGTTGAAAGACTTTGTCGATGGCACTCTAGCCGATTCAGTTTCCTTGATCGTATCAAGCCACGTTGAACTGTGTGAACACTGCCAGCAACAAGTAAATCAATTGACCGCAGAAGCGGCAAATAATGTTTTTGATGCAGAAGAATCGGGTCAACGCGTGTTGTCAGAAGATCAATCATTCTCTAACGAAGAAATAGATTTGGATATAGAAAAATTCCTGTCCGAAAATAGTGATTTTGATTTCGAAGCTATAGCGCAGATAACATCCGATCCATCTCAATCAGTTGAGGTGACACCTGAACTGCAGAAAGTAACCATCGCCGACACCACGTTCACTATTCCAAGAGCATTGAGTTCGGTGACAAGAAAAGATTGGATGAATTTAGGAAAAATTTCGCGAGCGAGATTGGATTTTGATGACGAGGCACACCACACGAGTTTGTTACACATCGACAAAGATGGAAAGGTACCTTGCCACACTCATAAGGGCTTCGAGATCACACTACTTTTAGAAGGTAGCTTCGAAGATGAAATGGGCGTCTACAACAAAGGTGATTTCATCTGGTTGGACGGTAATCATACTCATCAACCAGCGACCAAAGAAGGTTGTGTTTGTTTGACTGTTTCGAGTGATGCGCTTTACTTCACAAAAGGTGTAAGCCAGTTATTCAATCCACTCGGCAGGTATATCTATTAATCCAGTTGCACGCTATAAATATACAGGATGGCATTAAGCCATCCTGTAAATCGTTAATATCACTGGATTAAAACATCGACAATATTGAGACTTGAAAACAACTTGGCTCAGTAAGTACGATTAGCAATGTTGAAATATAATAAATAGCTCAGAGCAAGAGCAAAGGAGTTGGCCAATGGAAAAGAAAATTAAAATAGGTATCAGCGCATGTGTTGCAGGACACAAAGTACGCTTCGATACTGGTCATAAACGCTCTCGTTTTTGTACAGATGATCTTGCAGATTATGTTGAGTTAGAACCTGTATGCCCAGAAATGGCAATCGGCCTTCCAACGCCTCGTCCTACTATTCGCCAAACAAGAATGTTAGATGACGTCATCCATGTTTCTCGTCCTGATGGTTCAGGCGATGTGACCAACGAACTTATCGAGTTCGGACAAAACTACTCGAAGGCCAATCAGCACATTGCTGGTTTCATTGTTTGCCAAAAAAGTCCTACCTGCGGTATGGAGCGAGTAAAGATTTATCACCACCACGGTCGCGGTTCTGAATCGACAGGTGTCGGCATGTTCACCCAACAAATCATGGATGGTAACCCTTTACTTCCTGTTGAAGAGAATGGCCGCCTCAACGACCCAATTCTACGTGAAAACTTCATGACACGAGTTTTCACTTATCAAAAGTGGCTGGATCTTGTCGACGAGGGCGTTACCAAACACAAATTGATTCAATTCCACAGTGCGCACAAGTATTTGGTGATGTGTCACCACGTTGAAGGGTACAAGAGCCTTGGCAAATTGCTAGCTGGCAATGAACTTGAAATTGATGAATTAGCAAACCAATACATTGAAGGGTTGATGACCGCATTATCTCATCACGCGAATCGCGGTAGCCACGCTAATACTTTGCATCACTTGCAAGGTTACTTTAAAAAACAGCTGAGCAGCGCTCACAAACAAGAACTCACCAATCAAATTTCATCATTCAGAGAAGGGCTAGTTCCTCTGTTAGTCCCATTAACCTTGATTAACCACTACTTGATGGAATACCCAAACGAGTACTTAGAATCACAGGTTTACCTGAACCCTCATCCACAAGAACTTAAACTGAGATACGGATATTGAGCGACATTCTATGGATAAGACGAGATCTGCGGATTCACGATAACCCAGCGCTCGTCGCGGCAGTTGAAAACGGTGTAACTAACGCCGTTTTCATCTCAACCCCGCAACAATGGCAACAACATGATCTCGCACCAATAAAAGCTGATTTTATTTATCGCCATCTCAAGCAACTTGAATTGCAGCTTGCTGAATTTGGGATAACTTTGCTGCATCTGAAAGCGACCGACTTTGACGACCAAGCCGCACAACTCACTCGTTTATACAATGAGCTCGATGCCAAGTGTGTTTACACTAACTCTGAGCCTGAAGTAGACGAGCAGTTACGTGACAAACGTTTAATCGCTAGCGGTATCAAACTGAAAATGACCGACTGCGACACCATTCTTCCCTTGGGCAGTGTTTTGAATAAACAAGGCGAGATGTTCAAAGTTTTCACGCCATTCAAAAACGCCTGGTTAAAAGAAGTGCAAGTCAAAGGGATCCAGTGTAGCCCAGCTCCAATCATACAAGCAGAGCCTACACAGACCGAGCGTCTTAACACCCAGTTGTCTGGCGATCTTACTCCTCATAAGCTTTCTGATGAGTACGACTTTGACTTTCCGCGTGTTGATTCAGATCGTTGGCCACTAAGCCAAGATGTACTAAATAGCGTGATCCCAAACTTCTTAGCCAACAAAGTTAACGACTATGGCAAATTTAGAGACATTCCTTCGATCAAAGGAACCTCTGGCCTGTCGCCATACTTAACGATTGGTGCGGTCAGTCCGCGCTGGCTAGCGATTCAGCTGATTCAACAACAGCCCGATTTGTTGTTTGATACTCAACTGCCCGCTTTTTCTTGGCTCAATGAATTGATTTGGCGAGATTTTTACAAGCATTTAATGTTCCACCATCCTAGACTGGTTAAAGGTGCTAACTTTCAACAGAAATATAATGGCTTAGATTGGTATCAAGATCACCCAAGTTTCAAAGCTTGGTGTGAAGGTAAAACTGGCTATCCATTGGTTGATGCGGCAATGCGTCAATTGGTTGAGACAGGTTGGATGCACAACAGATTGAGAATGGTGGTGGCGAGCTTCCTTACCAAACACCTGTTGATTGACTGGCGCTGGGGAGAGAGATTTTTTATGTCGCACCTTATCGATGGCGATTTTAGTGCGAACAACGGTGGCTGGCAGTGGGCTTCGAGCACTGGTTGTGATGCTCAACCTTACTTTCGAATTTTCAATCCAATCACGCAAAGCGAAAAGTTTGATCCAAAAGGAATTTTTATTCGTAAGTACATACCAGAGCTGCAAAAAATTCCGGATAAGCATGTGCACTTCCCGCATGACTACATCAAGAAAAACGGATTAAACAGTGAATACTGGCAACCCATCGTTGAACACAAAGAAGCACGATTGAGAGCCTTAGCCTTTTTCAAATAATTAGAGTGTAGATTATGGATAACTCTCTCTGGCTTAATAACTTTCTCAACATGTATCAAGAACTCGGAACAGACAATTTCGACGTGCTAAGAACGGTTTATCACTCTGATGTCGAATTCCAAGATCCGCTGCATCACGTCAGCGGAATTGATGAACTAACCCATTATTTTGAGAACATTTATACACAAGTGACAAGCTGTAACTTTCATATCGAGCACGCCTTTGAGGCAAATAATGAAGCGTCAGTATATTGGACCATGCAGTTTTCTCACAAACAGCTGAACGGTCAAAAACCAATCGAAGTGCAAGGGCACAGCCACCTGAAAATGCTCGACGATCAAGTGGTCTATCACAGAGACTATCTCGACGTTGGCGCTATGCTATATGAACATATCCCAATGTTAGGCTGCGCGATCAAATCCATCAAGAAAAGAGCGAGCCGCTAATGCGTATTATGATTACTGGCGCGACCTCAGGTATCGGCCAATCACTGTCCAAGGACTATGCCCAGCAAGGACATCAAGTCATCGCTTGCGGACGTAGCGCGGAAAAGTTACAGGCTCTCGTTGATTCTCACGAGACAGACCTGTCCCATCCGTCAATTACGCCACTCTGTTTTGATTTAACTGATTACCATAATTTCCCAGAACTCAACCAAAATGAACCTCTCGACCTGTTGATTTTGAACGCCGGAGACTGTGAATACATTGATGACCCAATTAACTTTGATGCCGAGCTATTCGAACGTGTTATCAATATTAATCTGATATCAATCGGTTATGCGCTTAAGTCGTGGTTAAAAAACATTAAGCCTGGTGGTCGCTTGGTACTAGTCAGCTCAAGCGCCAGTTTTCTCCCTCTACCCAGAGCAGAAGCTTATGGCGCTTCAAAGGCGGCACTGACGTATTTAGGAAGAACCCTGTCGGTTGACCTAGCAAAACACAATATTCATGTCTCAATTGTGCATCCAGGCTTTGTTGAGACACCACTTACCGAGCGAAACTCTTTCTCTATGCCTATGATTATTAGTAGCGAAGCTGCAACTCAGAGAATTGTAAAAGGTATTGCTCAAGGAAAGAGTGAAATTGATTTCCCAAGACGATTCATTATGTTGATGAAGCTACTCAGAATGCTTCCAACTTCAGTTTGGCAAAAACTCGCTTCAAGGATGGTATAACAATGAAGAAAATCGCCATTATAGGTTCAGGTATTTCTGGACTGACTTGCGCACACATATTAGATAAACACCACGACGTAACGGTATTCGAAAAAAATGACTACGTCGGTGGTCACACCGCCACGGTTGATATTGAACATCAAGGCACGGCGTTTTCAATAGATACTGGTTTCATCGTTTTTAACGACAGAACCTATCCAAACTTTAACCAACTGCTTGAGCAGTTAGGCATAGAAAGACAACCAACCGAGATGAGCTTTAGCGTCCATAACACGACGACTAAGTTTGAATACAACGGCCACAGCATTAATTCGTTATTCGCTCAAAGAAGCAACATTTTCAAACCTCAGTTCTGGTCTTTAGTCTCCGACATTCTAAAGTTCAACAAGCTGTGTAAAGCTCAGTTCGAAAGTAACAAATTCACGCCTGATGTAACCCTTGGCACTTTCCTACGCGATAACCAGTTTTCAGATTTTTTCAGCCAGCACTATATTCTTCCAATGGGTGCCGCTATTTGGTCCACAAGCTTAAAAGAGATGGAAGAGTTTGAGCTTAAGTTCTTCATTCAATTTTTCTATAACCACGGACTATTAGATATCGCGAATCGCCCACAGTGGTATGTGATTCCTAAGGGTTCTCGCTCTTACGTGGAAATTATCCTTTCACGCTTGAGCAAACCCGTCGCTTTGAACACATCGATTAAGCAAGTGACTCGCCAAGAATCAGGTATAACGATTGAATTCAAAGATGGCGGCACTCAAAATTTCGACGAAGTAATATTTGCATGTCACTCAGATCAAGCGCTACATTTACTCGGCGATGCGACAGAGCAAGAACAACAGGTTCTAGGCGAGATCCCATACAGCCGTAACGAAGTAGTTCTGCACACAGATACTCGCTTATTGCCAGACAGAAAACTGGCTTGGGCAAGTTGGAACTACATGTTGGATGGCGACAGTAAAAGGCCAGCCTGTGTCACTTACAACATGAACATTCTGCAAGGTATCGAAAGTCAAGACACCTTCTGTGTCACCTTGAATCAAAGCGAAGCCATCGACCCAGAAAAAATCATTCGCAGCTTTGTTTATCATCACCCGGTACTGAACTCGAACACGGTAGAAGCTCAGCACAAGCGCGAACAGATCTGTGGCAAAAACCAGACTCACTTCGCCGGCGCGTACTGGTATAACGGGTTCCACGAAGATGGTGTCCACAGTGCTCTCGATGTAACCAAACGCTTTGGCTTAGATTTGAGTACGAGTTCAACACTATGAACACTCACACCTTAACACCCGAAATGGGCATCGCATCCGAAAAGAGTGAAGAGCTCAGCGGTATCTATTGGGGTAATGTCAGACATCGCCGTTTTGGTGATATCACACACGAGTTTAGCTACCAGCTTTACATGATGGGGTTAGATCTTGACGAATTGCCCCAAACCACAGCGCGCAGTCCGCTGTTTGGGACTCAGTGGTACAACCTGATTCGCTTTGTCGAATCGGATTATCTCGCTGAAAAAAAAGAAAATCTCACGAATGATGAACCAAAATCACTCAAGCAACGTATAGCCTCCAAAGTACAACAACTTGGTGGAGTTTGGTCAGATTCAAATCGTGTAACGATGTTAGCCCAGTGCCGTTGTCTAGGTATCTATTTCAGTCCAATCAACTGTTTTTTCTGTTATGACGATACTGGCGATTGCAAATACATGTTGGCCGAAGTGAGTAATACACCATGGCGACAACGACATTATTACCTCATCGACATGCATCAAGAATTAAAAGTTAAGAAAGAGTTTCACGTTTCGCCGTTCATGGATTTAGACATGACTTACTTTTGGAAAATTAAGCCACCCGCGAAACGGACATTAGTACACATCGAAAGCCGCCGAGACGATAAGCTTTTCGATGCAACACTAGCACTGACGAAACAGTCAGTAACGAAGAAAAATATTAGACGGACGTTATTAAAAGTTCCGGCAATGACGATAAAGATCGTGATGGGAATTTATTATCAGGCTCTCAAACTATTCCTGAAAAAGGTACCGTTTATAGCGCACCCAGATTCAACATCTTAAGCGCTTAAAAAGCAATTAAATGACAACAAGGCAATTAGAACTGAGTTATCTCAAACCGACGAGCAATACTCAATTTTAGTTGGCCGAAAAATTAGAATGAGTTCTCAGCGAGGTTGACATGGAACAGCTTGCAAAACAAAACAACAATATTGAACATCAAGCTAAAGCCGTTGCTGTTTCGAGCAACTGTAAATATCGTGCTTTAATATTCAAAGTTCTTGAGCGTCTGCAATTTGCGACTCTTGAAGTGATTGAGCGTGACCAACATTCAGTGTTCGGCGACAGAGAAGCAGACCTCAAAGGTCAAATCGTCATTCATGATGCTACTTTTTTTAGAGACGTTGTCATCAACGGTAGTATCGGCGCTTCAGAAGCCTATATTGACGGTAAATGGACAAGCCCTGACCTCACACACGTTATTCAGATCATGGCTCGAAACCAAGCGCAGCTTGACGAACTAGACGACAAAACTCAGTGGATCTCTCGCATCAAAAACCTGTTGTTGCGTCGTAAGAATGTGAACACTGAACAAGGCTCTAAAAGAAACATACTCGCACATTACGATATCGGCAACGAACTCTATGAACGCTTCTTAGACAGTTCAATGCAATACTCTTCGGCTATCTACAGCAAGGAAGCGGAGACCTTATCTAAAGCTCAGCAGAACAAAATGAAGACCATTTGTGAACGGTTAGAGTTATCGGAATCCGACAGTGTCGTTGAGATTGGTACGGGCTGGGGTGGCTTAGCTATTTTTATGGCTCAACATTACGGATGCCATGTCACTACAACCACCATATCAGATGCGCAACATGAGCTCGCGGAGCGGAGAGTAAAAGCGCTCGGTTTAACGGACAAAATCACCCTACTTAAAGAGGATTACCGCAACCTCTCTGGCGAATACGACAAACTCGTATCGATTGAAATGATCGAAGCCGTTGGTCATGAATACCTGCAAACTTTCTTTGAAAAGTGTTCTTCGCTGCTAAAGCCTTCGGGAAAAATGTTAATTCAAGCGATTACCATCGCCGACAGTCGTTATGAAAAATATCGCAAAGGCGTCGACTTTATTCAGAAATACATATTCCCTGGCGGTTGCTTACCCTCTGTTTCAGTCATGACTCAGCATCTTGCCACCAGCACTGATCTTGTGGTTCAAGAGATCGATGATATTGGCTTGCACTACGCTCGAACGCTAAGCGATTGGAACATCGCCTTTGAAAACAGCTGGGACGAACTTGAATCTCTCGGATATTCAGAAGAGTTCAAGCGCTTGTGGATCTTCTATTTCTGCTACTGTGAAGGTGCATTCAAAGAGCGAGTAATCAGCACTCACCATTTAGTGGCAAGAAAACCTCGTTACTTTGGAGCGAAAGATGAAACGGTTTTGGATTATTAATCTCGTTCTGTTTCAAGCGACCTGGGTTTGTAGTGCGTTTTTTACCGCGCAAGCCCCGTTCGTGACCCCATTGATCGTGGTGGTTCACTTCCTTCTTTCTCCAACCCGCAGAAGCGACCTCAAAATACTCGCTTTATTACCGTTAGGGCTGTTGCTTGATAGCTTCTTACTTCATTTCGGCGTGTTTGCAGTCGACTCAGAGATTGCTAATCAATCTTGGTTTCCTGTGTGGCTTGTTTGCCTGTGGATCATGTTTTTAATCAGTTTCAATCACAGCCTAAATTGGCTTTTAAAATGCTCGAAAGTGATCTTGTTTGTCATAGGGTTCGTAGCAGGTACTAGTAGTTATTGGGGAGGTATCAAAGCAGGTGCCCTCATTACTACTTGGCCAGATGCTTGGGTGCTTGCCGCCCTTGCAATAAGTTGGGGGATTTTGTTGCCCTTACTGGTGGCCGCCTACTCCAACTTGGTCCAACCTAAAATGGCAACAACGAGGTGATTTATGGCTTATTCACGCAAACCGACGCAAGCGTTCAGACCAGAGAGCGATAGCAGTCGCGTTCGTATTCATCCAGGCTCGTTTGCTCAAACCAGCTCTCAAAACCGGTCAAACCCGCAAACTAACAATAAACTGCTCAGCTTAATCGCCTTAGCGTTAGTTTGCGCTGCACTCCTTTTTACCGGAAATTCGAAAGCTTCTGCCGTCGATGATTTGAATAAGCGTGGTCAAGGCGAGATGAGTTACCTGTTTTGGACACTTTACTCGGCCGAGTTCTACACCACACCCTCTAATTCGGAGCGGGCGTTAAAAATTGAGTACTATCGATCTATTGATAGTCAAGACTTAGTAAATGCAACCAAAGATCAGTGGAGTAAACTTGGTTACTCTAGCAGTAACATTCAGCGTTGGTTGAAACCGTTATACGCAATGTGGCCGAACGTTGAAGAAGGAAGCACCCTAACCATCCGTGTCGCTGAAGATAATGTGAGCCGTTTTTATTTCGATGAACAACCTATCGGCACCATACAAGACAAACAATTTGGCGAGGCCTTTCTGGCGATTTGGCTCTCTGAAAACACATCCGAGCCGCTTCTACGCAAGCAACTTTTAGGTTTGAATAAATGAATCCAAAGACAAAAATATTAAAATTCACCCTAGCTATTTTGTCACTCACTTGGCTAGTCGGCTGCGGTTCGGCGAGTTTAGATAATCACGCAAACACCACTCCAGAGCTCAAGCTTGAAACCTTTTTCAACGGTGAACTTAAGGCCTATGGCATGGTTCTCGACCGTTCGGGCGATTTATTGCGACGCTTTGATGTCAAACTCATCGCCACTTGGGAGGGTAATAACGGAGTAATCAAAGAGTGGTTTTTTTTCGCTGATGGCGAGCGTTCAACTCGAGTATGGAACCTAATCAAGACCGGAGAAAACACGTATACCGGAACGGCCAATGACGTAGTTGGTACCGCTTATGGTGAAACTCAAGGTTCAGCTCTATATTGGAAATATGATTTAGAAATTGAAGTAGACGGCAGCACTTATGAAGTAGTCTTGGATGACTGGATGTTCTTAATGGACGAAAAACGCTTATTTAACAAAACTGAAATGTCCAAATTCGGTTTCAAAGTTGGTGAAGTGATCTTATACATTGAGAAAATTTGATTAACCCAATTTTAGGTTCAACAGAGTTTATCTGACATTCCTATAAGCCAACAAGCGCCATTCAGTCCTTACAAAAACCACAGCCTACAACATTAAATTGTAGGCTGTTTTGTTTAATCCCTCGAATAGCGTATCTGCAACATCAAGTCTCTGTGCTAAGATGCGCCACCAGCACACAAATAGGCTAGACTCACACACAGCAGTTCCTATTTGTTTCGCTAAGTGTAGATTCCCTACCATGATTAATTGAAAAGGCTTTAAAGCATGAGCAAGTTGACCTCAGCGGAGCGTAAAGCTCGCGACAATGAACGTTTCTCACAACGCGTAAACGACCGCAGAGAAAAAGGCGAAGACGTAGTTGCTTACGCATTGACCAACAAAAAAGCTGTAAAATTCCTGACTAAGTCAGAGAAAAAACGTTTCAACGAAACGAGAGCAACGCTTCAAGAAGAGAAGCGAGTTAAAGAACAAGAAGAACTAAACCGAATCGAAGACGCATTCACGATCAAACAGTTCGACGAAGAATAATCACGGCTGATTACTCAAAAGCGCTGGCTCAATGCCGGCGTTTTTACTTTCTAGCTCTGCTTCATCATTCTGCTCCTCCACTTTCACTATTCTGTAATCTCGATCTATCGTAAAGACTATCAACGAAGCTATCCGTCAACTTTGGCCATAGATCTCAGAAAAACTCAGCCTAGCCCCTTACTATCTCGAATCAACTCTACAAATTTAAGACAGTATGATTTTAATTACCGGATCAAGCAGCGGATTAGGTGCAGCTCTAGCGAAACAATATGCGAGCTCTACAACAGACGCTCAACGCGTAGCCATTACAGGTCGTAACGCGCAACGTTTAGCTGAAGTGGCGAAAATTCTGCCAGCGAATACCATTAGCCAAACCTGTGACTTATGTGACCCGCAATCAGTAAGCGATTTGTTGGATGCGTTACCTGAAACACCCAAACTGGTCATTCACAGCGCAGGCAGTGGATACTTCGGTAAGATAGAGCAGCAAGACCCAACCACAATCAGCGATATGCTTAAAAACAATATCGAGTCTTCAATCTTTCTGATTCGAGAAATGGTTAAACGCTACAAAGAGCAACCTGTCACCATCGCTGTAATAATGTCGACCGCAGCGCAAGGAGCAAAAGCGGAAGAATCAACTTACTGCGCGGCCAAATGGGCAGTAAAAGGCTTTATCGAATCGGTTAGGTTGGAACTAAAAGGTCACCCGATGAAAATCGTTGCCGTTTATCCTGGAGGAATGGCGACCGAGTTTTGGGGAACGAGTGGCAAAGCGATGGATACCTCAAGCTTTATGACAGCTACAGAAGCCGCTCAGATGCTGCAACAGGCGTTAACCAGCACTGAGCATGGGTATATTTCAGATGTCACAATAAACCGCGGCTAACACGTAAACAGAGAAGCGAATAGCTAAAGAGTTACATTCGAGTAATTATTTGTGAGGGTGAGCATGAAAGTGTGCGACAATGCTCGGCGTAAATTCATATTCAAGGTTTATTATGAAACTTCTAGTTCGTAACCTATCACGCTCTACTGCTGAGCAAGACATCCGTGTTCTATTTTCTGAGTTTGGCTCAGTAAAAGAGTGCAGCCTAGTTTTAGACCAAGAAACTGGTGAATCTAAAGGCTTTGCTTTTGTTGAAATGCCAGAGCACGAAGAAGCTAAAGCAGCACTAAACAAGCTGAACATGTCAAAGCTTGGCAAAAACACGATTCGTGTAAAAGTGGCTAACTCTTAATCGAGTAGATGCTTTGTAAGCCCTACGGCTTAACTGCAACACAAATGATAAAGCCTGTAACGATATTGCGTTGAAAAACGTAATATCGTTACAGGCTTTTTGCTGACCGCAAATCTCTTTTCATACGATTCGAATATGCCTACAGTCCTTCATGTTCATCAATAGCACGTCTTGCCTCTGCCATTGAACATCCAGATTCCATAACCAACTGAGCCACAGTCATTGAGGGTGTCGCGACCAACAGAGATGCCAAACATACCACTGGTTTAGGCAGTACTTTGTCGATTGCGATCGCTATCCAACCGTCTTTTTCGTGGGTTAACATCGTTTTAAACTCAACGAGCTGACGCTCTTGAGCGACCAACATCCAATTACGCGAACGACGAACGCGTTTTAACTGACATCCACACTCTTCAGCATTGGCCATCAATTGGCTCTTATCACTCACACGATGTACAAAACTATTCAATGGGACGCTAAACATAACTCTCTGATAACCAATCCATTCCTACCATTCAAAAGCTCTCTACCTATCTCTCCGAACTTTTTAACTGTTACTCAATAAACCGCACGTAGGATTACACAGACACAAAAAAACCGCCAGTGATGCACTAAGCAGCCTGGCGATTTTTCGTTTTTTAGGCCTAACGATCGATATCAGCAGCAGCTTTTTGAAGCACCGCTATCACAACAAATTGAACGAGTATGACTTCCTCGCTCAAAGCCATCAATCGCGTCCGCTAAAGCATTAAATGATTGCTCGATATTGTCGCGTGACGTCGCAATATTCATTCGCATAAAGTTAGGACTTTCAGCACCAAACCAATCACCTGGGGTTAAACCCATTTTAGCCTGCTCAAACACCACATTTTTTAGCTCTTCTCCCGAAAAGCCTAAGCCTGAGAAATCAAACCACATTTGGTAGGTGCCTTGCGGCTGAAAGACTTTTAATTGAGGAATACGTTGCTCTGTAAACTCGGTAATCCACTTAACCGTGTCTTGCAGGTACACCAACATGCCATCTAACCACTCTTCACCCTTTTCGAAGGCCGCCACGGTTGCAAACGTGCTGAATGCATTCCCGTGATCAAGATACATCGCGACCACATTGGTTTTGAACGCTTCAAATAGCTCATCATTGTTGGTGTACACATAGCCGTTTGAGATGCTGTGCATACCAAATGTTTTTGCCGGAGATCCAATTAAGGTGATGACCTTGTCGTAATCAAAGTTGGTTAAACTCGTAAAAGCGTGACCTTCAAAGATAATGTCTGAATGGACCTCATCACTGATGATCAATACATCATGACGCTTAGCAATCTCGATGACTTGTTCAATGTCTTGAGATGTCCACACGCGCCCAGTCGGGTTATGTGGATTACAGAAAATCATCGCCTTCACTTTTTGCTCGATGATTTGTTGTTCCATACCAGCGAAATCAATTTGGTAACCCTGTTTATCACTGCACAACGGGCTTTGCACGACCTGACGGTTTGCTTTATTCACCAAGTTAGAAAACTGATGATATGCCGGAGTGTGGATAAGCACGCCATCGTCTTCGTTGGTAAATTGACGCAATAACAGTGCAATACCTGATAGCACTCCCGGGACCTGAACAAATTTATCAGCCGAAAGGCTCACACCGTGACGCTTTGAATACCACTGAGACAAAGCTTCAAACACCTCTTGCTCACTAAATTCGTAAGAGTACACACCACGTTCAACCAATCGGTTCAGCTCTTGAGTGATAGGTTCTGCAACCTGAAAGTCCATATCAGCAATCCAATATGGGAATACATCTGTGGTGTTATAAATATTCTGTAGCATCTGCGGTTTGTTTTTTATAAACGCATTTTCACCATAGTTAGATGTGCTGTTAAACGCTGTCATGGAGGTGCCCTCAAATAGTATATTCGGTCTTTTTACAATCAACTGAATTGCATTAATACCCTTAAGACGATGGTGAAGCCAGAAAGACGAAACTTTTTAGAAAATAAGATGATGAGATAAAAATTAAACTCACTCTTCTACCTTTATCTCTGTTTTGACAGAGTTCGCGATAAAGCAGTTTTTATGGGCTAGGTGATGAAGTTTTTTGAGTTGTTTGGCGGTTGGTTGTTTAGAGCCTAGAAACACAATTTGAGGTCGTAGAGTCACCGTGGTAACCGATGAGCGGCCTGATTCATCTTCTTCAAGCACACCAATTGCAGCATCGACATAAGAGTCGACCACGTACTTCTGCTTTGCGGCAATGCCCAAAAACGTCAACATATGGCAGCTAGAAAGTGCCGCGATAAAGGCTTCTTCTGGGTCAACATTCTCTTCTACCGAAAACGGCAGTGGTACCACATGGGGAGAAGACGAAGCTGGCACAGTAGCACCGCCATCAAATTCCCACGTATGACCGCGGCTGTATTGATTATCGTTAAAGACTTCATCTTCCGCTTTTTGCCAACGAATGAGCGCACCGTATTCAGACATAGAACTGTTCCTTTTTAATGTTTATCTTATCGATCAGCAGGGTGATTGACACCATCGTTGGTCACTACATCGTCAATATCAAAAGGGTTTACCCCTTCCAAACAACCAATGTTAAACCCGTATTCATTTGGGCTAGAACGGCGTTGATGATGCGTATATATACCGCAGTTCGAGCAGAAGTAGTGCTTAGCCGTATTAGTATTAAATTGATAAAGCTTGAGATGCTCAGCACCTTTCAGAACCTTAATCCCATCAAGCGCCACAGAGCCAACTATCGCGCCTTTACGACGACAGATAGAGCAATCGCAGCGACGCGGCTTTTCGATCCCGTTAGGTAGGCTGAGTTCTAATTCCACCGCACCGCAGTGGCAGGTGGCTTTGTGAAAAGGTTGGATAACCGTGTTACCGACGACTTTCATTTCTCTCTCCAATCACGTCCTTATGTTGCAGGTATCATAACCAGAACGATGATCTCTGTCCGTAAGCTGACGCTGAGTTCGAGAGATCCGTCATACGTAGGTAAGCGTCTACTCTTTACCTGATCTTTCGACCAAACCACTGAAGTTCTCAAGAAGATAATCTAAGAAGAGTCGGATACGTTTCGGCTGATATTTCTTGCTGATGTACACCACATTCAAATCGGTACTGGACACAGACATCGCGGTATTGAAGTTCTTCATGTAGCCGTTAAGTAACGTCACAAGACGCTGATTATTGATGTCATCTTGCACATCCAGAATGGATTTCAGTGCAATCCCCTCTCCTTGTAGCGCCCAATAACGGATCACTTCGCCATCATCCGAAAATCGCTTGGGAACCACCGTCACAGCCTTCTTCATGTCATGATCTTGGAAGTGCCAGGTTTTGAGTTCTTCGTTGCTGCGAAGCATCGCCAGACACGCATGATCAACCAAATCTTGTGGCTTGATCGGCGTGCCGTGTTTAGCGAGATATTCTGGTGAAGCACATAGCACTCGTCGGCTTGGTGATAAGCGTCTAGAGATCAAACTACTGTCAACCAATTCACCGTAGCGGATCACGATGTCCATGCCTGATTCAGCGATATTCGATAAGTTATCGTTCAAATACAAGTAGGGAACAACGTCTGGATACTGCTGACAAAACTCAGTCAAAATAGGAAGAATGTACTGTTTCCCGATGTCTTTTGGCGCAGCAATCTTTAACGGACCTTTAACTTCTTTGACGCCATTTTGAATCAGGTTTTCGGCCTCGCTGACGTTGTCTAAAATCTCCAAACACGCCTTGTGATACAGCTCTCCAGAGTCGGTCAAAGACACATGGCGCGTACTTCGATTCAACAACTTCACACCATATCGTTCTTCAAGTGCTTGAAGCCTTGCTGTCATGGTCGCGGGTGATAAACCCAGTTCACGTCCCGCAGCAGCCAAACCTTGATGTTTCACGATACTGACGAACATCGCCATGTCTGAAAACTTATCCATGCTATTCGTGCTCTCGCCCTATTGTTCATTTAAACCGAATAATGAATTTATATTTTAGCCAATTATCAAATTTAGTCGAACAAATATAATGACAACCATCAGCAGAACACGCAGGAATTCAGACCATGAGCAACACACTAGCGAACCAAGAAAAGAGCACTTTTGTCATCATTGGTGGCACATCTGGTATCGGCAAAGCATTAGCAATGCAATTGAGAAACGAAGAAAACACGGTACACATTGCCAGTCGACACACAGGCCTCGATATCAGAGATGAAAAGTCAATTTGTGCTTACTTTGAGTCAATTGGTGCCTTTGATCATTTGGTAATAACCGCAGGCTCATACGCTCCGGGCGGAAAAGTGACAGACGTTGCTATCACAGACGCAAAAGCAGCATTTGATACAAAGTTTTGGGGAAGCTTAAACGTAGCCAAGCACGCCGCACGTTACATGACTCCAAACGGCTCAATCACACTCACAACCGGCATGCTGTCACGCAAAGTGGTTGCTGGTACTTACGTAAAAACCGCGATTAATGCCGCACTAGAGAGCGTGACTAAAGTACTGGCGAAAGAGCTATCACCGATTAGAGTCAACGCCGTCAGCCCCGGCCTTACCATGACTGAAGCCTACAAAAATATGGATGACTCAGCTCGTTCAACAATGTACGACAACGCGAAAAACAACCTACCAGCAGGCAAAGTCGGAGAGGCTAAAGATATCGCAATGGGCTATTTATTCGTGATTAACAACCCATATGTAACGGGGTCAATCATCGACATCGATGGCGGTGCTCTACTCGGTTAACACTCCGCAAAGAACAATCGTTAGGGCGTGTATGTAAACGTCCTAACAAACAAGAATTAACACAGGTACTTCACTATGAAACCAGAAGCGATCCATAAAGAAAAGATCCCATTCCAAGTTTGGATACTGACACTCGCGGCGTTCGCTATTGGTACGGCTGAATTTGTTATCGCAGGCATCCTTCCACAAATTGCCACATCCCTTTCGATCACCGAAGGTCAAGCCGGATACCTAATCAGTGCTTACGCATTGGCTATCGTTATTGGTGGCCCTATCTTAACCATCTACCTCGCACGTTTTAACAAGAAGATGGTACTGATTGGCTTAATGGCACTGTTCATCATCGGCAATATCTTGTCAGCCTTAGCTCCTAGCTACCCACTTCTACTTGCAAGCCGCGTTATCGCAGGCTTAGTGCAAGGTCCTTTCTATGGCATAGGTGCAGTTGTCGCGACCAATTTAGTGTCTGAGAAAATGGCAGGTCGTGCTGTTGGTCAGATGTTCGCTGGCTTAACACTCGCTAACGTTCTAGGGGTTCCCGCAGGAACTTGGGTGAGCTTGCAATTCGGTTGGCACACCACTTTCTTTACCGTGGCAGCACTTGGCACCATCGCCATGATTTCAATCTTAACGTCAATAAAATCTTCAGGTCACAGCGAAGCGAAAGACATCAAAACTCAGCTGTTGGCATTCAAAAATCCAATGCTTCTCATCAGCTTGGCGATCACCGCTTTTGCTTGGTCTGGCTTCATGACGCTTTACGGCTACCTTGCGCCTATCGCCATGCACATCACGGGTTACGGTCAAGAGTCAGTCACTTGGATCTTAGTGATTGTGGGTGTCGGCTTAATCATCGGTAACACCTTGGGCGGACGCTCTTCTGACAAAGATTTAGGCAAAGCATCGATGTTTTGGGCTGTCGCGATGATCGTTTCATTAGTAGTGGTTGGCCTTGTTGTAGACAACAAAATCCTATTCGTTGCAGCTGCATTTGTCTTTGGCATTGCATCATTTGCGAACGTTCCTGCTATGCAGCTTCGAGTAATGAACCACGGTGGCGAAGGGCAAGAGCTAGCAGCAACCGCGAATATCTCAGCCTTTAACTTGGCCAATGCCTTCGGTGGCTTCCTTGGCGGCATGGTACTCGACAGCCAACTAGGCGCAGGAATGATTCCATTCACTGCCGTTGTCGTTCCTTTCATCGGCTTGTTCTTGATTGCTAAAGCTAACCGAAACGGAAAGCCACAAAGCAACTCAATATTCGCACCAACAGAAGCTAAGTAATTTAAGAACTCAGAAACTTCAAAATGCCAATTCATTCTCAAACTGGCATTGGCACAGCAGCTAAAAATTCACAAAGGTAGAGACCATGAACAAATTATTCGAAACATCAGAACTAAAAGGCCTAGAACTGCAAAACCGCGTCGTTATGGCAACATGGTCGATTGCATCCAACCAAGAGAGATGACCCAAGCAGATATCGATCGTGTTGTTCAAGATTTTGCTAACTCAGCGAAAAAAGCAGTCGAAGCAGGATTCAACGGCGTCGAGATCCACGGTGGTAATGGCTACCTCATCGATCAATTCCTAAGAACCAATTCAAATAAGCGCACCGACAACTATGGCGGTAGCCGTGAGAACCGACTTCGCTTTCTAATCGAAGTAGTAGATGCGGTGATTGAAGCAATTGGCGCAGGCAAAGTGGGCGTACGTTTGGCCCTATTCATCACCTTCAAAGACATGAACTGCCCAGACATAGTGCCAACGATTTTAGAAGCGTCAAAAGCACTGCAGGCGCGTGATATCGCTTATCTGCACCTTTCAGAAGCCGACTGGGATGACGCACCGGTTATCCCTGAAAGCTTCCGAGTCGATCTAAGAGAGCTGTTCTCTAACGCTATCATCGTCGCTGGCAGTTACACACCAGAGCGCGCCGAAGAAGTATTGAGTAAAGGCTACGCCGATCTCGTCGCATTTGGTCGCCCATTCGTGGCCAACCCAGATCTCGTATCACGCCTACAAAACGGCAGCGAACTGTCAGAACTAGACGGCACCACCCTATTCGGCGGCAACGAAAAAGGCTACATCGATTACCCAGCGTTGGCGTAATTGAAAAGGCCTGCATGAAATCTTCAGGCTAATATAACTGTGGTTCTGATTCATACCCTGTGTTTTAAGATCCTGTTATAATTTGTTTTTATTGATATACGGTAAAATATAAACAACTCGATTTATTATTATCTGAAGCTATCAGGGGAATTCGAAATGGTTGATGTAGCAAGTATCTCTGCGGGAATAACGTCGATAAAAACAGCACTAGATATTACGAAAGAATTGAGGAATATTGACTCTTCGCTAAAGGACGCTGAAGTCAGGTTAAAACTGGCAGAACTCATTGAATCCCTATCTGATGCAAAAATCGCTGCATCTGAGTTGAGAGAGGAAAACCAAGAACTGAAAACGGCTATCAAAGAGTTAAAAGAGAAACTAAACCAAAATGAAGAAGTAGTATTTACAAACGGACATTACTTTTTGAAAACACCTCAAGAAGGACAAGCTCCAGGTCCTTTTTGTGCCAAATGCTACAACGACGATAAAAAATTAATTATTGAATCCGAACTACCTTCAACGTTCCACGATTTAGGTAAATACAAATGCCCGAAGTGCAACTCTGTCACTCAGTAGACTAGAAATACATTTCCGACAGGCAAAAGAAAGGCTCGCATGACTAGTGCGAGCCTTATGCAGTTTAGGGGGTAAACCACAATCTGATATTAATCTTAGACTAATTATTTAACTTATGAGCCTTTATGCACTTGCGCGCATTGATATTCTATTTTTAAATGATTCACTGCAATTAATCAATCGATAAAAGTTAGCGTTTGGTCAATTTAAACCACACAAAAATTAGCGATTTAGTGAGACACATCTCGAAAGTAATCATAAACCCCATATAAATCAGAGCTATAGACTTCTGATTTGCCAATACCCTTCACCATTGGTCGCGAGTTGGCTGTGTAAATAATAGAGCGTATCTGCAACTGTCCCAGCAATGCCTTGTGGTGGATTGAACAACAGTAAACCACTACCGATCAGGCGATCATCACCCTTAGGATCTCGAAGGCGAAGCTCCGATTTAATCGGACTTGGCAGTAAACCATCTTTCACTGCGGTCACACAGTGGTTCAAAATCAGTGAGCTCTTGTCATCCGTGTAGAGCGGGTACCAAATTAGTGCAGATACTTTCTCCGACTGCTGATATGCCTTAACTAAGGCATCAATCACCGCGAGATATTCTGAATCAGTTTCATAGGGTGGGTCGATAACAATCAGATGATGATTGTCATGTTTAGCTACGTCATCAGGTAACGCTTTTAGCCCATCACCTGCGCTAATCGTAAGCTTGCTTGAAACACCAAAGTTACGCTGTAACTTATCGATATTAGTTTGCAGTAAATCAGCTTCATCTTGCTGAATGTCTGAAAAATAGAAGCTATCTTGGCTGCGACCTTGTTGGTAAGTGATGGCGGCAGAACCCGGATACAAAGAGATAAGTTGATTCGGATTGTAGTATTCCAGTACCGACATAAAAGAAGCGAATGCAGGAGGAAGATAAGCCTTATTGTGCCACAAGTACCCGACCCCTTCAGCAAACTCACCTGCATGATTACTTGGTGCGGTGGTGAGGTCATAACACCCTGTACCAGAGTGTGTGTCGATAACATTGAGGCGTGAATGTTGCTGCATTAATGACTGAACAAGTGCACTCAATACTGGATGCTTTAGCGCATCACCATGGTCGCCTACATGACATTGATGTCGATATTCCATTCCCTTGCCTCATTTCTACGAACGTCATATAAACATACTTCATATCATGTGGGCTTGCCTGCTCAATCCACTGTTTTTTGAAATAGGCTCTCTTTTCACTAACTGTTTGACTCTTATAAAAAATAAAGCCCTTCGTTTTATTACAAACGAAGGGCTTTACTGACGTTACTTGCTAACTTGTACTGCTAGAGCATAAACAACCTAGGGGTACTCTCCCTCAACTTCTACTGGCACTTTTACTTTGTAGTGACAAGGCTGCAGGCCAAGCAACTTAGGCAGAGTGATGCCGACGGAAACGGAAGACCACGTACCGCTAACAATGCCGACAACCAACGCAATAGCAAAACCTTGCAGCGCAGCACCACCAAGTAGCCAAAGCGCTGATACGGTGATTAGAGTTGTTCCTGAAGTCACCATGGTGCGTGAGAAGGTCGCTTTCACCGATTCGTTAAGTAGGTTGTCAGTATCACCGTTTGGATTACCGCGCAGCATTTCACGGACACGGTCGGCGATGATGATTGAGTCATTGAGTGAGTAACCCAAAATCGCTAACACAGCCGCCAATACGGTCAGGTTGAACTCGAATTGAGTGAAGGCGAACAAGCCTAAGATAAGCGTGACATCATAGATAATCGCGGCAAGCGCACCCAGAGCCAAACGCCATTCAAATCGTACACTCAGGTACAGCATGATCATTAGGAAGCACACCAACACCGCCAAGCCGCCTTGCTCAACCATGTCTTGACCCACTTGAGGGCCAACCACGCTGCTGTTGAGCACTTTTACTTGGTCGCTCACCGATGACAAAGCATCCACTAAGTTTGGCTGTGGAGCATCTGTCAGCTGGCTGTAACGAATCGTCCAGCGATCTTGCTCTGCCATGCCAACCACTTGAACGTCTTGTTGGAAAGCCGTATCAAGCTTGGTTTTTAACGCGTCTTTCGTCACTTGGTCAGAGAGCTGAACCTCGGCAACCACACCGCCAGTAAAGTCCAAGCCCCAGTTAAAACCTTTCACTGCCACCAGCATTACAGAGCTCATGAACAGCATAATAGAAATCACAGACATCACCTTACGGAGGCGAGTCATGTTGCTGTCTGTAATATAGCGGTCTGAAACATAGCTGTTTGAATTAGTCATATTTGAAATACTCATGCTTAAATCCTTACGTCGTGGCGTTGGTCACGCCCCCAAACCAAATTGATGATCGCTCGTGAAGCAAAAATGCCCGTAAACATGCTGGTTAGAAGACCTAAGCCCAGAGTCAAAGCGAAGCCCTGAATCGGTCCATTACCAATGGTGTATAGAGCCACAGCAACGATCATGGTGGTGACGTTGGCATCGAAAATAGAAGAGAACGCACTGTCAAAGCCACGATCGATAGAACTCGCAAAGCTGCGCCCTTCTTTCATCTTGTCTCGAATACGCTCGAAGATAAGCACGTTGGTATCTACCGCCATACCGACAGTCAATACCAAGCCCGCAATGCCCGGCAGGGTTAATACCGCACCTGGTAGCAAGGCAATCAAGCCAAACAATGTGGTCATGTTCACCACCAATGCACAGTTCGCGACCCAACCTAAGCGGCGATACCATAGCGCCATAAACGTCAGAGTAAGACCAAGGCCAAGCGCCAGAGCAGCAAAGCCGTTGGTTACGTTTTCTGCACCCAGAGATGGGCCAATAGTACGTTCTTCAATGATGGTAACGGGCGCGGTTAATGACCCCGCACGCAACAGTAACGCAAGCTCTTGTGCGTCTGCCAAGCTGCCTGCGCCAGTGATTCTGAAGCGGCTACCCAGTTGAGATTGGATGTTTGCTACACTAATCACTTCACTGTCTTGCTTGCTGTTGCCTGCTCTATCACGGCTGTATTCGCTGTAAACAGTCGCCATTGGCTTACCAATATTATGGCGAGAAAATTCAGACATTTTTTTGCCGCCAGAAGAATCCAGTGTGATGTTTACTTCTGCGCTGCCCATCTCACCAATGCCACTACGAGCATCGATAATGTGTTCGCCACTCAACACAGCCTTGCGGTCGACTACCACGCGGTTGCCGTCTGTGTCCTTCAGCGTTTGAGTGCTGCGCGTTGGGTTGTCGTACACAGAATAGAAAGCAAGTGATGCGGTTGCACCAATCACATCTTTCGCTGCTGCAGGGTCTTGTACGCCCGGCAGTTCAATACGAATACGGCTTTCACCTTGGCGTTGAATTGATGCTTCTGTGATGCCTAACTCTTCAATACGGCTGCGCATGATTTGCAGGTTTTGTTGAACCGTTAGGTTACGTAGCGTTCTTTGCTCTTCTTCAGATTGGGTTAACGTTAGCGATTTATCTGAACGATCACGTTGCCATTGTGGGAACTCTTCACGAATCAGCTTTTGAGCTTGTTCAAAATCAGCATCAGTGCGGAAATTAAACTTAACTTGGTTGTTCACCACTTCACCACGGGCATAACGCACTTCGCTAGTGATCTCGTCGACCACCGCTTGAGCTTGCGCGTGATAAACCGGTGCCATATCCACTTCTAGCAAGAACTGCACGCCACCGCGTAAATCAAGGCCTAGTTGAATCGGCGCAAAACCCATATCAGTCAGCCATTTTGGTGCAGCGGGCTCCATCGCTAAAGCAACGGTTGCGCTGTCTAGTAAGCGCTCATTAAGTACTTCTTTGGCTTTCGCTTGCTGCTCTGCATCTTCTAAGATCACAACTAAGCGTTTGTCTTTTTGAAAGGCTGATGTCGCTTGAATGCCTTCGCTAGCAAGGTATTGCGTCACTTGAGTGGCGTCGATCGTCTGCTCAGAACGGTTACTGATTTGAACCGAGGCGTCCTCACCAAACCAAGAAGGTAAAGCACTTAGAATCATGATAATGATGGTGGCGATAAGCACCACGTATTTCCACTTTGAGTAGTGGTTAATTTGTTTTCTTGGAATGCGTTTTTTCACAGTCAAGATCTCTTCTTTGTACCAATCACCGTAAATACGAGCTCAAAAATAGAGCCGAAAAAAAGCAGTGATCGAGCATTTTAACCAGCTAGGGTGACCAGTTATTTACTACGATTGGTATAACTAATGTTTTGCGAACACGATCGATAGCCAAAACCAGAACAAGCTGATTGAACGGTAGTGATGCTAAAGCTGATGTCGCTATGTTTGTCTTGGTTAACTGGCGAGCTCAACGGGCACAAGTGACCATCGAGACGACCAATTTAGGGTCAAACGATTAGCTGAGAAGTTCTCGGAAATGCGAGTATTGGATGTTGCCCTCTTTCCACCCCGAAAGCCGGGAGGACGGAGAACTCACAATGCTGGTCCAATGCTGCTTAGTATCCAACATCGGCGTGTTGAAGAGCAGAGATGCCAGTAGTGATGGGGGAGAGAAGTCGATCAATAGATGATAAGCAGGCTCAAGGTCGGCCACGCTTTCTTGCTCGTTGCTGAGCATACGTCTAAAGGTTACCGCTTGGAGACTCGATTCAGTGTCGTGATAATTGGAACTATCACCTAAAGACGCAGTGTCAAACTGAACCTGGTCACATTCCATGTAGCTCGACGGATTATCCGCAGCAGCTTGTTTACAAAGATTATTCTGCGAAGGCTGCTCTTGAGCGGAGTGGATTTGGAATGGCTTAGAAGGGAACGAATAGCCGTTAGAATTCACTAAGCCAAAGCTCAGTAAAAACAACATTAAGACTAATCGGGTACCTAATTTAAGCAATCTAATATCCAAACAACATTCTCGTAGATCGCCAATTTACAATACAAATGAAACGCTGTCTTGATTTAAAACATTTTTTTAGAAAATGATACGAAGCAACCGATTAAGCACTCTCGCATTTAGAACTACATGCCTTTAAATGCGGCCAACAACACCTAATACATTGATGTTATGAATAATGTAAAAAAACAAAAAAACCAAGCAGTGCATCAGTGCATGCTTGGCTTTGAGTTAAGTCTTTCTGTTTGCTTATAGCTTTAGGCTTTAGGCTTTAGGACGCATGATATTTTTAACCTTACGGCTGTTTTCACCAAATATACGCTGCACAAGTTGATTCATGTCTTCACGAGAAATTGAGCGAATCGTCGCTTTTACGTTAAACAAAGCTGCTACGCCATAGTCGTGCAAAAGATAACGAGACACGAACCATGCTTGGTCAACAGTGCTAGCATCTAAAGGCGTAAAATCCGCTTCTAATTGCTTGCCCGCCGCTCTAACTTCATCTTGTGAGACCCCCTTCAAAAGGTCTGCAACCACTTTATCAATCGCCACTTCTATCTGTTCAGTATTTTCAGGGGCGATCATCGCACCAATAAACCAATCATGACTTGTTTCTCCATCTTGAGATACATAGTAAGAATAAGGTGAATAATCTAGGCTTAAATCTTCACGAATGTACGCATCTAAACGAGTAGAAAGCACGCGTTGTAGCAGATCTTCCATAAAGATATCTTTCGCCGTTTGCCCTCTTACCATTCCTGTATTAACGGAAGGCTCCGCAATCACTCTTAGCATGTACTCAGTACTGTTGGCACTGTTAACCGCCAAATCAATACGCGCTTTGGAAGGGTGCTTGTACGCGACGTTAAAGTCAGGTGCAGCGGTTTTCTCCAACGGAATAGAAGCCAAGTACTGGCGAACCAAAGGTTTCAGTTCACTAGGATCAATATCGCCCACCATAACCAGTTGGTTACTTCGCAATTGCCCGAATAACTGCTGATGCACATTCTTTACATCCTCAACGGAAACCGCTTCAACACTTTTTCCGTCTAACAACACATGGTCGCTGTTTGCTTGATAAGTATTTTTGTTCATTGCATAGGCGAACTGACCAGCTGGGCTTGCTAAGTAGGATTCTCGGTTTTGAATGAACTCTTGCTTAACCGCCGCTAGTTGCTCTGGTGATACTTTCACTGATGTCACGATCGCGTTGAGTGCGGCAAAAGTTTCCGCTAAACCACTCTTTTTGATCTTAAACTCGACGCCGTGGCGAGTCGGTTCGATGAACGGATAAACTTTAATATCTTCACGATCAAGATGCGCATCAAGCTCCGTTCCTGTAAAACTGCCAACACCACTTCGACCAATAGCCGCAAGAGCCAACTCGGTCGCTGGATATAAGCTTGAGTCTAAAACGGCCTTGCCCCCTAAGCTTGTGTAGTACATACCCACTTCATTACCAGCAAGAGAATCACGCAGATACCACATATCGATACCATTACTGAGCGTCCACTTTTGAACATATGGGTCAATATACATCTGTTCGACCAACACAATATCACCTTGAGAACTCGGTACGGCAAAAGCACTGCTGGTCACTGCAAGCACAGGTTTGGCGCCCGCTTCGCTATAGGTTGCTTTTAAGCTATCGATAGCTTGGGTAACCGCAACTTTATCTTCGCTTTCACTCATCCCTACCACTAAAAAATAGTCACTAGAAAGCAAGGCATTGATACTGGCATTAATCCCTTCAAGATCGAGATTCGCGACAAACTCTTCAAGGCTCGCTTCATAGTCTCTTTGTGATTGCACGGTTTGCTCGTTCACTAAAGCCAACGTTTTCTGATTAGCGTGTTGAGCACTGTCCATGTTGTCCCAGTCGACCTCAACATTATCGAGCAAGTCTTGATAATAGTTCTGCTCGCTGATGATCTCACTTTCAGAGACACCATAATCACGTAGAGATGCCAATGTCGCGATAAGCTCTTGTTGAGTCACCTCACGCGCACCAACAGGGAAACCAACACTGATCGATGAATAGCGCTGATATTCCATTGAGTAATGTTCAGCCACCACCCATTGAGTCGCTAAGGCCGCGTCATTGAACTTGGTGTTGAGTCGTTGTCGAATCAGTTGTTGTGCAGTTTCATCGAGCCAAAGTTGATGCTGTTGTTCGCGAGTCGTTATCTCGCTTGAACCTCGGTTGATCATCAAAGAAATACTTGGGGTTTCCCCTTCTGCATACTCGATATAATCACCGTCATTGAACTTTATGATTCTTTGTTTTCCTGGCTTTGGTGTTTCACCACGTTCCCAGCTAGAAAACTTCGCTTCAATGAGTGGAATAGCCGTTTTTTTGTCAATGTCACCCGAGACAATCACCTCGACAATTTGGGGCTGATACCAAGTCTGATAAAAGCTATTTATCCCTTGAGAAGTCGCGTTGAGCACAGATCCTTTGGAACCCAATGCATCTTGGTCTTCATACTGGCTGCCCTCTATAAAGTGATCGAAGAACTGCTCTGCGAATGGTTTATCATCTAAGCGTGCATAACGAAATTCACCAATAATAACGCCTTTCTCTTTTTCTACTTCCGTATCGGCGATTTCAAGGCCATCACCGACATCACGCAGCCAGGTTAAAGCCTGCTCTAATTGTGTATTATCTGGTAAATCTAATTCGTATACGGTTTCTTGGTAAGAGGTATAAGCATTAATATCAGCACCAAAGCTAGCGCCGGCATCTTCAAATAAGCGAATCACGTCATTTTGAGAGAAATTCTTGCTGCCATTGAATGCCATGTGCTCCAAGAAATGAGCATAACCTTCTTGTTGGTCAGTTTCTTGGAACGAACCCGCGTGCACGACTAACCGAACAGATACGGATTCTTCATGATCTGGATAAACATGGTAGGTAAGACCATTTTCTAGCTGGCCTGATGTCCATGCCGGATCCGGCTGGATTAAGGTTTCGGTGATATTTGATGTTGAACTACAGCCAACTAAGGTAAGGCATAGTGCCGTCGCTAAATAATATATTTTCATAACAACCTCTTAATGTCATTCATCAACAATATACAGATTGAATTAATGATTATTATTTAATATTTAACCCGATGAATATCTTTGTGATCTGCATCCTCATTTTATAAACCATCACGCGCTATAAAAAATCGACAGTATTCGTTTAAAATGGCGTTTTGATAAGAACTTATTACGTCCCTTTAAAATCAATGGCTACATCCCTTTAAAGAGCACTTGCGACGCTCGACTAATAGGTAGCTTCTCGCCTGATACATACGCCGACATTTGACCTGAGAGCCCTTTCTTCACCTTATCAATGGCCGAGACTTTCACCACGACAGAACGATGGATCTGCCAAAACTCATCAGGATTAAGCTGGGCGATCAGCTCTTTTAGTGATACGCGAAGAATAAACTCCTCTAACGAACCGCCTTGGCCTTTTTTGAATATCGAGACGTACTTGTCTTCCGCTTTGAAGTAAGCCACATCATCAACGGCGATAAGGTGGATGTCTTCCCCAACGCTGGCTTTGAGCCAAGTGAGATGCTTTTTCTGAGATTGAGAAGGAGACAGCATTTGCTGTGACGTCGATTGTGATAACTGTTGAAGCTGAGCCATTAACGCCGTGATATTCGGTTGTTCTGGCGTAATACCTGATTGCGCTTGGTTACTCGACAGACGCGCTTGCACCTTCTTACAGGTAGCGAGTAAGCGCTCTTCATTGATCGGTTTAAGCAGGTAATCCATCGCATTGTGCTCAAAGGCTTTAACTGCGTATTCATCATAAGCGGTAATGAAAACCACCAAGGGCGGCGAATCTAGCTTGTTCAATTGTTTCGCCAACGAGATACCATCCAGCTCCGGCATACGAATATCAAGAAAGACCACATCAGGCTCAAACTGCTGAATACTCTGCATCGCCTCCAATCCATTTGTTGCCTTGCTGACAATCTCTAGCTCAGGCCAAACCTCAGCAAGGCTCTTGTCTAGGTGATGCCTTAACAGTGCTTCATCGTCTGCGATAATTGCCGTTACGTTCGGCTTTACTGCTGGGTTAGTCATTATTATTCCTTTAAATTCACACTGTAAATCGTCTGTTTTTAGTTGCTGTTCTTAGAGTTTCGGCTCATCGCTCTCGGAGCCAGTTTCGCTTATGAGCGGTAATAAGATCGTCGATACCACCCCACCCTCAGCTTGCTCAGTGATCGTCAGGCTAGCTTTCTCACCGTAAAGAGTTTCTATTCGCTGACGAATATTGCTCAACCCAACACCGTGCCCCGTATTCGCAGAAGGCGTTTTTAGCCCAGCGCCATTGTCTGAAACTTCGATTTTTAGCAGCTGTGCTTGTTGAGTAATGCAGATATTCACTTTACCACCTGCGGCTTTGGGCTCGATGCCGTGCGTGAGTGCATTTTCGACTAAAGGTTGAATCAAGAACGGGGGAATCACCTGCAAATAGCTAATCTCGTGTGTTTCAATAGAAAACGCTAAACGCTCACCCAAACGTATCTTTTGGATATTAAGATATGCGTCTAACAAGTCGACCTCTTGTGCGATGGTCGATTGCTCAGTACGGCTGTTTTTCAAAGTCACACGCAACAAGTTAGTCAGTTTTTCGAGCATCAACTTGGCTTTCGTGCTGTCACTCTCAATCAATACATTGATGGTCGCAAGTGTGTTGAACAAGAAGTGCGGTTCAATTTGGCTTTGCAATTGCTTAAGCTGGCTTAGCACCACCACCTTTTCTTGATCGGCCTGACGACGTTTGGCTACTTCCAATTCGTTGTCGGCACGTAACTGTTGCTCTCGGGTGTAGAAATAGTAATAGCAAACCGAACAGAAAATCACACCGAGCAACACCACAGATTTAAGGTCCGAGATATTGGCTCCGAAATATCCGTTCAACCAGTAGTGCGCATTCAAGGTACCAACCGTCATCGCGAACACCATTGAGATCCCCACTTCAAGCGTTCGGGATGTTCTCTTGAACAACTTAACCAACATGAAAGAAGAACCCACCGCGCTGTAGCCAAAGCCAAAACTGATTGCCAGGTTAACCGTTAATCCACCGCCCCAAATCGTATGGGTTGTAATCGCAATAAGAACACAAAATAGCGTGGTGAACGCGAAGCTTTTAATCCATGAAAACCGACTGTTTGAAGAAGTGTTCATTAAAATCGTCCTTTGATATTTAAGAGAATCATATGACTATCAGGTAAGTTGGCGTAAGCAGAATCATTTTTACCTTCTAGAAAGCGTGCAGCAAGTTCCAAATCCAACGATGAATTACCATTATCTAAAGCCTGATAGTTGAGCCACTGCGTTGCAATAAAGCCGCCGTCTTGTGGAGATAACATGACGTCGAATGTCGGCGTGATATCTTCAAGCCAGCCATGTGTCGAATCCATAGACCAGTGAAACATGATGTTGTGTTGAACTAAATTGGCGTGCTGATAGCCTTGCGCATAAGAACCTGCCAACGAAGCTGTCATCGGATTAACCGACAAAGACACTGCACTTTCTATCGCACTTTGCCATTCAGAGTTACTCCAAGCTCGGCTATCAAACCAATATTCCAGAACCACATTGTGCCCCGAGTCATTGGCCCATGTTAGTCCTGCCAACGCTTGATAAGCCTCGCCCTGCTCTTCTAGATAAACCGGTTTAAGCATTGAGCTCGGCTGACTGTAGCCTAGGCTTTGTCGCTGATAAACCACAGAACCGTGAAACTCCCACGCGAGGTTTAATACCGAAACCAAACTAGCCCCGAGCAAGCCGTGGCGTACATCATCGTAATAAGCGACCCATTGATATTCGTGATCGCCCACTAAGTTATAACGACGTATCCCAAGCCCTTGTTGCTGATTCTGCTTTTCGAATTCATTTACATCTTGGGAAGTCCATGACGAATCACTGTAAAGCAATGTCCACTCGCCCGTCATATCGAACAGTGACGCCGAAGCGACTCCCGCCCCTTCTTCAACCACAATACCCACAGGATTTTGGCGATAAGGTTTGATGATGTCTAAAGGCCGATAGCCATAACCCACCCCCCAATCCAAACGAACCTTACCAAGCGTCACATCAAGATAGTGGTCACCGATTACTGAATTCGACATCTCAACACCACCTTGCCAAAACAACTCACGCACAATGAATTCAGACTCAAAGCTCGCGTCTTGTTGTTGAGGGTTGTTGCTTAGAATATCGTTGGCTTTCACGGCAAACAGGCCAAGCCAATTGCCATAGCCAACCTCTAGATCCAGCAAACCATTGAGTGACTGACGATTATCTGATGCTAAAGGACTGAATGGCGATTCTCGCGATTCAACCGACTCAGCGCTCAGTTGCCAATCCCAGGCCAAGCTCAGATCGTCTGCTTGAATCGTGTTACTCACACAAGACAAAGCAAGCAAAGTAGTGATTGAAGACTTTATGTGGAATCGGCGATTGGGCGCTTTCATGACGTCCACCTACAGGCCAGAAACACTGTTACGCGATAAATAAGCAGGGTTGTAATATTTGTCTTCCAAGCTTTGTTCAATCACTTTGCGGTACTCAATCACGGTTTTCTTGCTTGGTTGAATCTTATCGAGCAAGGTCATCGACACCACTGTGGGTAAACCATCACGCACGCCCTCAGTAAACCAAGCTTGTTTTGCCAGCTTTCCTGAACGCAGATACAGATCCGCTTTAACTGGAAACGCTCGGTCTGCCGTTAACCACAGATCAATCGATTGATAGCTGGCACCCTTAGTTTTCGCCGCGAGCTTTAGGTGATGGGTATCGAGCTGTTCACCATTGGGCATCTCAACCTGCTGATCGGCAACCCACTCGCCTTGGTAATCTTCGCTCCAAGTCAGCGTCGAGATATCGCCAACCGACGCTTCACCTAATAGCTTTTGCATTGGTGTGATACGAATTGGGCGGCGCGATTTCGGCATCAGTAACCAATAATTATCTTCAATCATCAGCATCTTTTGACCTGCCTCAACAGCTGATTTAAAGACGACTAATGACTCTCGATTTGGCCTTGTGTAGACATTGTATTCTCGCGTTTTATCCAATTGCTCGTCTTGATATAGCGCCACCAAAGACACTACCTTAGACGCCTGTTCGCTGTTCAAGCGATAGCTATCCGCTTTGGCAATCATCTCAGTGACTTGTTGTGAATCGACAGCCCAGCTTGGTGTCGATGCTAGAACCAGAGCCAAAACAGAGCCCAACGCGAAAGCCAAGATATTGAATGAACGAGTTAATTTACACATAAACGAGTGCCTCCGTGATTGGCTTATTCACGCCTTTGCGAGCAGAGAAATAAGCAGCCAGCAAACATATCGTCAGCACACCTAAAGTGGCGTAACCAACCAGTTCCAATGAGAAGTAAATGTTGAGTGGATAACCTTCGGTTCGACCCGGAGGTGGTGGCATTTGTATATCAACCACCAGCAATAACACCGACACTAAGCCACTCACTAGCGCGCCAATCATGCTACCAATCACCGCCAGTAGTCCCGCCTCTTTTAAGAAACCCGCCACGATTTCAGAAGGGTAACTGCCGAGTGCTGACAAGGTGCCAATTTCACGAGTGCGTTCGGTCACCGACATGGTCATGGTGTTAAACAACGACACAAACACTACCAACGCCATCACTGCACCCATGATGCCGAAGATCCGGTCGTAAAGATCTTTAACCTTGGTATAGAAAAACGCGCGATCTTGCCATGGAGTGATCTCGATCTCTGATCCTTGTTCGCTTTGGCTAGCGCTATTTCGATCTAAAGCAGTTTGGATACGTTGTTGAACGGTCGAGGTCTTGCTTGTTTCAAATAGGAACACCGATAAGGTACTGACTTTGTCTGAGGCCAAAAGCTCTTGAGCGGCAGTGATATGAACATACAGCTGACGCTTATCCAACTCTGGCACGCCTGTCGAGTAGATGCCCTGCACCTTAAAATCAAAAGCGTTCAAAGCACCGTCACTTGTTGTAGCGAGCAGAGTCACCCAATCTCCTACCGCAGCTTTAAGATTACGAGCCAAGTCAGTACCCAGCATCACTTGTGGCTCTTGGCTATCGTATCTTGGGGATTTCACATCCGACAGGGTTTGCCCGCTGCGCACATCAAGGAAAGGGCCTTTCATGTCGAACTCACGCTCATTGACACCCGTTCCCATAAAGATGGTCGACTTACTGCCGTTAGACACCAAACCACTGAAATAGACTCGCGGCTGCACACCACGCACGTCACTATCACCGATAATGCTCTTGGTTAGCGTTTGTACGTTATCCAGACCATTGCTCAGCGGCATGTCTTCATCTTGTTCAAAATAACCTGGCGTACTCAAAGTAAGGTGGCCAGTATCACGCGCAGTCGATTCTCTCAGTGACTCATAGGTGTAAAGCCCATAACCACCAGCACTGGTCAGTGCAAATACCGCAATGGCGATGATCAACACCGACAACAAACTACGTCGACCATTTCTTAATAGATTAAGCCACGCCAAACGCACCGAAGTTGGAAGTAAAAACGTGCTCATTCTTTGTGTTAACTTGCCCATGAGATCGTCTCCGTTGCTGTGGCTTGTGGAGCCAATTGTCCGTCGATAAGTTCAATCACTCGGTCACAACGCTGCGCCATTCTTGGGTCGTGCGTTGCGACGATAAAAGTCGTACTCATTTCGTGACCAAGCTCTTTCATAATGTCGATCACAAGGTTCGCAGTGTGGCTATCTAAGCTCGCGGTCGGCTCATCGGCAATCACTAAGCTTGGGTTGTGGATCAGTGCTCTGGCAATCGCGACACGTTGTTGCTGACCTCCAGACAAGTTGTCTGGACGATGATTAACGTAATCCCCTAGCCCAACACGCTCTAACATGTCTTGCGCTCTGCTCTGCTGTTCTTGCTTTGAGCATTGGTTCAACATCAATGGGTAAGCGACATTCTCAAGCGCAGTCATTACAGGAACCAGATTGAATCGCTGAAACACAAAACCCAGCGACTGACGACGAAAACGTGCAGCGGCGATTTGCTCTGTCGGATACGGTTGGCCATCAATATTAATCTGCCCTCGATAATCCATATCCAATAAACCAAGAATATTCAAAAGTGTGCTTTTTCCTGAACCCGACGGCCCACATAGCGCCACCATTTCACCGCGTTGGATCTGACCATCAACGCCCTTGAGTGCATCTACGCTTTGACCACCAGTCACATACGCTTTGCCGATACTGTTAAATTCGATCATTTCATTGTCCTCTGAAGACCAGCTCGTTAATGAGATTTAGTAAACCGTTATTTAGCATTTGCAATGAGCGCCTTCGCAGTCATAGTTTCGATATTGCCAGCATCAGCAATTTCCATTTTTTCAAGCCACACTTGTGCTTGTTTGAAGTCTTCAGCGCGAAGCGATGCGGTAATGGCGTAACGGTAAATCCAGGATGTCGCTGCGAAATGTTGTTGCTGGAAATCATCTTCCGCGAGTAACGAGAGGAACAGGTCATAACCACGGTCAAAGTGGTTAAACATGTCTGGCAGAGAGGTGTAAGTCACCGCAGCCATGGCGCGAGTTAGGTAAGAATCTGGCAACCCTTGAACGCGAGGTTGTTCATGAATCGGTTGGACTTCGTCTTTAAGCAGCACCAGTGATTTATCAATGGTTGATAAGCCCTTCTCCACATACTTCATCTTGTTCCAAGGCAAGAATGCATCACGTCCCATTAAAGTTTCAGTGCTGCCTAGGTAAACCAAGGTTAGTGGCGTAGCACCATCTTGTTGTAGCGTGTCGTTCAGGCGTTCGTAAGCCACTTCCACCAAGTCTTCATTGCCTTGCGCGGCTTGGTTGTAGATATCAAGCACGTCTGAACTTGGGTTAGCTAAAGCTAACGTAGGAGCGAAGGAAACAAGCCCAATCAAAAATGAGCGCTTAAATAGAGAAGTAAGTAAGTAAGTCGTGTTTGCAGTAGTCATGATTTCTAATCCCTTTCAAATGTTGACGTTGAAAGGTTAACTAGAATTTGTCATGCAGTTTTATCAATGCGACGAATGGTCATTACGAGGAGCGAATGGTTGAGCTGGGGCGTGAGTGGAAAATTCAAAAAAGAAAGAGTAGCGAAAGAATAAAATGGATGGATCAAAACATAATCTGATATTGCCCATTTCAGGCCTTGGACAGAGCTGACTCAGTTCTGCCCCATTCCGTGTTTCGACCGAATGAGCACACAACTACACCTAAGTATCATTTGACTTACTTTTCATAATGTCAGTATTTTATCTAAATGACCGCAACTAATAAATTAAGGTGGGTATTGATGCAACTATCAGCAAGTGAGTGTGAGGTATTTTCAAAGCTGTTAAAAGAACTAGCTCGTACACATAAAGTCTGGTTAGATGATCCTGAGGCTTACTACCAAAAGGTTAAAATGGGCAATGCAGTATTGACATGGATTGATGCTCCTAATGACCTAAAGGAAGAAATGAGAGAAAAATGGGAAAGTAAGGAACCTTGCATTTATCAGTTGCACCATTCATCGTGCTCCCTATCTCTAATCCGAGAATTAGCGACGCTTATACATAAGAGAAACCTCAATTGTTTATCCTATGAACTAAACCCTATTATTGAAGAGATAGTATACGAGTATGCTAATTCTGATTTGGATGGTTTTGCTCAATGCATGATACATGACGGAGAGCAATTCGATGTTAAATTTCAAACGTTAAAAAACATTATAAGTCGTCGAGTGTGGGCCTTTAAAAAAGAGTTTATGCGCTCTGTTTATCAGTTCCCAGTAACGATGTTTAACCTGAGCAATGAGTTACAAATAAGCAAAAATATTCGATTAGTGCCTGCATACGAGATTGCTCTGACGGAAAAGGAGCTAACCCATTTTAAAGATACGAGAACATTTAACTATAACTATTATCTAGAAGTCTCTGTACCAACACAATGCAGTAAGAAACTATCACGACAACTAGCGGAAAGAGCTAGAGATGCTACATATAACGCATTGAAGCTTTTAGCCACTAGATTATCACCCCAAGCCATCCCGCTACTGGCGTCCAATGATAGAAATAATCACCTGTTTGATTTTTACAGAGTAGGAAAAGATAGAAATAACATGGGTAAAACGACAACTCGTAATTTTCACTCTTTCCAGTCCGATTCAGAACAATTTTGGCTAGCTTTTCATGAGAGTAGAGCTTGTGAAACAAACTATATAGACACCGTATTTCAGATACCTGAATTACTATTAACACCTAATTTTTCAAGTCAAAGGGTCGTCGAGCGTTTAGAGCGAGCTTTATTATGGTATGGGGATGCTACCAGAGAACCTAACTTCTATCAGCAAATACAAAAGCTCGTCAGCTCAATGGAAGCACTGGTCAATTTTCACGAAGATAAACTTACAGAGGTCTTCAAACGAAGAGTTACTCATTTAAACATCACTCACAATGGACTTAGTGATTTGATTGAAGACAAAGCAGAAAAACTCTACAAAGCTCGTTCAAAAATCGTTCATGGCTCATCAGTCGATGAGAGATTGGATTTTTGTGCCATTGATTTTTGTTCGGAAACTCTAGTAAGAGCTATCTACTATTTTTCTCTCTTTGGCTTTGAAAAAACAGGCTTCAACAAAAAATTACCTAAATTTCTGGATGAGTTGCCAACACGTGAAGAATTACAGCGCGATAGGAGCTTAATTGCATAAGTAGACTAAAGCTCTGTCTTACTGGTTGCTTTTCGAACTTTTGAATACTTGAGTGGCTTTCTTCATTAGATAACGGCTCATTAACGTGTACTATGTTGGATCGAATTTTTTGAAGGGGGAGCATTTTGTCTCAGTATAAGTATCTTAATCAGGTAAGTGTGTTTATACGTCATAACTTCATATCTAAAGGATGCGAGTTAACCAGTCCCGTCGTGTTAGATCGATATCCTCAAAATAGTAAGTATGAAGCTCTTGAGTTCTCAATAGATGGAAAAAAAATACTTTATAGAAAGGGAAATGTTACACCAGATAGACCAGGTAATTTTCTATCAATATGGAAGAGACCTGATGAAAATAGTACCGATCCGAGAAGAACGATGCCTTACGAAGAACATGATTTAGATTATCTTTTTGTTGAGGTTAGTGATTGCGACATATCGAAGAGAGGTATTTATATCTTCCCGTTAACTGTTTTGGTTAATAAGGGAGTTGTAACCTCAAACAAAGCTAAAGGGAAAATGGCTTTCAGAGTTTTTCCGCCGTGGACTTCAAGCCGTGGAGAGTTAAAATCTAAAGTTTTTTCCGATTCAGCAAAGAAAACTCAGAGGTGGCAGAGTAATTTCTTTTTATGGATTGAAGATAATGAGATTGTTGACTTAGACAAATTCAATAATATTTTCATTAATTTAAATTAGGTTTACTCAATCCTCTTAGACCAAACCTTTTTACTGGTGTGACGCGATTTTATTCATCATACTAGCTTTCCAAAACCCCGTTTTTTCCCCCATACAAAAAGTGATTGGTCAATTGCTAACTTAGGAAATTTACTGGCTCATTTATGTCCAGAACTTGGATAGTCCAATATTTAACTCTTGGCGCTTTATGACTCAAAGTGCCCTAAACGAGTTCATAATAGATAGCTCATCAAGCTCAATACTTCTATAGCCTGATGAACTCATCCCAATACAGTGTCCGTTTTTTAGTACGCTGATTTATTTATATAATAATCAGCGACCTTGATGATCGATTTTTTTACCTGAGCAATCTGTTTTGAATGTGGACACCAAAGGGATATGGGAACCATTATTTCTTGTTTGATCTCGTCACATTTTATCTCTACCAAATTCTCAGTCATATATTCAGATTCAATTATCGACTTTGGTAAAAGAGCCCAGCCAAAATCATCTTGGACAAGCTTAACAATGACCGCTAATTGATCAACATATTCATGTTTTGAAGAAACAACAACCTTCTCCGTCATTTTATCATCGACCATAGATTTGAGTACAAACTGGCGTAAAGATTTCATCTTTGAGAGCGTTTCGTTTGAGGGCTTAGCCGATAATTCACTTCCTGCATGAGCAAATGGAACAAAAGGCATATTCCCCAAAAAAGTAAAATCAATACTATTAATCACTTTGCTTTCGTATATATTCACAATCCCAAAATGGATGCTTCCGTCTTCGATCCCTGCTTTTATTTCTGGTTTCGTTCTGACCAAAAAATTAACGCGCATGGATGGGAAGTCTTCATAAAGCTGTCGACGAATTTTAGAAACAACGTGATGAGGTAAAAAGCTCGCATAGGCTATCGTCACCGACTCTAGCCCGCCAAATGAAAGACTTAATGCAAATCTATCAAGAGTTTTAGCCTGCTCTAGAATTTGCTTTGCGTAATGATAAAGGAGAACTGCATCTTCAGTGGGTTCAACACTGCGGCTCAACCTATCGAATAGAGTAATCGCTAACTGGTCTTCTAAACTCGTGATGACTTGTGCAACCGTTGTTCGGTGCTTATTTAATTTTATCGCAGCTTTACTAAAAGCCTGCTGTTCATATACCGCAACGAAAGTATTTAGTTGCTCAAGACTAAAATTCATATCATGCCCTGCGAGTCTTCATATTCGATAATAAATCTTACCACCAGAGTCTACATTAACCAATACAGCGTCTGTTTCTCTTATCAAATAACACATTTCTATCATCACGCTCTAATTTCAATTCAAAATATCTTCCCAAATACACTTTAAACAGGCGAATAGATATATTTTTCACCACGAGAAACCGAGCTCACCCCCTTTCCTGACGCTGCTTGGATGGCAGCGATGGTTCGAGCCCATCGCTAGAGAGTTAATGAGTCTAAAAACCTTATGTAAAGTTGCGTCATTGCTTCGGCAACTTAACTTAAATAACTCAGGAACGTACCATGAACACTCTAAAAATGACCGCTTTGTCTACTGCTTTACTTGCTACCATTTCTATTTCTGCATTTGCTGGCGATGATACTCAAAAAGTCGATCCATCCGATATGACTCGTGCCAGCTCTAATATGTATGTTGCAACCAATAACAAAGGTGACCTAAAACTATCAGGAGCACTATCATACGCTTATGACAACGGACAGATGTCTATGTTCACATTGGAAGGTTCGATGGATAATGAAGGTAAATATAAAGACAGCCGAGCTCAATATTTCCATGTGTTCAACATAAATAATGCTATTACACCTCGCGTAGCCGCATCATTAGATATCATTGATAATGCAAGCTTTACTACTGCTGCAGTAGGTGGTGTCGCTATTTTCAGAACTCCAATCGACTCTCTGACCTTTTTTGGCCGTGCAGCAGTAATGGGCGGTGAATATTCAGATAGCACAACAAATGCCTTTGGTGTTACAGACAATAGTATCGTAGGTGGTATGGCTGCTGCTTATGCAGTTTGGAAGCCAGGCGCCGATGGTACTTATTTTGCAGCCTACCCAGAATTTACGTACATGGATGGTGATATTGAAACGAGTACTGTTAAAACCACCCTACTGGCAGCAACTCCTTTTTCGGCAGACAAAACACGTTGGGGACAAGTCAAGGTTGAAAATACTTATGGAAGCATGGAATCAACCAATCAAAAACTAGACATTGACGACACCGTGGTTTGGTTCCAATACAAAGTATTCTTCTAAAACGATCAAAAACCATCATACGTTAAAAGGCGAATCGAGAGATTCGCCTTTTTTAAATTTTGTTTCTCTTAAATCCTCTCACTTTTCTCTATTAAAATAGCCACGATTTACTATTCAGTTCGGCCTTACCTTGAACTGACTCTCTATCTCTATCTCTATCTCTATCTCTATCTCTATCTCTATCTCTATCAAGTTACATCTACATCCCGTATTGATTCAACACTCAAAACCTTATTCCAGCGGGCGAATTCGATGCTTCTATTGATTGATATCTAACTGTTTACGTTTGCTAGTGCATACCTAAACCCATCAAGATAAGTGAATTCAAACGAAGCCTCTCTTGAACTTACACTGCATCCTAACCCTACGTGTATTGCCAATGAGTATAGGGTAAGAGGAGCGAATGTATCGTCTGAATGCAATGAGTAACGGGAAGAAGCTCAAACAAGTCGTATCTATATGATGACGTAAACTTATTTAGGCTCTGACATCGGTGTTTAACCACGAGCCTAAAACGCATAACAGTGTTGCTACAGCGATAATGGATAGTGCTGTAGATAAATAACCTAAAGGTTTCGTGATGCTTAATCACCCGCTCGCAAGGAATCAATAACCAAACTCAGCAAACAAAAAACGCCAGTCAGGCGACTGGCGTTACAAAAAAGATAAAACTTATTCAATGTTCAAATCTATCAATGATTGGTCACATTAGGTGGTAATCACCGTGCATAATTAGCGGCTAAAATATTTCGCAATCTCACGAGCATAAGTTTCTTCTTGGTTTTTACCGTTACTGGTTGAAAAGAAAGATATAACTAAGTCTTTTTCTGGTGAAATATACACACCTTGACCGCCAACACCTGCCTTGAATAAGTCGCCATCCTCAAAGATTGCATCAAATTGATAACCATTCTTGATGTTTGTGTCGTTGTAGAAAGAGTTTTCCATCATCTTGCCAACATAACCACCACCGTAAGCTTCTGAGTTACCAGAGTCTTGAATTAACGTAATGACTTCTTTGCTAACTCCACCATTACCCAACTTTATGGCGGACGGAGTAAGTAACATGCCGAATTTAGTCATATCTTCAATTGTGGTATTCATTGAGAAAAACATTAAAGGGTATCCCCCTTGTGGAGAAACGACAGTATAAGCGTCATTATTAGCCCCCATCTTCTGCCACATATCACGGCTGACAATCTCATTCATGGGTAAGTTACGAACGTTCTCAATAAGCCGAGCTAGAACAAACGTATTAATTGAATTGTATTCGAATGTTTTTCCGCCCGGTGCTCTTCGCTTCATTTCAGCAAGTACTTCAAGTGGGCTTTGGTTGCCTTGACCTTCAAACACGCCAATGGAAACCGCCCATTTAAACCAAGGTTGTTCTGGGTTTATACGTGAGTCTGCCTCTGGCTCATCATGCTCTGTTGCGTTCAAGCCTGTCGCCATATTTGCAGTATCAGAAACGGATACCATGTCCCAGTCAGATCCCTTTAATTCAGGAATGTATTTAGAAATAGGGTCTCCTGGGTTAACTTGCCCCTCGTTGACCAATTTAGCCAGCTCGATACCTACTGTAATTTTCGAGTTTGAAAACCAATTATGCTTGTCTGTTTTTCGCATCGTGTTGTAACGCTCAAAGACAACCTCTCCGTTCTTAACAACAAGAAAAGCATCGACAGGATAGGAATTGAGATGTTCGTTTAGAGTCTTGCTTTCACCGTGTACAGTCGCTGATATTTCGCCAATATTTTGGTCAATTTGATATGGGAATTGATAGACAGGCCCATCCCGTTCTATTTGAGCGGTAGGGTAGAAACGACTTAGGTTCTGCCAAGCAAACTTGGATTGCTCGATAGGAAACTGAAGTTTAACTCGATTGCCTTTTTTCAAAAAAAAGTCATGAGTGTTGTAAACATCTACATTTGTGGATGATTCATTAACGATCTCATTAGCACACGCTGAGCCTGCCGACAGAGCCGTTACTATGGATATAGCGATTAAGCTTTTCATATTGGTTTTCCTATTGGTATATAAGTGCTGTAGGGCGGACTGCATGCAAAAGCTGCGAGTCAGTCGCCTTTGTTAATACAGATACGGTATAAGGAAAACGGAATAACACCTCATCGCCTCCGATGGGTTGCCCCCATCAAAGATCGAAGTGGGGAGCATGAAGATAAGTGAGTTAGACGGTACATAGTGAGCCGATTGAACCTAACGATTCCCCCGTTAGTCACCATTTTATATTCTAAATTCGTTGAACAGATTTAGTGGTAAAGCTCAATATCCGACGCATCAATGACGTATCCAGTTTGAATATCTTGATTGCCATCAGAAAGTGCAACCGACGTATCAACCGCCCCTGTTTTAATATTCCCTGTCACCCATACTGGTGTGTATAAACTTTGTAATTCATGGCCTTCTGGAAATTCGACTAAAATCGTTTGGTTTACAGGTGGGGGAGGTGTGTGAATGCAAGCCCCTGCGGTAGGCACCAATATAAACTGCTTTCCTATTAAACCTTCCATTTCGAGCGGTACTAAAAATCCGGCTAATTTCATATCGTTAATACTAAGGTCGGGAACAATATCGTTCGTTTGTTGTGTTCTTTGTACAAGCAGCTCACGTACGTTTAAGCCAAATTGTTCAGCCAATACCACACGTTGATTGTATCCATCTTTTTCCATTGGACTTAACTGACGAGTTTTTTGAACAGCCTCGTAGGCGTAAATCTCAGAAAGTAGCGCCTTATTCCCAGGAGAAAGAACCTGATACTGATTCTGCACAGGTCTTAATGACTCCCAAGATATCGTTTCAGCAGCTTGTGTGAACAAACTAAAACAGCAAGCCATAACCATTAATAATGTATTTTTCATGTCAATATTTTCTTATTAGAACAAGGGCTAATGAAAAAATGGCTAAGAAAATCTTAGCCATCGTCTCGTTTTATATGAGTCAATAATATTTAAATTACAAACTTTCGAGGTTATCCATTAGTTGGTAGAAGAACCCAATAGAGCGACCGTATTCTTCAACTAAGATACGTTCGTTCACGCCGTGGAAGCCTTCGAATTCTTTTACGCTTTCTAATTGTATCGCCGTCATTGTATATACATCAGGGGCAAAATCTCGCGCTTGGAAGTGTTTAGAGTCTGAACCACCAATAACAAAGAACGGTGAAACAATCAGATCATTACCCCAAGTTTGGCGAATCGTTTTCTCTAACATGGCATAACCGGGACCACTAGGATCCGCAACATTGGTTGCAGGCGTTGATGCTGAGATATCACGAATGGTCATTCTTTCATCGCCGATCGCTTTCTTCACATGTTCGATAATCACCTCAGGAGTGTCACCCGGCATCGGTCTAAAGTTTACAACTGCGGTAGCTGCTGGCGGTAATACGTTGTCTTTAATACCAGCATTAAACATAGTAACCGCCGTTGTAGTATGAAGCATGGCGCGAGTAACCTCATTTTTAGACATCACATCAATAAATTTTTTCTCTAAGTCCGTCACCGTGTCGTTTTCGCCATAGGCTACGGCTTTGTACAGTGGTTGCTGCGCTTCTGGGAGTTCCGGCCCCATGTATCGATATTGGTATCTCACCGCATCATGAATTTTGTAAGGGAATTGCGCTGCTTCAACTTTCTCAACTGCTTTTGCTAACGCGACAATATTCGATTCTTCTCCCGGTTGTGATGAGTGACCACCAACACCATTGATAGCAATCTCTAGACTAACGAACCCTTTTTGAGCAATGCCGATTAATGCCGTGTTTTCACGGATGCCAGGAAATATACCTGGGACAAGAGGAGCAGATTCATCCATAACAAACGCAATTTTCTCATAACGTTGCTCAATGATATCAGCCGCGTGCTTGGCACCTTCTGGCCCACCCACTTCTTCGTCGTGGCCGAATACAAACAAAATGGTACGTTCAGGCTGGAAACCTTCTTTTAGCTTCATCTCAGTAGCTTCTAACAGCGCCTGAAGTTGGTTTTTGTCATCTAATGAGCCACGACCCCAGATATAACCGTCCTTAATCGCGCCTGAAAACGGCTCTTCTTTCCACTCATCACGAGACTCTTCTGCAATTGGTACTACATCTTGGTGCGCCATAAAAATAGCGGGAGCAAGTGATGGATCTTTACCTTCCCACGTGTAAATCAAGCTGAAAGGGCGCGGGTCACCGACTTCTTCTCGCTTGAGTGTTTTGTGCACTAATGGGTACGATTCTTCAAGAAATTGATGATAGTCACGAAAAGCCTGCTCATCAAAATCACTGCGATCTTGGTTAGAGATAGTTTGAAACTGAACCGCTTGCGATAAGCGTTGCGCAGCACCTTCTATATCAACTTGAATATCCACTTTTTCGACGCCTTGCATTTGCATCGAACTAAAATCTTGCTCATCAGCCCATACTGAAACACTAGCGGTCAATGCCAAAGCAGAAGCGATACTGGTAAAGAGTTTTGATGGTTTTGTCATGATTTGAAGCCTTAATTAGGTAGAGAGTAAATCTGTGTTTTGGTTTATGCGGTAATTATTAACGAACAATACAGGCCAAACCAATCTCTAGCGATGGACTCCATCCATCAGAAGGCGTCGGGAACAATTTTTAGGGGGATGAGTAAAATTAGACATGACTTTGTAGGGGGAAAAGTTTTTACATTCTCGGAAATGCTCCGAGCTCACCTTAAGATATGAGATTTGTGACAAGGTTTTGTTCGATGGTGAGTTTCAGAACCAACGCTTTCACTGCATTCCTAAGTTCACACAAACAAAAATAGCCGCTAATCAGCGGCTATTTTTGTTATCTAAGCAAAGTTTTTACGACTTTTTCGTCTCTTCAACCACGGCTTTCATCAATACTGATGTATCCATGCGGCCCTGTCCTTCGGCAGACAGCGCCTTGTAAGCGTTGTTGGTCTTTTCCGTCAATGGCAATTGGATACCTTGACGCTCTGCTTCATCTAAGCAGAAACCTAAGTCTTTGATCATCCAGTCAATTGCGAAACCGAAATCGAATTTGTCTTGCGCCATTGTGGTCGCGCGGTTTTCCATCTGCCATGAGCCAGCTGCGCCGTTTTTAAGGCAATCGACCAGAGTTGGGATATCCAAACCTGATTTCTCTGCAAGTACCAAGCCCTCAGATAGGCCGTTCAATACACCTGCAATGCAAATCTGATTGACCATTTTCGCGCGTTGGCCTTGGCCGACTTTGCCCATTAGAACTGACGACTTACCGTAAGCTTCAAATACAGGTTGAAGGTCGTTGAATAGCTCTTGTTCGCCACCACACATGATGGTTAATACGCCGTTTTCTGCGCCCGCTTGGCCACCAGACACTGGTGCATCCATAAAGCGAACACCCGCTTTCTTCGCTGCCACTTCAAGCTCTTCAGACAGAACCGCAGACGTTGTGGTGTGATCAACAAGAATCGCGTTTGGCTTCATTGCGGCCAGAGCGCCTGTTTCACTGGTCGTCATGCTGCGCACGTCGTCGTCGTTGCCGACACAAACCAATACTACGTCAGCTTCGGCTACACATTCAGCCACGCTCTCAGCAGCTTTACCTTGGTGTTTATCAGCCCAGTCTAATGCTTTGCTGTGAGTGCGGTTAAATACCGTCACTTCAAAACCGGCTTTGACTAGGTGGCCTGCCATTGGGAACCCCATTACGCCTAGCCCGATAAAACTTACTTTCATTTCTTACTCCTTTTTATTTAACTCAGCTCATCGTGATGGAATGACTGAACGCTCTCAATCAAGGTTTCGATAAGCAAGGTCAAAGCCTTCGGCTGATATTTTCTTTCTTTGTACACTAAATACGCTTGGCGATCACCCCGATGATACTCAGGGAGCACTTGAATCAGATTCATTTCTGGAGAAACATGGCGAAAAGGCAGTGAGGCGATACCCAGCCCCTTTTGCGCTGCGGCCGCAACGGCATAAATATCATTAACGATGAACTTGGGTTTAATCGTCACCATCTGCTCTAAGCGATCGGATTTGTAGAGCGGTATATCAAACACATCATCGACATTAATCCACTCTTGATGCTCGAGATCGTCTGGATTTTTAATTTCTTCACGAGAATCTAAATATTCTTGGCTCGCAAAAAAGCCATGCTTGGCCTTAAACAGTGGTCGAGCAATCATGCCGTCCATGTCGGAAATTTTAAACGTGATCAACAAGTCACGATCGGTTTCAGGCACTACTTGCTGCTGACTCAAAATGAGATTGAGCTGCACGTTCGGATACTGAGTGAGGTATTGCTCAACCGTTAGCCGAAGAAAACCACTATAGAAGTTATGAGGCACCGCGAGCTTTATCTTGCCTTGAATCGCATCGCGCTCTTCAAGCAGGCAACTAAACCCTTGATGCAAAGATTCCATACCACTGCTCAGCGCTGCAAAGGCCGCCTCACCGTCTTTGGTGGCCACCAGCTCTCGTCCTTTCTTTTCCAGAAGGCGGATGCTCAAGCGCTCTTCCAAGGCGGTTAACCGACGCGACATGGTCGACACAGGCAATTGCAGACGTTTCGATGCTGAAAGCAAAGAACCCTCTTCAACCACTGCGCAGAATAAAAACAGATCATCAATGTTTCCAAATATGGAATTCATACTTCTATACGTGCCTATTTTTCTCATTAATGGATATATGTAACCTTATCTCATCAACAACAGAAAATCACGGGAGAAACATACCATGAACAATAAACAATTTTGGGTCACCGCCCTTTTGTCTTCCCTGACCATGGCAACGATTATGTCTGGAGTTATCTCAGGTTATAAAATGGGATTCAGCCACGAATGGCCGTCGATTTGGCTGCAAAGCTTCTTTATTGCTTGGCCTTGCGCATTCACGCTCAACCTAACCGTACTGCCATTGATTCGAAAATTCGCAGCATGGATTTGCAAGCCAAAAGCTAAAACGATGCCGACCCCATTACCTGAAACTTCAACTTCACCGGAAATGATGAACTAAATGGGTTACTCAACTAGGTCGATCATGTCGCCAATATGGAACGATGATCAAGGGAAATTCGTCCGGTAGTTTCGAACAAATACGGGAAATGAAAACAACGATCAATCTCGGCCTGCAAGCAAAAACAAAGAAAACAGCCAACACCCAGAGTCACACTTTTAAGTTCTTCTATCTCTGAATAAACGGCATAAAAAAACCGAGCACTAGGCTCGGTTTTTTAATAACTGTTGTTACTGTAAAGATTACAGCTCAGCGTTGTGGTAAACCTGCTGAACGTCATCACAGTCGTCAAGCATGTCTAAGAACTTCTGGAACTTCTCAGAATCTTCTTCAGCAACTGGCGTAGTCGTTTGAGGAACGAAAGTGATTTCCTCAACGTCTAGAGTTAGCTCTGGGAACGCAGTGTTTAGTGCAGTCTTCGTTTTGAAGAACTCAGTCGTTGGAGCGAATACAGTGATAACACCGTCTTCTAGCTCAACGTCAGTCACGTCTACGTCTTCCATCATTAGCGTTTCTAGAATGATCTCGTCATCTTCGCCTTTAAACTGGAATACAGCTTGGTGAGCGAACATGTGAGAAACAGTACCTTCAACACCGATTTTCGCGCCAGTTTTAACGAAACATTGGCGAACGTCTTGGAAAGTACGGTTGCCGTTGTCAGTTAGACAGTCAACGATTACGCTTGTGCCACCTGGGCCAAAACCTTCGTAACGAGCTGGTTGGAAGTCTTCACCGCCGCCGCCGTTAGCTTTGTCGATCGCTTTTTCGATAACGTGAGCTGGTACTTGGTCTTTTTTCGCTTTAGCAATCAGGTGCTTAAGAGGTAGGTTCATGTCTGGGTCAGAGCTACCGTTCTTAGCCAGTACGTAAATCTCTTTACCGTATTTAGAATAAACTTTAATTTTTGCGCCTGCAGTTTTCGCCATTGAGGCCTTGCGCACTTCAAAACTTCTTCCCATCGGGATCTTCTCTCTGATTCAGTTAACGGAGCAAATTCTAGCAAATTACTGTGTCATTTCAATTCTACAGCTTTGCTGGGTAAGGTTTGTCTGCGTTTATGCGACACCCATTACCCGTTTGTATTTTTCTACAGACTGTTCAAACCAAGCCTTTTCTTCTGGATCACCTAGCTTCATTGCTTCTTCAACAATGGCTTCAGGGCCACATTTCGCTTGCTTCAGTTTCCATACAAGAAACGATGCCTGCTTATCCAGTTCGATTTTATTTTTCTCGCTGGGTGGAAGGAGTGAAAGGTTGATAGACATTATTAGCCTTCGTCTGTAATACACTTGGCCGAGAAATATATCATAGAGCAGCCTCATAAAACCAATACTATGAACAATAGTGGGGGTTGTAGGACGAGAAAGCGGCAAGTCACTGATGCAGGTCAAGCTAGTTTGGGAGAAGTTACACCCTATGATACGAAAGTATCGCTTATTCAACTCATACCATGAGTTGATTAAGGTGATTATTCAGCTCACCTTATGAGCCGAATAATGAGGTAATAACACCACATAAGGTTGCAAGAGTAACCCCTAACCCAAAATACTATTCACTCACAGCAAGCACATCACAGCGTGAGGCGCAGATGAAATCATTCTTGTGCAGGCCTTTGATTGAGTGGCTCCACCAAGTAACAGTGACTTTGCCCCACTCCAATAAGATCGAAGGGTGATGGAATTCTTCTTCTGCCAACTCCGACACTTTATTGCTGAATGCCCATGCTTGTTTGTAGTTCTTAAACTTGAACACCTTCTCAAGCTGTGGGGTGCCGTCTCTTTCGATGATCTGCCAATCAGACAACTCCAACAGTAAAGACTTTTGTTCGTCTTTACTTAGGGCAATCGCGTCGATACTGCAGGCTTCGCATTTTTGTTCATTCAACATGTGTTGGTTCCTTAGGTTCAAAAAGTGGTGGTAATAATCCCTCATCTATCGCTAGATCAGCTTGCTGCAATAGGTTTTCCTGGCTGACTTTGAAGAGTTCAGACAGCTTATCAATCACATAATATTTCGGTTGTATAATATCGATACGATAAGGTGTTCTTAATACGGTTTGCAGATCAAACCGCTCACGAACGGCCAAATCCGCTCCCAGCGCATACATGGTTTCCGCCGGAGACGAAAGAATGCCGCCGCCATAGATTTTCAGCCTATCGCCTTCTTTTACTAAACCGAACTCGACCGTAAACCAATACAAACGGGCAAGATAGGCGCGCTGTTTAGGTGTTGCTGCTTGGCCTAGTTTTCCGTAATGCTCAGTGAATGTCGCAAAATCGATATTGGTGAGCATGGCACAGTGTCCGAAAATTTCATGGAAGAAATCGGGCTCTTGTAAGTAATCGAACTCGTCTCGCGTTCTCAGAAAGGTCGCGACTGGGAATTTCTTATTGGCGAGCAAATCAAAGAAACGGTCGAAATCGATCAACGCAGGCACAGGCTGAACCTGCCAACCTGTTGTTTTAATTAGAACTTTATTTATTTCTGGAAGCTGAGGAACTCTGTCTAATGGCAGATCCAGCAGGGTCAAGCCATGCAAATAAGCATCGCATGCACAGTCATTAATGACGTCCAGTTGCCTTTTTACCAAGTCGTGCCAAATAGCGTCTTCTTCGAGGCTCCACTCAACCCATCCCTCTTGGCTCACGGGCTTAGAATGATATTGAGTCATTACACACCTCCTTTCGAATGTCTCACTTTAAGCCTATCTCCACTCGTTATATCCGCCAATTTGCGCGACTTTTCGAAATAGGCGATCGTGTAACATTTTATTTACACAATTCCGGCGACCCCTTATTTTGCTGATCTTTTGACTTTGTAAAACCTAAATACCAGACTGAAAACGTTAACTTTTTGTTAAAGGTAAAGGAATGCACGAAAGCAATAAGCCAGTTTGGCAACCTAGCGAGCAGCGCATCGCAGACGCCAACTTAACCCAATTCATGGATAGCCTTGCTCAGCAGGGCGTACTCGGACGGGAATTACAAAACTACACGGATTTCCATCAATGGTCCGTGGAACATCCCGAGTCGTTTTGGCAGAACGTTTGGCAGTTTTGTGGAATGGTGGGCTCGCAGAACAGTATTGATAACGCACAAAGAGAGCTCATCAAAACTCAAGGCGAGAGCCGCTGGCTGCAGCCTAAATCGAATCGCGATGCAGTTTGGTTTCCGAATGCGCAAGTAAACTACGCCGAAAATTTGCTGCGCTTGGCGCATGAGATACCGGATGAACGTGCTATTTGGTTTGAGAATGAGCGTGGCGAACAACAGAGTTATACATGGCAAACCCTAAGTGAAGGCGTCTCTAGCGTTCAACAATGGCTTGTTGATAACGGAGTTCAACAAGGTGATTTGGTTGCTGCTTATACGCCTTATCTACCGCAAACCGTGATAGCGATGTTGGCGACCACCAGCTTAGGGGCGATTTGGACATCGACCTCTCCCGACTTTGGCGTAGAGAGTGTGATTGAACGATTTGGCCAAGTGAAACCTAAGGTGCTATTCACCTGTGATGGCTACACCTTCAATGGCAAAACGTTCGATATGACGGACAAGAACCATGAAATCATCGAACACTTAACCGAGCTAAAGCAGGTGTGTCAGATCGGTTATTTAAAGCCAAGTGATGATTTAGAGAAGAGCAATTTGGAGAAGAACAAAGTTAAACATGGTGTGTCAATCCAAAGTTGGATAAACATCATTAGTCACTATCAACCAAAGCCTCTTCGATTTACTCGTGTGAACTTTAATGAACCACTGTTTGTACTCTACTCTTCTGGCACAACGGGCAAACCCAAGTGTATTGTGCATTCTGTCGGTGGCACCACCATCAATCACCTAAAAGAGCATCAACTTCACTGCGATGTTAAGCCACACGATCGCATGTTCTACTACACCACTTGTGGTTGGATGATGTGGAACTGGCACGTCTCTGCGCTCGCCAGCGGGGCTTGTTTGGTGATCTTTGATGGTAACCCGGTTTATCCGCAAACCAATGTACTTTGGGACTTGGCACAGCGCGCGAATGTATCGTTGTTTGGCACCTCAGCCAAGTATTTAGAGGCGATTGAGAAAGCCGAACTCTCGCCAATAGACAGTCACTCGCTTCCTCATTTGAGAACACTGTGCTCGACGGGATCAGTGCTTTACCCAGAGCAGTTTGATTACGTTTACAAACACATCAAACAAGACCTGCATTTAGCCTCAATTTCTGGCGGCACGGATATTTGTGGCTGCTTTGTATTGGGTAACCCGATCTCGCCTGTGTATCGCGGTGAGTGCCAACAGGCAGGGCTTGGAATCGATATCAAGGTGTTCAACTCTTCTGGTGACAAGGTCAATCACGAACGTGGCGAACTCGTGTGTACAAACTCCCTACCCAACTTCCCTGTTGGTTTTTGGAATGACACAGGGGGGCGCTACCACAGCACTTACTGGGACAGGTTTGATAATGTGTGGCATCACGGTGATGAAGTCGCACAGAGCATGCATGGTGGCTACCTGTTCTACGGGCGAGGCGACACCACTCTCAACCCTGGTGGCGTGCGAATTGGTACTGCCGAGATCTACCAGCAAGTGAATACCATTGAGGGCATTGTTGATTCGATAGCAGTCGGCAAAGACATCGACCGCAATGAGCAAATATGGCTGTTCGTTCAACTGCAGCAAGGTGTGAGCTTAGATGATAACTTACTGACAGCCATCAAAAGTAAACTCAAATCCTCTTGCTCACCGAGGCATGTACCAAGCCAGATTTTTGCGATCAGCGACGTGCCAAAAACACGCTCTGGTAAATTGGTGGAGTTGGCAGTGAAGCAGGTCGTGAATGGCAAAGATGTAGAAAACCTCGGAGCAATCGCTAACGCCGAGGTTCTAGAAGAGATAAAGCGTGCTGTTTCGCTGTAGCGCTGAGACCTAGAAGAACATGATTTAGAAATAAAAAGTCCTCCGTGGAATTTAACGCCGCGGAGTTTTTTTGATCTTCGTATTCGATTTATCTAAGTGGGCTAATCAGCACGAGCCTGTCATTATCAATCAAGGTTTGAGCTGTTCCAATCGGTTGTCCAACCATCTGTGCCTCAAACCTCGAACAGCTAAACTCAAAACTCAAAACTCAAAACTCAAAACTCAAAACTTTCAGTATAAATTTGTGCTGCTGGGACGCCTATTGAAACTAGGTACTCAGTCATATCCCTCATAAATTGAGTCGGCCCACATATATAGGCTTGCTGGCTAGCCGCATTCGGCACCACCTTTTCCAGTGCATCTTCTGTCAACCGCCCCTGACGACTACTAATGATATTTATGTAATTGAAACTAGGGTAATTCATTGCTCGGCGTAATAATTCTGATTGGCTAATGAGGTGCTTTTCATCTCTTTCTATGTGGATCATAGTAATATTGGTTTGGTCTTGTAATGAAAATGCGCCGATACCACGAACCATCGCCAGATTAGGCGTAATACCAATGCCAGCACTCAGTAACAGCAAATGTTTAGGAACGACCGGTTTTTGCGTTTCTATGTCCAATCGAATTGCAGTCATTTCGCCTTGAACACCCAGCAATTTAACTTGCATGCCGAGCTCCGCATGGTCGTGTAACCAGTTCGTTAGCAACCCATTTGGGACACGCTTCACCGTAATATCTAATGTATTGTCGCCATTAATACTGTTAGGTGTTTCCGATAGAGTCCAAGTACGTACCTCAAGCGGTTCACCATCGGGAATATTGGAAAATTCAAAAGTAGCATATTGACCAGGCAGAAAAGCAATACGACGCGGTATCACAAAGCGGAAAGTCTTAACATGCTCGCTTTCGTCCACAATTTTCGCCAACGTTGCCACTTGCGGATATTCAGTTTCAGAATCTAAGATTTCTGCACCCGCTACCACAGGGTTATAAGGAGAGTAATCTAAGCGTTGCCAACGATGGCTGGTAACATTGTCTGTTCGGATAAGACTTGTTATGTGAAAGACTATTTTCCTTGAAGCACCTTCATAACTCCCATCGTGTGCCCAATCTACAGTTGCTCGGCCTGTCATTTGAATCATGCTACCTGATTCAAAATTTACTAAAGTAACTCCAGCTCTATCACAAGATTCCAAATTACCCGAGGTAAAAAACATGCCATTACCACGATACTCAGGCCACTCTATGATAGATGGTGATATTACTCGTATAAAACCTGGTTGCCCGCCTCTATGATTGCAATCAGCACCGACATTAGGTGCGTAACTGCCGATCCACAAAGTATCGATTGTCCGAACAAACGCTTGATCATCAGGAGTTAACTGAGTGCGGATTACTGCCTTTGCATCTTTGTTTAAGGCAGACGCTTCATTTGATGCATGGATGATTTGTCTACGATTAATGTATTTAGGGCAGTTGGGGCTATATTCCTCAACTTGTAAATTCAATCCACGGCTCTCTTGATTCATTGAAGTTAGCGAAGTGCCGCTAATGCGATGTCTTATTCTTCTATTTAAATCAATTCCTAATAATGAAAGAGGCGTGCCAGGCTCAATAAATTTAAGTATTTCAGAGTTTGGGATGCAACTTGCGGAGATTAAAATTTCGTGTTCTGAGGTAGCCGTTAAATCACCAGCTTTGCCGAACAAAGGGGTTACCCACACAGACTGACTCTTTATATCAACACTTGCTAAAGCGGCAAATGATTGAGCTGCCAAAAATGCATCATGACTAGAAGAAAAGCTAAGGACACTGCGCTTACCGGCAGCGAGTTCAGCGGCTGCGCCTCTTGTTCCCGCTTTGTCTTGGGCTGCTAATTCCCCCGGATGATAAGATAAAAAAGACATAGTATCCCTTATTTTTTCGTTGTTAATTTGCTTGCTTCAGAGCTTTAAAACCATCGAGGCTTTCTACCGAAAAAAGCCATGTTTATAGCTGAATCCGTGCTAGTCATGGATGGTGATTAATTAAAAAACTGACGGTGCTGTCCAGCATGTGCGGGCAAACAGCCTGTCGATAGAAATGAACGACGATCTATCACGTCCCTACTCGTACCAGCATATTAGCTCTCCCTTATAAAAGGGAGAGATGTCACTTTTCAGATCGTGTAATCGTCTATTTATGAGCGTGCCTCTTAACGCTTCTCACGCGAAATAGCCGTGTTAGGCATAGAGCCCTACAGCTGTGCGAGGCATCGCTTTGAAGCCATCAAGATTCTCAATGTTGCTTAGCAGACGGAGTACATTCGGGTACTTGTCTAGCGACACATTACCTTCGGGTGCATGAGCCACATATGAGTAGACGGCAATATCCGCAATGGTTGGTCGACCACCAACCAAGAAGTCTTTGTTAGCCAATAAAGTATCGAGTTTGGTAAGTGCCTTTTCAGCAACAATTTGACAAAACTGAGCATCGAATGGCGCGTCAAAAACAGTAATTAGACGGGCAGCAGCTGGACCAAAAGCTATTTCACCAGCGGCCAGTGTTAAGAACTTTTGCACTTCAGCTTCTAGCATAGGATCCGAAGGAAGAAAGTCTGGAGCATATCGGCGCGCCAAGTAAACGAGGATGGCATTTGAATCGCTGATGACAATGTCATTGTCTTCAATGACCGGTACCTGTCCCAAAGGGTTTAATGTTAGGAACGGTTCTTTTTTGTGCTCTCCTGATGGAAGATCAACATAAACAATTTCGTGTTTAATATTGGCAATGCTTACAAAAAGTTCCACACGGTGTGCATGGCCTGATAATGGAAAACTGTAGATTCGAATACCATGTGACATTGTAGCCTCCTAAACGGACTGGTTTGATTGTGTATGCTAGGAGTATATAAGGTGTTTAATAGGTTATAATCTACCCATATATACAATGATAATGTACATTTTGTAGATAATCATAATTCTGAGGTCAGCAGAGAAAGGGAGTTTATGGACACTATTGAAGCGATGCGGGTTTTTGTTAATGTGGCACGTCAAAAATCCTTTACTCAAGGAGCAAAGCAATCAGACCTGAGTACGAAGCTAGCAAGTAAGTATGTTCGTCAACTTGAAGCGAGATTGGATGCTCAACTTTTTTATCGAACTACACGCAGCGTGACATTAACCGAAACGGGACGAGCTTACTATAAGCGTTGTCAACCGATACTAGAGCAGTTTGATGAGCTCGAAGACTTGGTACAAGACCGTCAAAAAGAACTTTCAGGGACTATCCGGTTAACAGCATCCACAGGCTTTGGAAGCAAAGAGTTGATAGAACCGCTGCTAAGCTACCAAAAGCAGCATCCCGAAGTAAAAGTCGATCTTCGCCTGTCAGACAACCATATTGCGGTCGTGGAAGAGGGCGTCGATATTGCAATAAGATTTGGTAAGCTGCAAGATTCAAATTTAATGGCACGAAAGCTGAAAGATATGCGAGTGGTATTTTTTGCTTCCCCAGACTATCTAAGTCTCAATGGCTTACCTACTCATCCTGAAGAACTTGTCGATCATAACTGCCTGCTTTTTCGTAGCTCTACTGATTCGAAAAACTGGCATTTTAACCTCAATGGCCAAATCGTCTCTTGCCCAGTGTCTGGGACTTTCAATGCAGACTCACCAAGGGCAATTACCAATATGTCGCGTGGTGGTTTAGGTATCGGAATTGGGCCGTATTACGCCGTCGAAAACCATGTCAAATCAGGTGAGCTAACGTTGCTTTTCGAAGAGATGGAAGTAGAGCCAATGGGGTTATACGCCGTATATCCCGAGAACCGACATTTAACCGCAAGAATCAGAGCTTTAATCGATCATCTTGTTGCTTGGTTTAACGACTAAGCGCTAACCAGTATTAGGAATTTAGGTGCCTCGCTTATATCTAGTTCTGGGCGAATTCTGACCGGCTCATTTACATTCTAATGAGTCTCAGAAATAGTCTTAGTGTGCTCTAGGTAAGAGCCAAACTACATCAGTAAATCCCCGTATCTCACTTTATTGGTATCTACGATTTTTTTCTCAATAAAGTCTAAGAATACTTTAACTCTAACGGGTAAAACTCTGCCAGGTGGCCGTACCGCCCAAATTTTTGTGTCGTTCACAAGCTTATAATCCGGAAGGATTTGAATCACTCGACCAGATTTTAACGAAGGCCCTGCATGCCAGTAAGAGGCCATACCAATCCCCATACCAGACTCAACAAGATCACTGACCGCATCCCCTAAGTTTAAGGAGATCGGATTTGCTACAGATACCTTGTGTACTTTCCCGTCAGCACTCATAAACGCCCAATCGACAGCATGACCCAAGGGCAAACATCGATGCTTGAGTAAATCTTCTGGGCTTTCAGGCGCACCATATTTTTCAATATAGTCTGGTGAAGCAACTAGCATAATTGGATTGTCAGCCAGTCGCCTCGCTAACAGGTTACTTGAAGACAAGTTACCAATACGGAAGGCTAAGTCGTAGCCATGCTCAATTAAATCCTCGGTTTTATCGTTAAAGTCAATTTCCAATTCAAGATTAGGATACAGCTCGAGTAACTCAGGGATAAAGGGAACAATGTAATGTCGACCATATGAAGCTGATACAGCCACTTTTAATCGCCCTTGAACATTGCTTTCGCTACCTTTGAAGACATTTGCCACCTCTTCAACATCGTCAACAATGCGTCTGGCATGAGGTAGAAACATTTCACCATCATGAGTCAATGTGATGGTTCTTGTTGAGCGATGGAACAGTTTTACGCCCAGCTCCGCTTCTAATTGTTGGACTCTTTGGCTGGCATTAGTCGTTGAAAGCCCAAAGTCTTCGCCAGCACGTCCAATTTTTCCTATTTCTACAACTCGTAAGAATAACGCTAAGGTTTTTAGATCAAAGTTCACTTCATCCGCCTCTCTATTAATCCCGAATTTAAGGATAGTCTTTCCTTAATCTGCTAGATGATACCAAATAATGGCATATATATAATCATTTACGAATTCACCAACGGAGACAAACCAATGAAAGCAATTATTACTCATCAAGCAGGCGGCATTGAAAACCTACAGTTGCACGACGTAGAAAAGCCAACAATTAGAGCCAATGAAGTACTAGTAGAAACTCGAGCCATCAGCATTAATCCTGCGGATACCAAAGTGAAGTATGCAGAAGAAGCGTTACTTGATTTGTATGGCGAAGAGCGTCCTATCATTTTGGGGTGGGACATTGCAGGCACAGTGATTGAAGCTGGTGCAAACGTCACTAATTTCAAAGTGGGTGATAACGTCTTTGGTATGGTGAATTTTCCAGGAAATGGTAAAGCGTATGCGGAGTATGTTGCCTCTCCAGAATCACATATCGCATTAATACCTGAGGGCGTTAATTTTATCGATGCAGCAGCAACCACACTTGCTGCCATGACAGCCTATCAGGCATTAAACGGTCGGGTAAACCAAGGTGATAAAGTTCTAATTCATGCGGGATCTGGCGGCGTGGGCCACTTTGCCGTTCAAATAGCCAAACAGATGGGCGCTTATGTTTATTCGACAAGTTCGGTTCGAAATAAGGATTTTGTGATGTCACTTGGTGCAGATGAGCACATCGATTACCGTGAGCAAGACTTTGAAAAAGTACTTCATGATATTGATTTAGCGTTCGACACGGTGAGTCCAGAAAACGCTGAAAAGTCGCTACAAGTGCTGCGTTCTGGTGGTCAACTCGTTTCAATTACTATTCGAGAGCCTTCAGATAACATGCAAAAAACTGCGTTTGAATCAAATTTAAAGATTACTCCGCTTCTTGTTCAATCTAACGGTGAAGACGCTTCAAAAATTTCTGAAATGCTCGCCAACAACTCGATCAAACCACACGTATCTCAAATTTTCGAGTTTAAAGATTTAGCTCTGGCGCACACTGCTGTCGAAACTGGCCGAACCGTAGGTAAAGTTATCGTAACGGTTTAGTTCCCATAAGTCATTGAAGTTAAAATTAAAAATCTAGCAAGGTGTAGAGTAATGATTAACCAAATTGTAAAGTTCACAGTAAAGCCAGAATACGAAGACGAATTTCAACAACAGCTATTGGAGCACCAACTGGCGAGTAGCCAAGAAACTGGCAATGTGGAGATGCGAATCTATGTTGATAACCAAGATTCGAATCTATTTTTTGCCTACGACCGTTGGGTTAATCAGGAGGCTTTGGATTCACACTTACAGCAGGCACACACTCAAAAACTCATCAAACTGACAGAAACTGCTTTGGTTGAGCCTGCGATGGTTTTGAACCTTAGTGAAACAACCCCTGCGCCTGTGGCCTTAAAGCAAGCAGATAAAGAGGATGAGAAATTTAATATTTTCTTCATTTTCAAACTAAAAATGGAACATCGTGAAGCGCTAATCGCCCAGTTCGAGGAGCATATTCAACACACTCGCACCGAGGCAGGTAATTTGTTGTTTGATTTGTTTACCATTAATGGCAATGACGACACGTTAGCCGTGTATGAGCACTGGAGAAAAGAATCGGATGTTTGGGATATCCATTTTAATCAACCTTATTCGAAAGTGACTGGGGCATTAATGGAGAAAGCCGTGGTAGGTGATATGAACCAGTACATGAACTTTGTCACTCAAATAGCGGGTTGATTGGAGATAATAATGACGGCTTATTATGTAGTTAATTATGATATTGCGGATGAAGAACTTTATGCGCAATACAACCCTGGGTTAAATCATGTCACTGCTAACACGGTTGCAAAGCATGGTGGTGAGATTTTGGTCGCAACAAGTGAAGGTCAGACACTGTCGGGGCAATGTTTACAAATGAAAGTAATCATTCAGTTCCCAAGTAGAGAAGCTGCATTAGCATGGGATAATGACATTGAATATCGTGACGCAAAACTCATACGCCTTGCTGCCACTACCAATATAGATTGCTACATTGTAGACAAATTGGTTGTTCCGTCTTAATACCAAGAATCTTATTTAAGTACAGGTAGTGGAAGGCGTAGCGGATGAGTAAAGTTGATCGTTACTTTTAGGTGATTCGAATACTTTGTAGAAGCAGAGATTATTCGCATCACCTTAGTTTTATTGGCTTCTTAACAAGCTTTTGTCCCGCGGCGTTCAATCTAACCCTCACCATAGTTTGCCAGGACGAAAAATATCAAAGCAAAAGGATGACTAGAAATAGCAACATAAGGCTTTCTAACCTCGGAAAAGCCTGCAGCTATAACTAAACAGCGGTTTCCAAGATGGTGGGGATTCGCTTTGCTAGTATCTCAGCAAACTTTTCATGCTGAGATGCTTGCCAATGTATACCTTCTTTTGGGCAAGGTTGGATTTCGGTTGCAGCATCAAAGAAATGACAACCCAGTTCTTGGGAGCGAAGTTTAAAATAGTGTCCTAGCTGCTTTGATTTAGCTTCAGCGTTCGTAAAACCCTCTTTTAATGGATTCACTTCAAGGACATGAGTAGGTGACACTAGCAAGACTTCAGCAGGCTTAGTCATAAAACCGTGTTGATAGTTTTGTATCAGTTGAACGAGTCTTGCAGCCCCTTTAGATATATCACTGGCAGTCAAATTGAAACGAGATTTGAGGTCATTGGTTCCAAGCATCAGTATAACAAGATCGGGGTGATGGCTTTCTATGCACGGTAAAAGGTAATCTAGCCCTTTTTTTCCTGCTTCATAAGGGTCATCTAAAACGGTTGTTCTGCTGTTTAAACCCTCTTCAATCACGACATAATTAGGGAGTTTTGATTGAAGTAACATCGTCCAGCGCTCTGCACGGTTATATCTACGCGGTAAGTCTGGGGAACATCCCCAAGTGTTGGAATCGCCAAAACATAGAACTGATTTCATAGCCATTTTATTCGTTGATTTAAAGATATTCAATTGTATTACAAATAAAATAAACATTGTTAGCACTACGTCAGACACACCTTAGATGTTTGTGGTCTATCGTATTGCAGTCGAAATTAGCCGTAAAGTGTTGCTATACGTTTACGTAAGTACATTCGCATCCGCCTGATTCTCTGGCATTGCTTCGATGAACGCAGGTAACTGGTTACACGCTGCAACAATCGAGTTAATCAGCGGATAAGGCGACATATCAAGATCAAAGCGCAGCGCATTGTAAACTTGCGGCACTAAGCAAATATCGACGATACAAGGTGAATCCGTGAGGCTATACACCGAGTCGCCGTGCGCTTTTCTGTATTTAGCCAACTTCTCTTCTAAAGCATGGAAACCCTGGCTCATCCAATGATGAAGCCAATCCATTTTCGCCTCTTGTTCACACGACAATTCTCGCTCCAGATACTGCAACACACGCAGGTTGTTCAGAGGGTGAATTTCTATCGCAATATCCTGAGCCATAGCCAACGCTTGATAACGCAGCGGTGTTTGCTCTGGAATTAGCGAGGAGTCAGGGCTGCTCTCACACAAATAGTGTTCATCGAGATATTGAAGAATAGCCAGTGACTGATTGAGTTGAACTTCACCATCCACCAGCACGGGCACTAATTCACTGGCGTTGAGCTCACGATATTGTGGGTCATGCTGCTCGCCGCCATGACGCACCAAGTGCACCGATTTAGACTCGTAGTTGAGTTGCTTCAGGTTTAATCCAATACGCACTCGATAGGCTGCGGACGAGCGCCAGTAACCGTAAAGTATAATGTTCTTGTTCACGATGCTCTCGCTCATACAGAAATCCTATTACGTGGATTATACCGCTCGATACTGGCTCACTTTTTGGTCAATCGCACCAAAAATGGAGTCACCCGCTGCATCAAACATCTCAAGCTTGATCGAATCGCCAAACGACATGAATTTAGTCGACGGTTTACCATCACGAATCGTCTCAATCATTCGCACTTCGGCAATACATGAATAACCCACACCGCCTTCGGCAATTGAGGTGCCGTGGTCAGTCCCTTGCTTATTAGAAACCGTGCCCGAGCCTATGATTGTGCCTGCCGACAATGGGCGAGTCTTCGCGGCATGTACCACGAGCTCGGCAAAGTTGAAGGTCATATCCACGCCTGCATTCGGACAACCAAAAGGCTGGTTGTTGTAGGTCGATATCAGCGGTAAATGCACCTTGCTGCCTTTCCATTGTTCGCCAAGCTCATCAGGTGTTACCGCAACTGGAGAAAACGCTGAAGAGGGCTTAGACTGGAAGAAACCAAAGCCCTTGGCGAGCTCAGCAGGAATCAAACCGCGCAGCGACACATCATTCACTAACATCAACAGACGAATTGAATCATGCGCTTGTTTGGCACTAGCGCTCATTGGCACATCTCCAGTAACAACCGCGACTTCACCCTCGAAATCGATACCCCATTCGTCACTGGCAAACTCAATATTGTCACGCGGACCAATAAAGGTATCTGAGCCGCCTTGATACATAAGCGGGTCGACCCAAAAGCTTTCTGGCATTTCAGCACCACGAGCCTTACGCACCAGCTCAACGTGGTTTACATACGCGCTGCCATCTGCCCATTGATAAGCGCGTGGCAGAGGCGATTCACAATATTGAGGCGCAAAGACTTCACTGCCTATCACATGCCCAGTATTAAGCGAGGTGTATAATTCTTCTAACTGAGGCGCAACACTGTCCCAGTTATCCAAAGCTACCTGCATGGTTGGCGCCAAATGCATCGCGTGAAAAATCTCCGTCGCTGGCACACACTGTTTAAGATCTCTACTCACGACCATCAACAGACCATCGCGAGTACCATTTTTCTTGGTTGCTAATTTCATCCTTGTTGCCCCTTACTTCTCTTGCCAACTGTAGACATATTCTTTGTTCTCAACGCTATCGAGTTCATCAGAGAACTGCAGCGCGTGGCGAGTATCGATCATCACCGCCACTTCATCGGTAAACTTCTTCTTGTGCGCTTGCCCTGCCTTAAAGGCTTTAGGGTGAGGCCCATGCGTAAACCCAGCCGGATGGAAGGTCACCATGCCCGCCTCAATGTTATCGCGACTGAAGAAGTCACCTGCGTGATAGAACAGCACTTCGTCGTAATCATCGTTGTTGTGGTAGAACGGCACTTTTAACGCCCCAGGATCGCTCTCAATCGGGCGTGGCACAAAGGTGCACACCACAAAGCCTGCGCCAACAAACGTTGTATGCGCAGAGGGTGGCAAGTGGTAGCGATGTGACATCAGCGGTCTGATATCGCGCCAATTTACTTTCACCACAGCTAGGTCGCCATGCCAACCAATTGCATCCAATGGATTGAACGGATAAGTAATAACGCTGACTTTGTCGTGGCGTTTTACCTGAACCTGAGTTTGATTTTCTGAGTACTGAACGCGGAATTGATCATTGATAGAAGGGATGTCGAGCACAGCAGGATCAAACACCGCGTGATTACCGACCATGCCTTTCTCTGGCAAGGAGTAAGCCGCGTCTGTGTTCTCAATCATCAAGATAAACATCGGCTCGCTTGGCTCTAAACGCCAGTTGGTCGAGCGCGGGATCATCACGTAATCCCCTTCACTCACCTCTAGATGACCATAGTCACAATAGAGATCGGCGCTGCCTTGATGAATGAACAGCAGCTCATCACCGTCGGAATTACGCACCAAGAAATCCATCTTCTCGTCCATGCGCCACACACGAATTTTGCAGTCCGCATTGTGCAAAAGATGAGGCACAGCCCAAGGCGTTATCTGGCTGGCTTTTTCCACCAGCGTGAAATCAAAAGCGCGAGGGCGCAGATCACCCTCCCACTCCGACCAACCTGTTGGGGCATGTTGGTGATGAAAGTGAGCCGCTGGGCCGAAGAACCCACTTCGGCCCGCCTCTCGCTCATAAATTGCCTCTTCGGGAAAATCGGCGTGCGCTTGTTTAGAGCACACACCCTCCCGATGAGGAAACGAGATCCATTTATGCATCGTCTAATACTCCTCGACGAATCTGGTCCTCTTCAATCGATTCAAACAGCGCTTTGAAGTTACCTTCGCCAAAGCCTTCATTACCTTTACGCTGAATGATTTCAAAGAACACAGGCCCGATTACCGTCTGTGTGAAAATTTGCAGCAAGATGCCGTCTTTGGTCGGCGCACCATCAATCAGAACGCGTAGGTCACGCAACAGATCGGTATCTTCCCGGTGGCCTTTTACACGATCGTCAACTTTCTCATAGTAGGTATCTGGGGTTGGCATAAAGTCCATGCCGCGATCACGCAGGGTTTTCACCGTTTTGTAGATGTCATCCGTAGCAAGCGCGATGTGTTGGATACCTTCGCCGTTGTATTCACGAATGAACTCTTCAATTTGTGATTTGTCGTCTGAAGACTCATTGATTGGAATACGGATCTTGCCACATGGTGAGGTCATGGCACGGCTCACAAGGCCTGTCAGCTTACCTTCAATGTCGAAGTAGCGAATCTCACGAAAGTTACCGATACGCTCATAAAAACCAGACCACAGATCCATATTGCCTTGTTTCACGTTGTGCGTGAGGTGATCGATCTCATAAAGGCCTACGTCGGCTTTCGCCATGCGCTCTTGCGCGTCATCATAGAATCGGAAATCAACGTCGTAGATGCTCTGCTTGCCGTAGCGATCCACAAAATAGAGCAGGCTTTCACCGATGCCGTAAATGGCAGGAATGCTAAGCTCCATCGGCCCTATTTCTGTCCTGTACTCTTCACCGCCACCCTTAAACGCTTGCTCCATTGCAGCTGTTGCTTCGTTGACACGAAACGCCATGCCACACACCGATGGGCCGTGAACTTTAGCGAACGCTTCCGCTTGGCTGTGAGGCTGTTCATTGACGATAAAGTTGATGTCACCTTGTCGATACAGCCAAGCCTCTTTTGAACGGTGCTTGGCGATCTCAGCAAAACCAAGTGACACAAACAGCGCTTTAAGTTGCTCTATTCCCTTGTGGTCAACGGCCGTGTATTCAACAAACTCGAATCCATCTGTGCCAAGCGGGTTGTATGACTCCACCATGAACTTTCTCCTTGTACCTACTGGTTTTGTGTTAAGTGATTTTTGTCCTTGATTAAATTTGGCCCACAAGCGGAAAGATTGGAATGGATGGAAGGAAATGGGCAGTAACGCTGAAAACTCGTCAAGTTGTAAAATATTTGTTACACACAAAACCTCACAACAAGAAAATGAGTGCTATCAAGGGATTGAAAGAGGGTGGTTTGATTTACAGGCGAGCAATAAATGTTATTGAATTGTTACATGTGGATTTTTAAGCGAAAGGGATAACATCGACTTAGTGCCGCCTTCGATGTTATCGGAAAAAGAAGGCGACTTTTGAACTTCATCAATTTAAAAAGTTACAGACGAGATACTCTTGAACGCATAGAAAGCACGGACATCAAACTGATAAGCACCAATAACCCGGTACCGGCACCACTACGTTCAACATCTTCAGCGCTATCATCACTTCTTTCAGCAATGTCTTCACTTGTTGCTCCAGATATCGGGATAAGTTTCACAGCCACCACCCTCTCGTCACCTACTCCATCATTACAATATGCAAAGTGCGCGGTTGAATCATAAGCCATAGAAGAGGAGCTACTTTCACTCGCAAAACATTGTATTGCCGTCCCTGAGATAACACCCGCATCATTAATGTCGGTTGCGTCCAATATTCTAAAGTGGTTGTTGGCATCACTGTAGTCACCACCGTTAGTTAGGTCGTCTAACCACCAAGCTTGATCATTATATCTTGCACGTCTATCAGCATCGGTACCAATGTCGTTGTAAGGGAAAATGAAGCCGCGATGCCTCCTTTCATGGCCGTCTACTTCAGAGTGAGTTTCTGCGTCAACATAGCCAACAATTTCATTGTAATTATTGATCTCACTTGCTTTTCCTTCTGCACTATCAAAGAAAATGTCTTCACCTAAACTTGCGAAGAATGTAGCTGTTGGCGTTGTGTCATTCGCATCAGCGACAAACATACGATTGTCAGACACACGATCCGACGGATAATCACCATCTCGTTTTGCATAACCGATAACCATCATGTTTTCATTAATATCTGTTGCGACAGAATTACTGTGGATGTATGAATCACTCACTTCTACCGTCGCATTAGCGATAAATGTCGTCGTCCAAGCATTTTCCGAAACGCTGAAATTTGACGTACTGCTTGGCCTAAACACAGCAGCCTGCATAAGAAAGTTATCAGAATCATCTAGCTCTGTATTGTAACCAACTAAAACAGGATAAGAGCTATATGTCCCTCTAGATGAAATCGTTGCAGCCCTCACACTCGCCTGTGCTGAAGCTTCATCATCGTTGTAAGAGTAATAGGTCGAACTGGTTTCCCAATCAGATACTGAGAAACGGTTTCCATCATCATTGGGGCCATTCGCATCGGTTATATTCCAGACAAAAGCTCGATTAGCAAAAGCAAAGTTCTGACACTCTGGATATAAAGCAGGCTCAATATCTTCATCGATACAATTATCTAGATCCTCTGCATCACTGTCGGATGTGTACGGAGAATCATAATCTTTATACTCATCACTGTAATAAAAAGTCGCAACGGACGCACTTCCGACCACATAGCTTTCTCCTCCATAACTGAAAGAATCAAAAGCCATCGTTCTTCCCATTTGGGAGATTATATTCGCTTCGCCGTCAGCATCGCTGATCGTAATGCTGGTATCGGCTTCAGGTTGGAGAACCGTAAATTCAGTGCCTGTATCGTAGTAACCACGCTGCCTATACAACTGAATATATTGGTTGTTATAGCTGTAATAACCACTGCTGGTGTTACCAAGAACAAAACCATTCTCGTCAACTTTAGTGATCACCTTCTCCTCTGTTCCATCAACAAAGGAATAACTATAACTGCTCACATCAGGTGGATTACTGCCAACATCAGGGATATCACTTAACGAATAAGAGTCATAGAAAGCCGTGGAATTCGTCTGATAGCTCAGCTCGTAATATGCATCACGCTCATTTCTCAAGCCTCCAATGCCTGCATCCTCATCGCCATACCACAACAAAGAACTCCAAGCTTCACAAGTCGCGTAGCCAAGTTCACTTGTGCAGTAGCTATAGATATCGTCATAATCCAAATAGTAGAACGTGTTATCGATACCAAAAGGGACCTCCTCTTTAAAGGAAAAACCTGGTTCTGCATTTTGAGCTTCCCCTGCGAATGCGTAATCGGTGTCACCACAACTGGTACTAAAGCAATCCGTTGTACCAAGCTCTGGTTCAACTGCAACCCCATACACCGATTCCGTTTCTACTGGTGATTCCTCCAAAACCACCCTATAAAGAGCAGCGTTACTATAAGAAGCAACCAACAACGTAGAAGAGACAACGACTGATTTTTTTACCATTGCCTTCATTCTACGGCTCCTAAAAAATAATCCATTTCAATACCAACGATAGCTTTCTGCCTTTATTGCTAAAGGCATTAAATTCATGAGTTCAATAATGGACTAGGATAAAAATAGAAAATGTGGAAACTATGTAGAAACAATGGAGGTTTAAACAACCTGACTTGATGGGCTGATGAACTGATGCCCTATTAAAGTTAAACGCTAACTTTCATCTCCTAGATTTATCCATTTTCTCTGCCAATTTGATCGTTAACCTATTTGCGTCAAAGAAACACACTTATATTTGGTTACGAATAGGAATTAAATTATGAAAAAAATCACGACAGCATTACTTTTACTGACATCGACATTCGCGCTTCAAGCGTGTGCTGAAAGCCGTGAAGGTCCAAGAGAAATGCCAAGTTTTGAAGAAATGGATGCAAACGGTGATGGCGAGTTACAATTAGAAGAGCTCAGAGGTCCACTCGCCGATGACTTTGACAAACTAGACGCAGATGGAAGCGGTGGTCTATCGGAAGAGGAAGTTCCGCCGCCACCACCAAGACGTCAATAATTGTTAGAGGGTTATCCAAAAATAGTGATAATTCAATGCGAGCTGATGGGGTATAGCACCCTGTCAGCTCGCTATTCGTTTCTAACAAAAAGATGCTTATACATGGCCTAAGATGAATAAAGAAATCAATGTCCACATTTCCCACACGATTGGTGACTAATATTGGTTTAACTCACTTTTGTCTTAATTCATTTTACTGTCCTAATTCACTTTAACTTCTGGAGAGAACGTGCGCATATCAATTTTCACTAAACTGTTTGTTTCAATACTAATGGTATGCGTGACCATGCTCTTTGTACTGACCTATTTTATTAACTCCAGTTTTCAAAGAGGGCTCCAAGATTTCACAAATAATAATGAGATTGCCCTAGCTCAAGAACTCGCCAATAACTTAAAGCAATATTACTCACCTTCCGAAAAGTGGAGGCGGCTAGAACGTGAACCACATTTAATCGCCAGTAGCATTGGTGGCCCCTCACGACCACATGCTCGTGACAGACACCCATCGCCACCACCATTAAGAGAGCCGGAAGCGCCAGATCTTCAACCTATTTGGCAACGACTCAACATTTTAGATCAAAACGGGCGAGCTATAATTGGACCTCCTGAAAACCTATATCACCTTAAAGATGGTCAGCATCAAGCACTAGTCGAAATAACACGGGATGATCAAGTGATTGGGTATATCTCCATCGTCCAGATGGATGAAATATCAGGGCCTTTGGCAGAAAGCTTTTTCAAACAACAAACGACGCATGTAAGCACTATCGCTTCGATTACCGTGTTGCTTTCATTCCTTATCGCTTTATTTCTTGTTAGGCGATTTTTGAAACCATTGCGTGCTTTGTCGAAAGGTGCCAAATCTATCGAAAATGGCGATCTCGATTTCTACATTGAAAAAAGCGGCAATGATGAATTGTCCGATCTCATCGGAATATTCAACGGTGTAGTCGAAACACTAAGAAAACAAAAAACACTTAGAGAACAGTGGTTATCGGATATTTCACATGAACTTAGAACGCCTATCACCGTGCTAAGAAGTGAACTAGAAGCGCTACAAGACGGTATCCGATCTCCTGAGCCAAAATATATCGACTCGTTACATCAACAAATCATCACACTGGGTCAACTCGTTGAGGATCTTCATCAACTCTCCCTGTATGACATCGGATTTAACCTCAATGTTAAAAACAACGTTGATATACATAAACTGATTGATTCTGTAATCGTTCAAAACTCGATCCGTTTAGAACAGAAAAGAATCACATTAACAAAGCACTATGACCATTCAGCCCCACTGTTTACCTCGTGTGATGAGAGATTACTGACACAACTGTTTGTGAATCTGTTGGAAAATAGCGCACGATACACTAGCGATAATGGGCATGTATCGATAGATGTTACCGACATTAGTGATAGTATTATTATCAACGTTGAAGACAGTGATCCAGGTGTACCTGATGCATCACTTCCGCGTTTGTTTGAGAGGCTTTACCGCGTTGATAAATCGCGCAGTCGCTCAAGTGGCGGTTCTGGGCTTGGCTTATCTATCTGTAAAAATATCGTTGAAGCGCACCAAGGACACATTACTGCCGACCACTCAGAATTGGGTGGACTACGAATCATCATAGCGTTACCAAAGGAAATAAAATCGTGATCTTAGTCGTCGAAGATGAGCCTGCATTAGCAAGTGTACTGTGTGAGTACTTAGAGCACTCTGGCCTTGAAAGTCATCATATTATCGATGGTAATCTTGTCATTGACTGGGTAAAACAAGCATCGCCTAAACTCATTATTCTCGACCTAATGCTACCCAATCGAGACGGGTTGGATATTTATCGAGAGCTGAGAACGTTCAGTGACATCCCTGTGGTTATGGCGACAGCCAAGGTCGAAGAGATCGATCGACTCGTTGGGCTTGAATTGGGTGCAGATGATTATATATGTAAGCCGTACAGCCCGAGAGAAGTAGTCGTGAGGGTGAAAAATATTTTGCGCCGTTCCAACAAGCCCCAAGCCACGTCAGCAACGAACGCCATTGATATTGATGAATTGAGTATGACCGCCGTCCTATGTGGTATTAAGCTAAGTTTAACGCCAGCTGAGTTTCGGCTTTTGCACCTTCTTTATCAAAATGTTGGCCGCATTTATAGTCGCGATCAATTGATTGATAAAATCTACGACGATAGAAGAGTGGTCAGTGATCGCACTATCGATAGCCATATTAAAAACTTACGTAAAAAAATGGTCTCGATAAATGAAAAATGTGACTACATTAAATCCATTTACGGGATAGGTTACAAACTAGAAATAGAATAATACGAACGAAAAAGCCGCTTTCATCAGCGGCTTTTTCGTTCTAAAGCGAACATAATTCAAAGATGGGATCAGCGTTAATCCCAGTTGAGAATCGACCAATTCGGTTGATCAGCCAGTGATTTCAAACGAGGGCATGGATTCACCAAGTAAGCAAAATCCGCGTGTTCGCATAAAGGTAAGTCGTTGATTGAATCGGTATAAAAGTGGATATCTGAGTAGTTGGTTTCTTGATTGTCTAACCACTCTTTCAAACGCGTTACTTTGCCTTCACGGTAGCTTGGTACGCCAAAGATCTGAGACGTGAAACGGCCTTGGTTTTCGACCAAATCGATACCGAGTGCGTTCTCGATACCAATCTTGCGACCGACCTCTTCTACTAGGAAAGTGACGCTAGCCGAGATGATCAACATGTCGATGTCATCATTCTCTAGCTGCTCAATCAAAGGTTTCGACTGCTTGAACTGTTTAGGCAAAATATAGTGCTCAACACACTCTTCGACCAATGCTGTGACTTGCTCTGTTGGCATATCGGCTAAAGGTTGCATGGAAAACGTGAGGTAATCTTCCATGTTCAGTTTGCCTTCCGAATACAGACCCATTAAGCGCTTATCTTCTTCAATAAAGTTGGGCGCTGTGGCAATACCCTTTTCAACCAAGAACTCATTCCAAAGCATCGCTGCGTCAGCATTGATCAGCGTTTCATCCATATCAAATACATACAAAGGTTTGAACATCTTAGGCTCTCACAGGTTGAATTTCGTTAAGGTTAAACAGGAGTTCAAGTTGGCTGCCGTTTGCCAACAGTCGTTCAGAGGAGCGGTTAAGTAGGTCGACCGTTAATTCACACTCATCAACGTCCACTTGATATCGAATCACGTTACCCAAGAGCTGGTGGTTGCGAATGGTACCGGCTTTTGGCGCAGAGATATGTTCGCCATATTGTCGACCCTGCTCTTTAACGTAGATAGATTCAGGTCGAATCGCCACCTTCCATTCGGTTTCAATATCGAACAATTGCTTGGCTTTGTTCGCTTGTACCAAGTTGTAGTGCCCCATGAAACCCGCTACGAACTCATTGGCTGGTTGAGTGTAGATCTCTTCAGGTGTGCCGGCTTGCACGATCTCACCTTTATTCATCAAGAAGATACGGTCAGACATGATCATCGCTTCTTCTTGATCGTGAGTAACGAAGATCGTGGTCAGGCTCATCTCTTTTTGAATATCTCGGATCTGCTGGCGCAGGTGTTTACGGATCTTCGCATCCAGCGCTGAAAGCGGCTCATCCAACAACAAGATACGTGGTTTAACTACCAAGGCTCTTGCCAAAGCGACACGCTGACGTTGACCGCCTGATAGCTGATGCAGGTAGAATTTCTCTTTGCCCATTAAGTCCACCAGCCCAATCACTTTGGCGACTTCGCGCTTAATCTCGTCAGCAGCAAGCTTTTTCATCTTGAGGCCAAACGCAATGTTGCCCTCAACCGTCATGTTCGGGAACAACGCATAAGATTGAAACACCATGCCAATACCACGCTGTTGTGGCACTTGGTGAGTAATCTCTTCACCGTTGACCCAGATCTCGCCACCATCAACAGGATTCAGGCCTGCCAAGCTGCGCAGCAGCGTTGATTTACCGCAGCCACTCGGGCCAAGCAGAGTAATAAATTCGCCCTTCTCGATAGAAAATTCAATGTCTTCAAACACTGTGTTGTCACCAAAGCTCTTGGTGAGGTTTTTCGCATTTACATAGCTCATTATTTTGTTCCCAGGCTGAAACGACTTGCCAACCAAGTCAGTAAGAAAATAAACAGGAAGTACGTCATCACAAGGGCTGACGTGAAGTGACCACTGGTTTGACGCATGTTGTATAGGTAAATTTGCAGTGTCTCGTAGCGTGTACCGACCAAGATATTGGCAAACACGAACTCACCCAATAGGAACGAGAACGACAAGAACAACGACGCCATTAAGCCTTTCTTAAGATTTGGCAGAATAATCAATAAAAACGCCTTGGTAGTGCTTGCGCCGAGCAGGTGAGCAGCGTCCATCAAGTCGTGTAAGTTAATCGCTTCAAAGCTGTTGGCAATCGCACGGTACATGAATGGCAGCGCGATGGTGAAGTAAGTACCAATCAGAATCCACGGTGTGCCTATCAGTGAGATTTCACTGTCTGCATACAATTGAAGTAAACCCACCGATGACACCACAGGTGGCACAGCGAACGGCAATAAGATCAGGATATTCATCACCTTGTCGAGTTTCGGGAAATAGTAAAACACCACGAAAATAGCAGGCAGAACCAACACCACACTCAATGACAGTGCCGCCACGCAGATAAACAGTGAACGACCAAAGGCTTGCAAGAAGCGAGGATCCGTCAGCAGGTTGATATACCAATCTAACGTGAAGCCATCCGGCAGGATCGTTGCGCCCCATCGAGAAGAGATCGAGTAGATAAAGGTCGCTAAGATCGGGATCATCATGATGCCGACAATCGAATAGACAACCGTTTTATGAAAGCGAGTATTTACGGTGTTCATTACTTTCTCTTCCCTACGTAGCTTTTGCTGATCAGCCATTGGTTAATCACGGTGATGAAGGCCAGCATCGCCATCAGAATTACGGAAATTGCGGCAGCTAGGTTGGGTTCTAGGAACAAGTCGCCCGATACTAAGCTCGCGATTCGAATCGTAATCACGTTGTAGTTGCCCGAGGTCAACGCATACACGCTCGCATACGCACCAATCGCATTGGCAATCAAGATGATAAAGGTGCCAAACAAGGCAGGAGATAGCACAGGCAGCGCAATTTTAGTCCAGTATTGCCAAGTTTTCGCACCAAGCAGTGCTGAGGCAGCTTGCCAGTCGTCACTCAGAGCATCAAACGCTGGATAGAGTAACAACACCGCCAATGGGATCTGGAAGTAGATATAAATCGCCAGCAAGCCCCACTTGCCATACAGGTCGAAATCACCCAATAGCCCGTACTGCTTAAGCAGCAAGGTGATAGCACCGTTGGTGCCAAGGATGATGATGAAGGCGAACGACAGAGGCACGCCTGAGAAGTTACTGCTCATGTTGGTAAAGGCAATCACCGCATCGCGGATTTTAGAATCAACGCGGCGCAGTGAAGAAACGAGCAGAGTCGCAATCGCCAAGCCAACAATGCTCGACCAAATCGACAACCATAAACTGTTGCCAAAAGCCTGCATCATAAAGGCAGAGTCGAACACTTCAGCGTAATTTTCGAGAGAGAGTTCGTCGTCATAGAAAAAGCTGTTGATCAGCACCCAAACCATAGGTGCCAGTTGGAACAGATAGAAAAATAGGGCGAAAGGCGCAAGCCACAAAGCGGGCTTGAAGCGTTTGAACCAAGATTTGGTTTTGGGTTGAAGCGCAGAGCCATCGCTCTGCGTGATTACAGAACTGCTCATAGGGCCAACAATTCCTGAGTGTAAGACTTATCGTGTTCAAGGTTGAGTAGCTGACACACGCTGCCGCAGATGTCGGTCTGTTTCACTGAACATTCTTGGTGTGTGAACTTATCGCCAATCACAAAGAATGGCACTTCACGCTCTTCGGGCAGAATGCCACCGTGAGACAAGTCATTGTTCATGCCGTGGTCACTGGTGATGATCACTTGATAACCATCATCTACCCATTTCTCAAGGTAATTCGACAGGTAGATATCCGCGCCACGTGCACTGTTGCGGTATTGGCGAGAATCCAGCCCGTGCTTGTGTCCTATGTCGTCAATGTTCATTGGGTGAATCAGTAAGAAATCAGGTTGATGAGTGACGCGCAGGTGCTCTGCATCCAAGAACAAGGCTTCATCTGGGTAGTGATCCCAGTGATAGAAACAGCCATGTTGAATGTTCATGGTCTCATCGTTGGTAAAGCGGTCACGCACAGCATCAAATGGCGCTCGGTTATACAGCTCACTCACCCAATGATAGGCCGCTGCAGCCGTCACTTTACCTTGCGATTTAGCCAAGCTAAAGATCGACTCATGATTCGATAAACGCACGATTTGGTTGTTAACGATGCCGCTCTCGACAGGGCGGACTCCCGTTAAAATGCACTCATACAGTGGGCGTGACATTGACGGCAATTCACATTGCACAGGGTAAAGAGTGGCGCGCAGTTTGTTTTTTTGCGTGCTCATGATTTGCGAAGTGCCCTGTTGATTTTGGGAAACGCTGTGATTACTGTTTTTCGAGTCACTAAGTTCTAGAAGGCCGTTCAGGTAGCCCATGCAATCACGGGCTACCTGATAATTCAGTCCATCTAAAACAACAAGGATAACCTTATTGCTCATGGTCTATTCTCTATTGCTTGTTACTATAAGCCACCCATTACAGGTGGCGTGTTAAGCGGGGTTATTGCTGGTGAATCAATACGCTTTCTTGCCATTGACGTGGCAAACGACGTGCTGATTTTTCCCATGCTGAGAAGTCAGATACTGGGTGCACGTTGCTGTATTGCTCGTTCGAGATCAGCTTGTCTTGTACTGATTGAGGTAGCGTAACGCTGCTACGGATTGGACGTGCGTAACCTTCTGCTAGGTTAATTTGGCCTTGGTCACTAAAGATGTATTCACGAGCCAACTTCGCCGCGTTCGGGTTTTTCGCGTATTTATTGATGATGGTAGTGTAACCAGAGATTACTGAGCCATCTTGTGGAATGTTTACCGTAAAGCGCTCACGGTCGATCGTGTCACGGTAGTTCAATGCGTTGAAATCCCACATGATCGCAACTTCCACTTCGCCTTTTTCAAGGTTTGCGATGCTTGGATCTGTGTAAGATAGGCGACCTTGCTTCGCTAGCTCACCAAAGAATTTAATCGCTGGTTTTAGGTTTGACTCGTCACCGCCGTTAGCAAATGCAGCCGCTAGAATCGCGTTGTTTGCTTGCGCTGCTACGCCAACATCGCCCACTGTTACTTTGTAGTCACCTTCTAGTAAGTCACTCCAAGATTTTGGTGCATCTTCAACAAGGTTGTTGTTTGAAATGAACGAAATAGTACCGGTGTAAGCCAGAGCCCAGTGACCATCTTTATCCTTTGCCCAATCTGGAATGTCATTCCAAGTGGTTGGTTTGTATGGCTGTGTTACGTCTTTTTTCACAGCGACACGTGCAAATGCGAAACCAACATCACCGATATCTGCGGTTGCGTTTCTTTTCTCTGCTTCAAATTTCGAGATCTCTTGTGCCGAGCTCATGTCCGTATCCTGATGCTTCAAACCGTAGTTTGCTTTCAGGTCTGCCCATGTGCCTTTCCAGTTTGCCCAACTGTCTGGCATGCCCACACTGTAAACCGCACCCTCTTTTTGAGCGGCTTCAATCAGTGACTCAAGATCAGCATCCTTCGCCATCGCTGGCATTGAAAGTGTTGCCGTTATTAGCGTTGCGCCAATCAGTTTAGCTGGCGATACAGTTGAACGGCTAAGCAAAGTTTTCATTGTCTCTATCCCTCTGGACTAGGTCAGTAAGTTCGTTTTGTATGCTATCGCCGGAGTGTGACGCTTTCGCGCAACTTATTTGACAGTTCAGATGCATTTCTGTGGCAGTTATATTTCACTCATATGACAGTAAGCCTTTGTTTACTGTCACATTCCTGTTAACTCCGTGGTTTACCTTATTGAGCACACGAACTTATGGACTAGATCAGTAATGAGAACATTGGGTACAGGGCAATCAGGGACACAGCTAGGCAGGATTAAGACAAGCATTAGAGAACAGCTTCGATCAGGCATCTTCACCGAGGGGCAAAAACTGCCATCTGAAAGAGAACTCAGCGAGCTGTTTTCCACCACACGAATCACGCTCAAAGATGCATTGGTGTCGTTAGAAACCGAAGGCCTGATATACAGAGAAGAGCGCCGAGGTTGGTATGTGTCGCCCGAACGTATTCGCTACAACCCACTGTCACGTTCTCACTTTCATCAGATGATTCGCGAACAAGATCGCATCGCAGAAACAAGACTGCTCAGCACCCGCACAGAGATGGCCGCGGGCGATTACGCCAAAGCATTAGAGATAGAACAGATCACCCCGATACACGTGATTGAGCGACTACGCTTTATTGATGGCCGAGCGGTGCTGTTCGTTGAAAACGTCTTGAAAGCGGCACTGTTTGAAAAGGTGTTGTCAGAAAACCTCACTATGTCGCTGACAGGTATCTACCGAGAAAAATACGGCTACGAGACCCAACGCTCTCGCTTTGACGTGGTCCCTACCTCTGCCCCTGCCCATGTCGCCAAGGCATTGAATTTGGCTGAGGGCCAGCCTGTTCTTAAGATCTGCCGAGTGAACTACAAACAAGATGGCGAGTTAATGGACTGCGAGCTGGAATATTGGCGACCCGATTCTGTGGTGCTCCATATTGATAGCATTGGGTAATGCTGTGCCTGCTTGAGAGAAGAACCCCACATATACAAAAACTCCGACTGATTCAGTCGGAGTTTAGGATTTAGCGGTCAAACATTAAGGTGATGTGAATCATTTAGTTCATGAATCAAGCTTGAGGAACTGTCTAACCCTTGGTGAATCTGGGTTAGTGAAGAACTTCTCTGGGTTGGATTTCTCAATCAATATCCCCTTCTCAAGGAATACCACTTGATCCGACACCTGACGCGCGAATTCCATCTCATGAGTCACCACTACCATGGTGTAACCCTCTTGTGATAACTTCTTCATTACCAGTAACACCTCTTCTACCAATTCAGGGTCGAGCGCGGAGGTTGGCTCATCAAACAGCAACACATCCGGCTCCATCGCGAGCGCCCTAGCAATAGCGACACGTTGCTTTTGTCCACCCGATAACATACTTGGATAACTCTCTAGCTTGTGAGACATGCCAACCTTATCAAGTTGCTTACAAGCCATCTCCTCTGCGTCAGATTTCGCTATCTTCTTAACATGAACCAGCGCTTCCATCACGTTTTGCAACACGGTGAGATGCGGCCATAAGTTGAAGCTTTGAAATACCATGCCAAGGCGCTCTCTGAGTTTCGCTAACTCTTTGTATTTGAGTGGTTTACCCGTTTCAGAGTTGATCCCAATGCGTTCATCACCCATAAAAATCGTGCCGCGCTCTGGCTGCTCTAGCCAATTCATGCAGCGCAATAGTGTTGACTTACCCGAACCTGACGAGCCGAGAATACTCACCACATCGCCTTTTTTTATAGTCAGGTTGATGTCTCGCAGTACTTCGATTCCATCAAACTGCTTCGACAAGTTTTCAACGCTGATGATCGTCTCTCGTTCTTCCAATAGTGGCTCACACTCAATCACTTCCAAACTTACTCCCAAAGAGGGGTTAATCGGTGCTTCTGTTTCAATAATCTCTGATTGTTTAAGCATGGCTAAGCCCTCTAAGTTCAACTTTGGTTTGGATTCGTTTGGTGATGGTTTCAAGTGCAATACTCACAGCCCAGTAGAGCGCGATAGCAATGATGAACGCATTCAATGGGATAAAATATGTGGATTGAATACTGTTAGCCGCCGCAGTAATTTCAGCGACCGTAATAATGCTGAGAAATGCGGTGTCTTTTAAGCAGATAATGAGTTGGTTAGTGATCAGAGGAACCGACTTAAATAACACGTTGGGCGTGATGACTCGGGTGAAGGTTTTCAGCTTAGAAAAGCCATAAGCGTGCGCTGCTTCGATGTAACCAGGCTCTAACCCTTTACGCACACCGCGGAAAATCTCACAGAAATACGTACCATGATAGAGACTGAGCGCTATGATTCCCGCTGTCACTGCGTCCAATCGAATACCAACCTGAGGCAAACCGTAATAGAGCAGGTAGGCTAAGATCAGAAACGGTAAGGTACGCATAATGCCGATCAAACTGTTGATGGTGTACTTAACACCGAGTCTCGAGCTTTCGAGACAGTACAACAAACCAATACCTATGACGAAACTCAAGATTGAAGACGAGACAAAAAGATAAAACGTGGTCACAAAACCAGAAGCAAACAGCTCTTTTTGTTGCCAGATAATATTCCATTCTTCCATATTTACTCCTTATATTTACCCACGAGATAGCACTTCAATACGCAGATAAATCGTGTTTCTGACCAAGTAATCATAACGGCTAAACTGCGACTACTGCTGCTGTTTACAGATGTATGCACTTATTGCTGTAGATAAGTAGCTCGGTTTTCAGCCACAGCTTGCAATTTCACCAACACGCCAATAATCAACATGTATATGGCACCCGCACACAGAATTGGCCCGAGTGGCTCATAGGTAACCGCTGCAATTCGGTTGGTGACACGGGTTAAATCAACAATACCAATCACCGCGATGGCAGGGCTGCCTTTGATTAAGAACGACATCTCATTGACCAGTGCAGGTAGGCTCATGATCACCATTTGTGGGAACATGATTCGGCGAAAATAAGTCAGCCGCCTCATACCAATAGCCTCGGCTGCTTCCATTTGCCCTTTTGAAAAGTTGAGAAAGGCATTGCGCCAAATTTCCGCATTAAATGCCGAGGTGTTGAGTGTAAGCGCTAAAATGGCAGAAACGTGTTTGTCTAAATTGATGCCAAATGAGGGAAACGAAAGAAAGATAAACAGAGCCAGAGTCACCAGAGGTGTTGCTCTTGCCCAACTGACATAGATGCCCAGCATTTGATCGACAAATGGGATTTTCATCATTCGAATTAAGGCAATCGCTAGCCCAATAACCACACCCAATACAATCGAGACTGCCGATATCCATGCTGTAGCCCACGCGCCCTGTAGCAACTGTTCCCAAGCGTAATAATCCATAAACGACCTCTTTAAAAAGCGACTTCTTGCAATAGGCTTTTGCGCGAATGACAAATGGGTAAAATCGCTCTAGCCCTTTTGTCATCGGCACAAACAGCGGTTAACTGTTTGTGCCAGCGCGTGCTTACTGATCTACTGGACCGCTGTTAGCTTGTGATACTGCTCTACTGAAGTGATGGCTTCCGAAGGAAGATGCTCGAACGATTCACCGAACCACTTCTTCTGCAACTCTGCCATTTTTCCTGTTTGCTCTAGGTGAATGAAAAACTCAGTGAGGTAAGCCAATAGCTCAGGGCTCTCTTTTGGAACAGGCCAGCTTACGAAACCAGGGCCAGATACCGCCTCACCTTTTTTAAAGACGTTAGACTTAGATTTCACTACCTCGTTAACCGAGACCACACTGTTGATGACGTAGTCGATTCGACCAATAGCTAAATCTGAATACGCTTCTGGGTACGATTGGTACTGAACGACCTTACCTAAAGATTTACCTTGTGCTTCGAGCATTTCTTCGAGCTCTGGCAGTCGCTCTAACAAAGCACTACCCGCTTGTAATCCCACCGTTTTTCCGTCTAGATCCGACACCGTATTGATGTCGTCAGCATCCGCTCTGGTTAAGAAATAATGCTGTGCTGAGGCAATAGGCGGCGTAAAATCAAACACCTTCAATCGAGCGTCTGTCACGATAGCGCCCGTTAGCGCCACATCGTATTGACCCGCAGATACTGAGGCGAGCAACCCTGTCCAAGGTAAGATCTCTTGTTCAATATCGAACTTTGAATATTCACGCAGCTCATCAAGCAAATCTTTATTGATCCCCGCAGGCTTGCCTCGGTCAATGTAGTTGAATGGTGAGTAGTTATCTTCTGTCGCCACTTTCATAAAGCCTTGCTTTTCAATGGCTGAAAGTTCTGATGCTTGTGCAACACCAAAACAACCCAGCACAACGGTTGCTGCCGCCGTTGAAACCCATGCCTTCATCGTCATTCCCTGTCTCATGTGCTTTCCTTATCGAGATTATTTGCCTGCCTTTACTTTATGAACGGAATGCATCTAAGACGTAGAGCCAATTTAATTTTCAGGTTGGGACAGAGCCATTTTCATATAAAAGACAGATCAACTTTCGGGTTCGAGACAGAGTAAAAAATCACCGTTGAGAATTGATATGAACTCTGGCTCATTTCTTGCTCTTTTATACAAATTGGACTGAGGTTCACTGAGAATAAGGACTGTATCTCATGGCGATAAATCACAATTGTTTCATCGAGTTTGATTCCAAAAGAAGCCTGCAAGAACAAGTACGTAGCTATTTGGTGACGGCGATATTGAATGGTATTTTTCCGGCTGAACAAGCGCTCCCATCTTGTCGTAAGCTCTCTAGCCAATTAGGTGTTTCACGCAATACTGTGTCCTTGGTGTACGACAGTTTGCTCGACGATGGCTACCTGATAAGTAAACCTCGCAGTGGTTATTATTTATCAGAAAAGTATCAAAATCCGAGCGATGAAATTGACTCTAGCTTGGATCATTTTGAATCAACAGACAGCAACAATGCACCGGATTGGAGCAAACGAGTGAAGCTGCAATTAAGTCAATACCCACGAATAGTCAAACCGTCGCACTGGAGTTGCTATCAATACCCATTTATTTTTGGCCAGCCTTCAATCAATGACTTTCCATTGGCTCAATGGCGAGAAGCGACAAGAAAAGTGACCTCAGATCCTCATGACCACCGCTGGCTGTGTGACAAAGTTGATAAAGACGTCGATATGCTGGTGGAACAAATACGCACACGGGTGCTACCACAACGAGGCATCCACGCTCAAAGTGATGAAATCCTAATTACAATGGGCTCGCAGAATGCGCTCTATCTGCTTTCGACTTTACTGATGAATGCTCAAAGCCGAGTCGGCGTCGAAAACCCCGGCTATAAAGAAGCAAACCATATTTTTAATCTCTCAGGTGCGCAGTTACACCCTCATCAAGTAGATGAGCAAGGGTTAAAGCTCAATGAGCACTCATCGCTGTGTGACCACTTCTACGTCACTCCGAGCCATCAAGCGCCAACTGGGGTTACCATGAGTGACGAACGTCGAACTCAGTTGCTTGAGATGGCAAAGGCCAATGATGCCATCATTATCGAAGATGACTACGATGCCGAGTGCAACGTTGAGTGGAATCCCAAACCGGCACTTAAAGCCAATGATAAAGATGGCCGAGTCATTTACGTCAGCAGCTTTTCCAAACTATTGGCACCCGGCTTGAGATTAGGCTACATCGTGGCACCCGAAGAGCTGATTTATGACTTAAGAATCTTGCGCCGGTTAATGTATCGACACGCACCAAGCCGTATTCAAATGGAAGTCGCGCATTTTATTGAACAAGGCTATTACGACAGTTTTGTAAGACGCTTCAGAGAGAACACGCGTCAGCGTTGGAAACTGCTCAATGATGCCGTCTTAAAGTATTTACCTGATTGCAAACGACTCGCACAAAGCGAGCAAGCCAACTCATTATGGCTACAAACACCGAGCCACATTAACAGCCAGCGACTGGCTTCACGAGCCGCACAGAAAGGGATACTGATTGAAACCGGGTATTCACACTTTATGACTAATACCGAAACGGAATCGGGTTATGAATCATTGTCAGAATATGATCCCAACTCTTATTTTCGATTAGGATTTCACGCCATCGATAAAGATCTGATCGCTCCCGGCATCAAAGAGTTGTCTGAAGTAATGAAGATTTAGCATCACTTAGGGCTGTTTACCGACACTCTCCATGAGCATGAATTAAAAAGAGAATGACGTAAAAAAAGAGCATCAATTGATGCTCTTTTTAGGATCGACATAACAATCTAAAAGCCAGACACTTAAACAAGAATGGGGAGTCCTTATCAAAGTGCCTTGGTTTCGTTACTGGTTATCCGATTGAAAAATTAAGATGCAAGCTCACACAAAACGTCGTCAATGATCTTAACGCCTTTCTTTATCTCGCTTGGTTGAATAACCAAAGGAGGGGCTACATGAATACGATTATTAACAATAAAGGTTAGCAGGCCTCGTTTCGTTAGCTCCGCTTTCAATTGACCCATTTTCTCATTGCTCAATGGCGTTTTACTTTCTCGATCTTCGACCAATTCAACCGCCCAGAACATCCCTTTACCGCGCACATCACCAATCATAGGATGCAGCTCTTGAAGACTAAGCAGAAGCGGCCCAAGAACGCTATTCCCGACATTATCAGCATGCGTAACAATGCCCTCTTGCTCCATCACATCGAGCGTTGCAACGATCGAAGCCATCGCTAGAGGGTGACCAGAATACGTTAAGCCACCCATAAAGAAGTTCGACTTAAAGTACTCAACGATCGGTTCGCTGACCACCACACCACCAGCCGGAACATAACCAGAGTTAACCCCTTTAGCGAAAGTAATAAGATCCGGCACGACATTAAAGTGCTCAAACGCAAACCACTTACCCGTTCGACCAAAACCGACCATGACTTCATCAAAGATCAATTGAATACCGTATTTAGTTGCAAGCTCACGCACGCCAATAAGGTAGCCTTTCGGTGGAATTAGGAAGCCCGCCGTTCCCGGAATCGTCTCTAGAATAATCGCCGCAATCGCTGTGGGTCCTTCGCATTCAATCACTCGCTCTAAATGCTGTAGGGCACGCTCACTCTCTTCTGCCTCAGTCGCCGCGTTGAATTCGCTTCGATAGAGAAATGGATTGAAGAAGTGAACGTGCCCACGGCTATACTCATTTGGAATACGGCGAAAATCGCCCGTCGCCGCAATCGCTGTACCGGTATTTCCGTGGTAAGAGCGATAAGCAGAAAGCACTTTATCGCGTCCTGTGAACTGTCTTGCCATACGAATTGCATTTTCGTTGGCATCTGCGCCTGCGTTGGTAAAGAACACCTTCTTAAACTTGCTTGGTGCTTTAGACAAAATACGTTTAGCGGCCAAACCACGAGTGAGGTTTGCTGTCGCAGGGGCAACGGTCACCAATGAATCAGCCTGATCTTTAATGGCTTTAATCACTTGTGGATGCTGATGACCAATGTTGGTGTTAACCAGTTGGCTACTAAAATCAAGGTACTCCTTACCTTCGTAGTCCCACATTTTGCATCCTTGCCCACCAGCGATAGCGATAGGTTCTGCCGCTTCTTGAATCGACCAAGAATGAAATACGCTCTTGTCGAGGTCGATAATATCTTGGTTTACAAGCTGTTCTGTTGATACTTCCATTTCATCGTCTCCATAAACAAAACTAGATTCACAACCCTCTCCTTCAGTCTTTCTCGTCTATCAAAGTGCGAAATACGAGATTGAAAAGGCTGCGCTATCGGATGGAATAATCTTCGTCCCAAACAGGGCCCAACTCATAGTGTCAGTTTCAACAAAATCTTGGGCCAGTGAATCAGCTCAAACCTCGTCCCCAATCCAACCAACAGCCTGACCCAATCCAATCGTCGATCTGGCTCTATTCAAAATTCTTAGGTGTGAATAGATTGAAAGGCAGACGAGACAAGTCTCATCGGACGCTAATTAACACAGCAGCAAAATATCAAAAGCAAAGAGGTGAGCAAGAGTGGAAATAGGATTGGCGATGATATTGATTCTGTTTGCAGGTGTGGTTCGAGGCTATTCAGGGTTTGGGTTTGCGATCATTGCAGCACTATCTCTCAGCTTTATAGTTCCACCATTACAAGCGGTAACCATCGCTATCCTGTTGGATTTTTTAAGTACCTTTCCTCTACTCAAGCGAAGTAAAACCACCATCAATATCCGGCTTATTGCGCCGCTGTGTATAGGCATGTTGGTTGCGGTGCCTTTCTCGCTGTATTTCATTAGCGCGATATCGGAATCAGGCTTGAAGACCTTTATCGCGATGATGTCTTTAGTGGCTGGTGCACTGATTATTTTGGATTTTCGCCTGACATGGTTACACCATCGGCACGCATTTTGGGCAGGAGCTATATCCGGTTTCAGTATGACCGCGGCCTCTTCTGGCGGGCCTCCGTTAGTGACGTATTTAATGAATATCACTATTGAAGCCAAAGAGCAGAGAGCAACCGCCATTGTATTTTTCTTGTTGAGTTCTGCTGTTTCATTAAGCGGATTTATTTGGATCGGTGCATTCAACCAAAACACGTTTACCACAGGCTTATGGTTACTTCCGACGGCTGTGATTGGCAATTTATTAGGGCAGAAACTGTATATCTCAGTACCTAACTTGCCTGCAAAAACAACGACCGCGCCGATCCTTATCGGCATGGCACTACTTATGTTAATTTCAAATTAGAAGGATTTACTTATGGATAAGATAGCGTTCATTACAGGGGCGACATCCGGATTTGGTAAAGCAGCGGCAAAACGCTTTGCAGAAGACAATTGGTCGCTCGTATTGTCGGGTCGTCGTATTGAAAGGTTGCTCGACTTAAAGGAAGAATTGACGGTGCCTGTACATGTGATTCAACTCGACGTTCGAGACGCAGACGCCGTAAAAAAAGCAGTTGATTCGCTACCCGCTGAGTTTTCATCGATTACAGCGCTGGTTAACAATGCAGGCTTAGCCTTGGCACCGGAAGGCGCACCTGATGTGGATTTAAAAGATTGGCACACTATGATCGACACGAATGTCACTGGATTAGTCAATGTCACGCATGCTCTACTTCCGAAGTTAATTGAAAGCGGTGCGGGTAGCTCAATCATCAACGTAGGCTCAATTGCTGGGCAATGGCCGTATCCAGGAAGCCATGTGTATGGCGCAAGTAAAGCATTTGTAAAACAGTTTAGTTACAACCTACGCTGTGACCTTCAAGGTACTGGCGTGCGCGTGACTGACCTATCCCCTGGCATCGCAGAAACAGAATTTACTCTAGTGAGAACTAAGGGTAACCAAATGGCATCAGACAACCTTTACCAAGGCACCACACCACTTTCGGCAGAAGACATCGCAGAGCAGATGTTCTATATAGCAACGCTGCCTGATCACATCAACATCAACCGCGTTGAAGTGATGCCGACTCGCCAAGCATGGTCGCCGTTCGCCATCGACAGAGACTAGTTTCAAACACTCTGAATCAAAAAAGGTGGTCTATTCGACCACCTTTTTTATTACCTTTTAACCCAATACTCAGTCTTCAAAGGCATTTAACCTAAACAATCTTCTGCTCATTTTTACTCGTCGATTCACTATCTTTAGATAAGAACCCTTCGACAATTTCTCTCAGTTTGCCTTGATTTACCGGCTTGGGTAAAAACTCATCCATACCGACATCAAAACATAAATGCTTGTCTCTCTGCACAACGTTGGCCGTCAGCGCAACGATTGGAATATGCTTTGAAGAATCTTCTTCGAGTACTCGGATCTGCTTAGTCGCTTCGAAGCCATCGAGAACTGGCATCTGGCAATCCATAAAGATCATCTCATACTCATTAGCCTTAAATTTCTCTACCCCAATTTCACCGTTCTCTGCAATATCAACCTCGAACCCTAGCTTTTTGAGCATCATCTTGGCCACTTGTTGATTCACTCTAGAATCTTCAACGACCAATACTTTACCGCTAAACAAGGCTTTGGCCGCTTCTGGCTGTAGATCTTCTTTAACAACAACTTCAGGTTTAGTCGATGGAACAGGCTCATTGTCCTTGAACGCAACCTCACCTCTGTTTGAGTAAGTAAATATTTCAGTATCGGCCGCTCTTGCGAGGACTTCACTCAGCGTCCATTTAAGCTGGTTATCTTGATAAGGGCGAGCAATGTAGGCAACAAAGCCCACTTGTTTGGCACGCACTTCATCTTGTTTTCGTGGGTCAGCCGATATCATGACCAATTTAGGGCACGCTTTACCGAAGCGCTCGATCAAGCTTCTGGCAAGCTGAAAACCATCAACGTTTGGCATCACTTTATCAATCAGCACCAGATCATAAGGCAATGACTTCACCACAGACTCTGAAACCAGCTCTATTGCTTGACCTGCTGTCTCACAACACTCTGAGGTAACGCCGAACGACTGCAGTTGTGTCGACGTGATACGCATGTTCAGTTGGCTGTCATCCACCAATAACACCGAGACCTTATTGAAATCAATATTACTTTCATCAACATCCAGGCACGGATCAAAGTCAGCCGTAAAGTAAAATGTACTCCCCTTGCCTTCGACACTGGTCAGCTCAAGTTTACTGCCCATCAAGGTCACAATCTTATCGCATATCGTTAGACCTAGCCCTGTGCCTCCGTAAATACGGGTAGTACTGCCGTCGGCTTGTTGGAATTTATCGAAGACTGATTTTTGTTTGTCTTCCGCAATACCGATGCCACTATCAGTAACCTCAAATCTCATCCTTAGTTTTTGCTCAGGTTCTATCACTTGCTCTAAATGGATGGATAGCGTGACATAGCCATGTTCGGTGAATTTGATCGCGTTACCCACTAAATTATTGAGCACTTGTCTTAATTGAGTACCGTCACCAATGACCATGGTTGGAATCTTGGGATCTATCGCCAACTGGAACCTCAGTCCTTTTTGCTCTGCTTTGACTCTGAAGGTCGATTCAACATCAGCAGCGATACCCATCATTTTCATCGGTTCTTGTTGCAGTTCTAATCGACCCGCTTCAATTTTCGAATAATCGAGAATGTCGTTGATTAGATCAAGGAGAGTAAGCGAAGAGGTGTTGAGCATATCGACATACTCTTTTTGCTCTTTCGACATGTCCATTTCAGAGAGCAATGATGACAACCCAATAATCCCATTCATTGGGGTGCGGATCTCGTGACTCATGTTGGCAAGGAATTCACTCTTGTTGCGGTTAGCGATTTCAGCGGTGTTTTTAGCTTTTTCCAATTCTTGATATTGCTGACGAATTCGTTCAATAGATTGGTTGTAGCTAGACTCTAGTGTCGAGATCTCATCTTGATAGGCAGATTCTGTAGGGGTAAGAAAACGTGGCTTATTGTCTTCAACCTGCTGTTCATTGATCTGAGAAGACATAGTCATTAGTCGTTTCACGACCAGGCGATAAACAATGGTTAAACACACCACAGACAGCAAGAAAATTTTAACCGCTTCGAAGGCAAGCAATAAGAGAACTCTCTCCTCGAAATCATTGAGGATCATGCTTAAATCAGACTGCACAGTGAGCGTCGCCAATGGGAAGTCAATGCCGCCCATTTGGTGCACCATTTCCCAAGATTGGGAATAAGACTGACCAGAGGTCTGTTGCCCTAATTCTACGATTTTTTCATCGGGGCTCTCAATCAACAAGTAGCTCACAGAGGGGAGACGGGAAATGCCTTCAGCTTGTACAAGTAATTGGTCGCGATCTTCCACCCACAAGCTAGCAGTTAAGCCAGAAAGGTATCCTGCTTTAACCTGTTCGATCTGAGAGCTGATAAAAGAAACTCGATTTTGGTACTCCACATACAAACCCAGACCTGTCACTATGACTGTAAATAGGGTGCTGATTGCAATGATTGACCCGATCAATTGTCGAGAGAGTCCAATATAGCGTTTTCCTTTTTTCACCATACAAAATTTACCATTATTGTTATCCTAGCAAACTACAATTACTCAACTAGTATAATAGTAGTCATTCATCAAATAACTAGGGAAGGTTATGAAAAAACATCTTATCGTTGCATCCATAGTCAGTTTGTTTTCAAGCAGTTATGCTTTTGCAAGCGAACCTCTTCACTACTACATTATTGCGAGCCAAGCGCAACCTTTTCAAATCGAATCTGACGGGTCATCTCACAGAGGAATGGTTTCAGATATTGTTGAAGCGGTATTCGACGACAGCCAATACGAGATCAACTACCACACTTACCCTTTCAATCGAATGATCGACAAGCTCGATGCTAGAGAAAACCCAAACTGGGTAACCTACGGCAGCCCTAGTTGGGGAAACATCCAGTCGGTTAATCTGTCTGAAGAGCCAATTTACAATGTAAAACATGTATTACTCAGCAGCGGCAAGGAGCCATTTGAGTTTAATACTATTGACGATCTAAACGGAAAAGCCGTTGTGTTGCTTGTAGGTTTCGAGTATCCGAACCTAGAACCTTATATCCAGCAAGGTAAGCTCAACGAAATTCGAGTAAAAGATTACACAGCAGCGTTTCGTGTACTAAATCGTGCGCCAGGCGATACCGTGTTTGTTGAAATGGAATCGAGAATTAAATACAACCTAAATCAGCAAAAGTTAAGTATCGATGATTATCAGATGCAAGAATTTGGTTCTGTGATCAATAACTACCCTATCCATTTGGCATTTGACCCTGAGATGGATCCTAAACTGCAAACGTTCATTAACCAGCGTCTCGATCAAATGAAAGACGATGGCCAGCTCGAAGACATCGTACAAAGCTATCTATAGCTTCAGTTGGTTATATTAGTTTTATATCAAGTTATAGGACCTCACTAGCCCTGTGGCACTTATTTATTTTTGCAGCGCCAGTATGACGCGGTAACGCGTTTTTGTACTTTTACTCACAATGAGTCAACTTCCCAAGAAAAAGGCCGCCCTGTTCGCTGAGCGGCCTTTAAAATTCAGTTTTGGTGACGACAAGTCGTTTAGTTAAAATCCAATAGACGAATAGGTTAATGCTAAGCGGTCAGATACAGTAATCGGTCAAATGTGATGGCTGAGTACGCAGTTGTTGTCGCACCGCCATCAATATCTCGCCCAAACGGTTCTCGCCAGTTCCATCGCCCCCATCCCCCCAAAAACTATCTTTGTGAGAATGTTCTTTAATCACTGAATCACCCGTATTAGTAAGAAACAAAGCAAACTGCGGATTCTGTCTGAACTTCTCGGCCACGATGAACTCCATCACTTCAACACGAATATCGTACCAATCCTCACGTACTTGGTCTTCATAATCACGACTTAAGGAAAAGGCTTCTGCGGGCGTTCTGGCTTCGAGAATGATATTGCGTAACGCTTGAGAGGAGAACTTCATCGCTTGGTAATAATGTTCGCTGGTAGCCCAAATTTGGTCACCAACCTCGATAGGACAAGCTGCAAAGTTTGAAAGGTATCCGTTTGGATCTTCAGGTTCATAAAACAGCACCTCTTTCGCGTGAGCCACAGAATTAGACATAGCTTTCTCCTTACCTTACCAACGACATCGCATATTTTTGCGTTAACTTTAAAATTAGTGGCGTTGAATATTGCTGTCAAACCACTTAGTTCAAGAGTATGTCTTGAGCGTATATTTAGTTAGAAAGAAGGCATATTAAAAAGACGAGGCAGGTTTCAAAGGCAGGAATAAAATCATCCATATTAGGGGTTGGACATAGAAGAATCATAAAAACACTTATAAATCAAAGGGTGGCATTGCACCACCCTCTTAAATGCAATGGGAATGATTAGTGAATCAGACCTAACTCCCTCGCCTCTTCCAGACTCAAACCGCTTTCTCTAATTTCTCTTAGAGCCTCGATACGGCGACGAGCTTCAGCAGATTTCATTTTCTTCTCTGGTTTGAAAGATACTTCTTCTTCAGCATCCCACTTATTTGCAATATTTGTCATTTCATCATGGTTGATAGAATTAATGGACATGTTTTCCTCCGAAAAGCACCATGTAATGGACAGGTAATCTGTAGCAAATGCTATTTCGGTTGTTAAGAAGTTCTGTACTGAAATGTGATGATTCCGACGCTTCACAAAGCTAATTAATAAATGCCTCATTTAAACTTTGCCAAAGCCATTTTCTGCAATTACATTTAAAAGATTCCCCATAAGAAATGTGGTTTGATCCAACTCTCATTTTCCCCTCTTTCAATGCTTCTCTTCTGCTGGAAATTCGTGAAATAACCCAAGATAAATTTCGAGGCACTTCATCCTTTTCGTGCTCATCGCTTCCACTAAATCCAACACATGCTAATGCTAATGATAATGGTTATCAATATCATTACTAAGTATCAATCATGTCTATGGAAAATTCAGATACACCTCTTCTTAAAGTAAAAAATCTATGTGTCGACTACATCACCGATGACGATGATTTCAATGCGGTCAAATCCGTTAGCTTTAGCACCGGCCAAGGCGAAATTTTCGGCTTAGCCGGAGAATCAGGTTGTGGCAAAAGCACAATCGCATTTGCCATTAACCGCCTGCATAAGCCGCCGGCTTTCATGTCAGGGGGAAAGATACTGTTTAAAGGGCAAGACCTATTGAGCTTGTCGGATAGCCGCTTGAATACATTGCGTTGAAGTGAGATTGCGATGGTATTCCAGAGTGCAATGAACTCTGGAATACCCTGTATTAACCATCGAAGAACAATTTGCCGATGTACTACGTCATCACAAAGGGCAGATCGTCGAATGGGGATCAACTCAGTCGATCTTGACCAATCCACAACACCCTTACACTAGTTGTTGATCTCTGCAGTTCCCGATCCCAATCTACCATTTGGCGAACTCGTCAAAAATGAGCCAAACTATTCAATAGGCGCTGATCGTATTCGAGATCAGAGCAGCGAAATACAGCATGAAATCAAACAAGTTGCCAATAATCACTTTGTAAAACAATGGGATAAAATTGCATGAATGAACTAGACACTTGGTTAGAGCGGATCGGAGATTGGTACAAAAACCGAAAGCATGATCAAGTGGACCGGTTAGAACCTTTGATCTTAACGCCTCCAGATGCACTCTGGGGGCCATTGATCACGAACGAGCAGAGCAAAGGCATCGCATGTTGGCTAGACGGATGCCTGAGAATCTTTACGTTTTATCGACATAAAGACGTAACGCTGACGACATCAACAAAGTTTGCAGCACCAAGCGTATCATCGCTCTCAAACGAGGCTGGTGGTTCGCACAATCAAGAAAAGGCCTATCAATACCTGATGTTTGCCTATAGCAAGCTGCAGGCCGTGTCATGCGACCCAAAATCAGAGCCTGACTTGCAAGAGTGGTGTACGCAGCGGCTCCAGCATTTATGTGTACTGGCTTTGGAATTTACTAACCAACAACAAGAACCGCGCTGGAAAGAAGAGTCAGAAAAACTGATCGAATCGCATGTGCGTTTTATGGCAAATCAGCACCAGAACGATGATCAAGGTAGTATTCAAAGTCACCTCCACTGATCAAGCCCTTCACGATCAAACATCAAATCAGAATCTCATCAGAGTTAGATCCGCAGAAAGAATGATCTAACCTTGATCATGCTTCGGCATCTAATTCTTTAAGCTATTGAATTTTAATGATTAGCTGAATTTCAGGCAAAAAAAAGCGAGTCCCTCAGGAACTCGCGAAAATCTATTCAGTATGATGTAACAAAATATGAGCCAATCTATTAATCATAAGAAAGGACAAAGGTTGTCTATTCGGGATAAATAATAATCAACTGGATGCGTTACATTGTCATCAATTTGTCAGCATTAGGTGCGATTTTAATCAACACCCAATGTGTTCAACCTATCCATTCATCGACCATCAATACGGGCTTACTGCTTGCGGGAAACGGATAATGGCTAATGGCCGATCGCCATTTCATCGAGCGCTAGGAATACATTCTCGTCCAAATGGCCTTCGTGAACTTGTTTACATACTTTGCGACGCACAGCCAAACCTGAGATCAAACGTTCAATCGACAAGTGTCGGTTGCTGGTGCTATCACGGTCGTTATACAACTCAATCAATCGACTCAACGTTTCGTATGGGATGACCTCATCTCCTACTCTCAGCCAATCAAGCTTCTCAATAAGCTCAGAGCACTCTTCTTTGATTGAGGCATGTGAGTGCCCTGTCATTGCAGATAAAGCCGTTATACTGCGCTCCAGAGCCTCTGCAGAGGTATATTTAGAGAGAGTTATCATGATCTCGTCGGCATTTATCTCAACAGAGTGTTTACGCTGTTTAACTCGACGTCCCAATTTACCTCTTGGTGACGGTGCTTTACGTTGGATAGGTTCAAACTCACCATCAATAATCTCAGACAGCTCTTCTAACTTCTGCTTAGATACCATCTCATTACGAAGTGGATTAGGTAACGTTGGTGCCATATTGCGCTTACCGGCGTTAGTGGTTCGTGCTCTTGAGTAACGTAATACCTCTTCCACGTTACACTTGATATCCACTTGGTAATCGGTCGTTTTTCCTTTTTCGATCAGCGATGTGATCGTCAAGTGGTAACCCCACAAGTTCACTAAGAAGGTGTCTTCTTGATCCCCGACTTCACCTAACTTTCTGAGTTCACGTACCAGATCCATCGAGAAGCGACGCCAATCGATGTTACGAGCTAGTTTCTGATTGAGTTCGCTCAACAACATACAGTCCGTATGCCGACGTGCCATGCGGCTTCTGAAGTAAGAATACATTTGGAAAACCAAGGTATGCTGCTTCAGGATTTCTGGCGGGAATAGGAAAAAATAATCACGGGTTAGAAGCTCTTCATAGAACGAAGGTTCCCAGACTAGGATATATAGGTTCGGTTTAATGCGAATTTCGCCGTCAGAGCCTTCTGTAGGCGCTTCTTCCGACGCGGTAATGGTTCTCGCTAGGAATCGGAAACGATCACTCTTAAAGCCTTCTGGCATGTTCTCACTAAGCCAGCGGCCAGTAAGTTCATGAAGTTGGAAATCGGTAAACTCGATACGATCAATACTATCGCGGATAGAGTCACGAGCTGGACCACTGTCCTTCTTGCCTCGTAATGACAAAATATCCGTAATGTAGAGCGGTGTTTTGTTCGGGGTATGTTTTGCGTCTAGATGGTAGTCATCTTGGTGATGATCATGATACTGAACAGTAAGTGTGAATAACGCAAATAACGTCATCAGATCATCAACCGTCATAATATTTTTAGAAGATCGTGTCTCGATCACAGCTCGAGTGCCAGAGATCGAAACCATCGATTTTTGGTAGCTCTTGCGCGTTCTTGGTGGCGCTAACGCTTGATCAATAATCCCTGCCCAATTGGTTGGCGAAACAATGAATTGATCCGCTTCGTCTTTCATCGTTGGCGGGGTATTGAGTCCGTGTTCATTCAATAAACGTTTGTTTACTTTGGTTTGCGCCAGCGCTTTAGAACGTTTTTGTTTTTCATTTTGCTTAACGCTTTCCGTTACTAAGCTAGTAGCACCTAATACCGATATTAATTGGTTTGGATTAACAAAGCGATGCAACATAGTTTTACCTGCAAGACCTTCTTCAAAGCGAACTGGAAGCTGCTTGAAAAGACCGATATTTACAGCGGCTCTAAGCCTTTGTTGCAAAGCAGCTCGAGTTACTTGACCATCGGTTGATTCGATAATCTCAGTGGTAGAAACATATCCGTCTTTGCTACTAAACCCGCGTAGTGAAATTAGGTTAAGAAGCTCAACTATGCTTTTAGTGACACCTTTGAAGTGTTGATATTGTTCTATCCATTCAACGGCTGTTTCAGATACCTCAAATAAATGACCATCTTTGTGGCTTCGTGCCTTAATTAACAATTTCTCTTCTGGTTTCATTTTTGATCCGTATCACACTAACCGTAATTTCACTATAGTTCCTAAATGATAAAGAAAGAATGATCATAAAGAAAGAGAATTTATCGGCTTTTAAATAACTGATCTTTTTGATTAATATGATCTTAAATGATTAAGTGATCTAATGATCTGTGTGCAAATTATAATTTAAGTGTTTGAATCTAAAGAATTAAAAAAAAATCTCTTGGAAAGCATGATCATAAAGAGCACGAAACTATGATCATTAAACTTAAGAAAGCATGATCACAGAACTTCAGAACTATGATCATTAAGTGATTGTAAGCATGATCATTATTGATTCGAAAGTATGATCATAGTGCTTGTACAGCTTATCCACAGTCCACAATTCTTCAAGCACCTCTTCATCACTTCTAAGTCGCCAATGTGGATATTTTTGACAGCCAATTCATCGGAACAATGATCAAGTAATGGGGCTTTTATATCGTTGCTCCCCTTTTATGTTTAAAAATTGGTCGAGATTGGTCACACCGTCAGTGGTTGGGCACTTTTAGCTCGCAACATAATAAATCAGGAAGCATGATCATGAAATTGTCATGTTTCTGCATTTCCATTCTGTGTCGATTGAATTTCTAACCAATCAGGCCTTATAGAGCTTGAATCCCCATTGCAAAAGCATTTGTCCGTAAGTTAGCTATAAATTTATATGCTTCCGGAACGATATTTACTTGATCATTTTTCCGGAGGTTGATCATTTCGAACGGACATTCATACGGATCAATATTGATGAGTTTACACCTTGATCATGCTTCATAATATGGACTTATCAATTTTCTGACGTGTTATATATACCATGATCATTCTTCCGGTTGAGGCTCAATTCTCTTTTGTTTAGTGACGTCTCATCTTCGCTTTGTTTTCTATTAACCAAGCTCTTTTTTAGGTTTTACTCTTTGTTGGTTGAAAATCTGTCAATTTCTAATGCAAATCACACAAACCGTAATCTACGGCTGTATTTCAATCGTTCCGAAGTTTTTTCTCTGAAATTCCATTTACATTGTAAATAAGTGATGCTGTAACATTTAAAATGTAAGGTAGAAATAACACTGTTATCGGTGACAAAAATGGATGTTTTTGTGTTCATCTAAGACTAAGTTTCATCAAATTGTAAAAACTCAGTCTATTTTATGTGATTTTACTCATAAATGTATGTTCACGTTTTTGTTGTGTTTGTTGTTAATCGCTGTACAATTTGTACTTGGTTAATCATTACGGAAACTGGCAATGAAAAGAGAACAAACGATTGATAAGCTCTATCAGCTAGCCGAACAAACTCAACAAGTTCAGGCTGACCGAATTGAGATTATTTTGGAAGAGCGAAGTGATGAACATTTCCCTCCAATGTCTAAAGCTATGATGGAGACTCGTTCTGGCTTAACTCGTCGAAAATTGGATGAGGCTATTACTAAGCTTGAAGCGGACGGTCATCAATTTACCAAGAACAACGCCAATCATTACTCGATTTCATTGACCGAAGCTCATATGCTTATGGACGCGGCTGAGGTGCCAAAGTTCCATCAACGCAAGCAGCATGTTGACAATAAACCGTGGATTATCAACGTACAAAACCAAAAGGGTGGTACGGGTAAATCAATGACAGCGGTTCATTTAGCGGCGTGTTTGTCTCTGAATTTAGATAAGCGTTACCGTATTTGTCTAATCGACTTAGACCCACAAGGTTCTTTGCGCCTGTTCTTAAACCCACAAATTAGTGGTGCAGAACACGACAGTATCTATTCTGCAGTCGACATCATGTTGGACAATGTGCCTGAAGGCCAAGATGTTGACCTAGAATTTCTGCGCAAGAATGTACTATTGCCAACTCAATATCCAAACCTAAAGACCATTTCTGCGTTCCCAGAAGATGCGATGTTTAATGCTGAAGCGTGGCAAAGCCTGTCGCAAGACCAGTCACTTGATATCGTTCGCCTTCTAAAAGAGAAACTGATCGACAAAATCGCCGATGATTTTGATGTGATCATGATTGATACCGGTCCGCACGTAGATCCTCTAGTTTGGAATGCCATGTACGCATCAAACGCACTTTTGATTCCATGTGCTGCAAAGCGTTTGGACTGGGCTTCAACCGTTAACTTCTTTCAGCACTTACCAACCGTATACGAGATGTTCCCGGAAGATTGGAAAGGGCTTGAGTTTGTTCGTCTAATGCCAACCATGTTTGAAGATGACAACAAGAAGCAGGTCTCTGTTTTAACTGAAATGAATTACCTGTTGAATGACCAAGTAATGATGGCAACCATTCCACGAAGCCGTGCATTTGAAACCTGTGCAGATACCTACAGTACGGTTTTCGATCTTACGGTGAGCGATTTTGAGGGCGGTAAGAAAACGCTAGCTGTCGCTCAAGACGCCGTGCAAAAAAGTGCTCTAGAATTAGAGCGTGTATTACATAGCAACTGGCCTTCACTTAATCAGGGATAACAACAATGGCAATTAAAACATCTGACTTAAATGCGAAGCTATTTGGTAAAGCAAACAAACGTCGCGTAGCAACGCCGCAAGAAGCGCAAACTGCTGCTAAAGAACAGGCTCAAGTCATCGAGCTTTCTGTTGCAGGCGAAGATTTGGTTTCATTTGAATTAGTTCGAATTCCAGCAGCTGAAGTTGCGACTCGAACGGTTGTTTTTGAAGAGAATGCACGTGAGCAATCTTTCTTAAATGAACATGCGCTTTCTGACGTTCTTACAACGTTAAAAGAGCGTGGTCAGCAATATCCAGCGGTTGGTCGTAAGAACAAAGACGGTAAGATTGAAGTTCTTGACGGTAGCCGTCGTCGTATGTCATGTATTTTGGCCGACAAAGAATTCCTAATTTATGTTGCTGAAAACATTAATGGCGAACACGCTAAGTTCTTATCAGACGTTGCTAATGCTCATAAACCACTTTCTCTGTATGAGAAAGGTAAAGAGATGCAAGCTAAGCTGGATAAAGGTGAAGCTGAAGACCAGAAAGCACTAGCGAAAATGTTCCAGTGCAGCGAGGCTTTGGTGAGTGGTGCGTTGAAAGCGGCTGCTTTACCGCTTGAATTGCTACAAGCTTACCCAAATGTGAGCGACCTTGGTCGTCCTACAATTGTTAAACTACACAAACAATTTGGTGGTTTGACTAGCGAACAGCAGCAAGCATTACTAGCGAAGTGTGATGCTTCAGAAGGCTTTGTATGGCAGCGTAGCGAAGCTCAAGGGGTCACTCGTTTAACGAAAGACGTGACAGAAACTTTGGAAGGTTGGATTCTTGAATTGGCGCCGGCTCCTGCGAAGAAAGCATCTCCAAAAGTTGAGCTTATTAAAGGTCGTGCATCATACAGCCGTAAGGGGTTGAACTTAGCACTAAACCTTAAGAAAGTGGATGATGCAACAATGGAAGAGATTCTAGCGTTCGTTCAAGCTAAACTCGATTAAGTCGACTGCTTTCCATCACTACTCTAGAGCCGCTTTATGCGGCTTTTTATTTGGCTGTGATAAACTGTGTTCAGACGAATCTGGACGCTAACTATGACAAACCCAACCGATACTTTTCTCCATACTCTTGCCGATATTGCCCAACATAATGATCACCGTTACGGCGTTGTTTTTGATGGTGACTTCAATTGGCAAAACATGGCTATTTCCGCCTTTCTTGAAAACGCCAAATCTCAAACTACTTTTCAGCTTGGTGGCGTTCCGCTTAACGACGTGACTCATGCTCCAGTAAAAAAAGGTCAGAAGCTACTTGGTCGCGAATGCCAAGTTCTTGTTTGTGATTTTAGAGAACAGTTTGACGCGAATGGTTTCAGTGCTGCATTGGGGTCGTTAATGGGGGGCGGTTTATTATTGGTGATGCCGCCAAGTGTTGGTAAATCTGAAACTGGGTTGGATTCAGATTTAGGCAAACGTTGGTTGAAAATGCATTTTGACCGATTATTTTCAGTTTCGCAGAGCAATGAATCCGTAGATGTGATTCAAGCGGGTAACTCACTTCCAGAAAAGAGAAAAACCGAAAAAGAAGTAGACCGATTTGAACAGCAAAACACGGCTGTAGATTTAGTTAAAAAAGTAGTCTTTGGACACCGTAAGCGTCCCTTAATTCTTACTGCCGATAGAGGTCGTGGAAAAAGCTCAACATTGGGTATCGCCGCAGCGCAACTTTTGCTTGAGCGTCCTGGTCTAAACATTATTGTTACCGCGCCTTCGATGAAAGCGATTGAGCCAGTTTTTTCTCACGCAAGCCAACGACTCGATTCTTGCGAAGCTATTAATGCGGCCTATATTTGCTATCAAGGTGGAAGCCTAAGGTTTGTAGCGCCAGACGAGTTACTTAAATCTAATCCAGATTGTGACTTACTTTTGGTGGATGAGGCTGCGGCTATTCCTGTTCCGATGCTTAAATCTATGGTCGATATTTATCACCGCATGGTTTTTTCGACCACTGTTCATGGATATGAGGGAAGTGGGAGAGGTTTTGGACTTAAGTTTGAAGCTTGGCTTTCTGAGTATCGCCCAGGCTGGAAAGGCTACAAACTTGAACAACCTATTCGTTGGAATAACAATGACCCGTTAGAACGTTGGCTGTTTGATTGCTTCCTATTGAATAGTGACTTATCAACTAATGACTCAGCTTTTAACGAGCTAGCTAGTTTTGCAGAAAATGGAATAAATCATCTTAACTTGGTTGAGTTGTCCAAAGAAGATGGTCTTGCTTACCCTGAAAAACTTCAACAATGTTTCGCACTGTTGGTCGATGCTCATTATCAGACGTCTCCAAATGACTTAATGCAGTTCCTTAACAACCCATCTATTCACTTATACGCGGCTTGGCAGAAAGATAACTGTTTAGGCTGTGTGTTAGTGACGGAAGAGGGCGGTTTGGGTGATGAATTAATTCTTCAAATCCAAACTGGGAAACGAAGACCACAAGGTCATCTCGCTCCGGTTTTGTTGGCAAATCAACTTGGCTGTGCACAAGCGGCAACGAATCGTTGCGTTCGAGTGATGAGAATTGCTGTTTCATCCCGACATCAAGGTTTGGGCATCGGCAGTTGGATGCTGGCTAAGTTGTCTGAGCAAATGGAACAAACCGATTATCTGGCGACGAGCTTTGGTGCGACTAGTGAGTTGATTTCTTTTTGGCGAGATAATGAATTTTTACCTGTCCATATTGGCCACCAGCGAGATCAGGCAAGTGGATGTCACTCTGTGTTAATGGTTAAGCCACTTAACAAGATAGCTCAACACTGGATCAGTAAGCTAAAAAATCACTTCGAAAGTAGCTTCTGTTTTTTGGTGTCCGGCTCTTTGGTCTCGCTTGAAACTGAAATGGTGCGAGCGTTACTCCCCAATATTTCTAATCCGATTTCTGAGTTCGAAATCCAACTTCTCAAGAACTATGTCGACGGTGGCAATAGCTACGACAGCATTGGTTTTAGTGTGTTGAAGCTGGTTTTGCTGAGTAATGCTTGTCAAATTCAGACAACTAAATCAGAGCTTGTGGGCAATGCTAGTTTCGTTGTCTCTGACTTAGTTATCGCGAAAGTGGTCCAACAGAAAGAGTGGGGGACATGTGTTGAACAATTTAGCCTTGTTGGACGAAAGCGAGCAGAGCTTCAATTTAGACAAGATGTCGGTGTCCTATTATCCAATTTACAGTGTAAATAGCGTAGCTGGTTTTTGAATTGGATTTACAGTGTAAATTAGAATGACGAATTTACACTGTAAACTGAACTTCAATATTGATTCCCAACCTTTCCCATTATCCCCAGACTCATTCATATCATTGATTTTCAATTTTCTCCTGCTATCACTAAATCATACTTTGGCTAAACTAGTTTGAATTTAGCTGATTCACTATTCATTGCGTTTAACTTTAAATGGCGAAAGACATCCCACTCAACCTTTGTAAATACGAATTTGAAGATAAAATGGGTAAGTCTTATTTATGAGTCAGCTTTGCAAGATCGAAAGTAAGTGATGTGACGCTGATTATTCAAATGCGGAGATTCTAAGGTCTGAACGAATTATATAGACTGAATATCAACTGAGTCATTAGGGATACTCAATTCGAATGTGGGATAACATCGTTACATTGTCAGAAGACAAGCAACAAGTAGTTGCTCGTCTACCATCGGGAGTTGTGGTCGACGCAAGCTTCGACAACAAGCCACTACCATCAGTTTTGGAAACGTTAGGCGCGTCTAACTATTTTCTTTTTGAAGAAGAGGTGTTGCGCTTTGTGACTCTTGCTAAAGAAGGAAAAGGTGAAGCGTACGACGGTATGTTGATTGCTGAGGTGCGTGATGCAAGTGTTGCTGTCGAACTGTCTGATGATGAGATGCTCGCGAGTCTTGTGGTTACTGGGCCGTATAATGGTAAACCACTGCTTGGTAGTGACATCATTCACTGCTTAGCTCTGGCACACATAACAAAAGGGATTAATAAGTTAGCGCTCAGAAAAGTATTGATGATGAGTAGCAAGCTGAAACCGGGTGAAAAGTTTATTCAGCCGGTTGCTAAAGGTACACAACCGGTAAAGGGTAAAGACGCTAAGTTTGCCGCGTTAGTTGAAGATATCACGCGACAAGTATTGAAGCCACGTAGTAAAGACGAAGGCAAAATTGATATGCGAGACTTAGGACAAACCATTACTGTTGGTCAAAATGATCACTTAATGAAGCGCACTCCTGCCACCAAAGGTATCGCTGGTTTTACGGTCCAAGGTCGAGTTATCCCGCCTCTTCCCGGACAAGACAGTTTGATTAAGCCCGGAAAAGGCACTTATATTTCCCCTGATGATCCCAATTTACTCCTCGCTTCATACCCCGGATTACCCATCATTAAAGATCGAACCATTGAAGTGGATGACGCCTTGTGTGTTAGCAACGTCGATGTATCCACCGGCCACGTTAAATTTAAAGGCAATGTGTTTGTCTCTGGAAACATAGAACCGGGAATGATAGTTAAGGCGACGGGGAGTATTACAGTTGGTGGTTTTATCGAGTCGGCCGAAGTTCAGGCTCAAGGTGACATTAAAGTCGCTAAAGGCATTATCGGCCACACCACAAAAGAGGGTGAGCCAAAAAGTTGTAAGGTATTTACGAAAGGATCTATAACAGCAAGCTATGCGCAGAATGCAGAGCTGCAAAGTGCGAATGACATCCGACTTGGCGTACACAGTATGAGTAACGACATTCGCTGTGGCAACAACCTTATTGTCATGGATTCTTTGAAGAAACACGGAACGCTCAGTGGGGGCGAAGCTAAAGTTGGCGGCAAAGTGGAATGTGTGTTCTTAGGCGTTGAGGGAGACACCGCGACCAAGGTCCATGGATTTGCACGTTACGATGGATATAGACAAAAAATTGTTGAACTAAAGGAAACTTATAAGCACGCTCAAGAGCAAACCATGGAAGTGATTCGTCAAGAGCTTGAATTTAAGAAACGCTCAAAAGCCGAGAGAACTGAGGCTGAAGCACTAGAAATCGAGCAGCAACGAGAAAAGAATAACCTCGCGATTGAGAATACCAAATCACACTTGGACACACTCGAAGCCGAGTTTGAAACCAACCTTGCTGAATGCACTGTTGAGGCTCATGAAAAGGTATATACCCGAGTTACGATTCAGTTTGGTGATGAGACAGTCACAACCAAGCGAACCCACGGCGGCAGCGTGTTCTCATTTAACCAATATGAGATCCAGTGTTCGTTTAAAATGGAACAAGAAGACCTCGCTCTGTAACCAAGAGATTTGGCGTTAATTAGTTAATTAGTTGATTGGTTGGTTTTGTTGAGTGGCTAATTAGGTGTGCGGCAAATATAAGAAAGGGGAGCTAATGCTCCCCTTTCTATTTCTACTCGCGTTTAAATTCGTTTCATTTTTCCAATTAGCTAGCAGCCCTTACTTTGCCTTGCTTGAGGTCTGATAGAACTTGTGCTTTTGGACCGTCGGCGATAATGCTGCCTTTTTCCATCACAATTACTCTGTCTACAATATCCAACATCGAAGTCTTGTGCGTAATAAGGATTAGGGTCTCACTTGGTTGCAATTGACTCAGCTGATGCTTGATGTGCATCTCTGAGCGATTATCCATGGCGCTGGTTGGCTCATCTAATAAAAGTACTGGCGGGCGACCTAGGAATGCTCTGGCAATGGCGATCGATTGACGCTGGCCACCAGAGAGCAAAGCACCGCCTTCACCGACTTGACGTTCTAAACCTGCAGGATCTTGCTGAGTAAAGGCGGTAACACCGGCACGGTTGGCTGCATCCATCACATCACGATCGTCGACTAGAGGGCGGCCTAATGTAATGTTGTCTCTCACTGAACCATAGAATAGGTTACTGTCTTGAGGAACACAGCCTATGTTGCGTCGTACGTCGACATGGTGCAGTTGTTCCATATCGGTGTCATCAATGCGTACATGGCCTTCTGTGGGCTTATACAGGCCCATAATCAGGCGTTCCAGCGTTGTCTTACCCGAGCCAATACGACCAATAATGGCAACTTTCTCACCCGGAGAAATGTTTAGGGTGAGATCTCTGATAGAAGCAACTGGAGAATCAGGATAATGAAACGTTACTTTATCTAGCGCAATATGGCCTTGGATAATAGGACGGTGGATGTAGCGTTTACCTTCTTCTTGCTCGTCTGGCATCGACATCACTTGTTCAATCAAAGTCATTGATGATTTCGCTTGGTTATAGCGGGTCGAAAGCAGCGACAACTGAACAAGAGGGCCAATGGCACGGCCGCTCAACATGGTTGCGGCAATTAAACCACCCATAGTGAGTTCACCTTCCGCGATGAGATACACCCCGAAAATGATCATCCCAACGTTGGTACTTTGTTGAACGAAGCCAGCAGTGTTTTGGATGCTGTCGGTGATACGTCGACTTTTAATGTTCCAGTTTGCCATATGAGCAACGGCTTCTTCCCAGCGGAACTGAAATTGGCTTTGCGCGCTGAACAGTTTAACCGTCTCTAACCCAGCCAAACTTTCAATTAAGTTCGCGTATTTTTGAGAAGCAAGACGTGACCCTTCTTCAATCGTACGACGCAGTGGTCCTTGGATTAACAGTGCGTAGATAATCAGGACTACTACACCAGCAACAGGAACAAACACGAGGTTCCCTGCCATTAACCAAATTAAAGCAAGGAACATCAACGCGAATGGTAAATCGATTAATGAACCAATAGTTGCAGAGGTAAAGAACTCACGAATAGACTCGAACTCTTGCAGGTTTTTTGCGAAAGCGCCAACTGAAGCGGGCTTGGCTTCCATGCGAATCCCTAACACTTTGCTGAAAAGCTTAGAGGAAATAAGGATATCGGATTTCTTACCCGCGACATCAATAAAGTAACTTCGCATTAATTTTAAAAGCAGGTCGAAAAGGAAGACGACAAAAATACCACTCGCCAATACCCATAGGGTTTCAAATGCGAGGTTCGGTACTACTTTGTCGTATACCAAACGAGTAAACATTGGCGCAGCAATCGCGAATATATTGATCAGAATAGAGGCAATCAACACATCGCGATAGATGTTTTTAGATTCCCAGATCGTACTCCAAAACCAGTGACCCTTACGTGTTTTTAGGACTTCTGGTGAGCGCTCATCATAACGGAACTGTTTTTTTACTAGGAAGTAACGACCGATGAATTGCTCTTTCAGCTCGTCTAGTGGAATGATGATCGGCACCATTCCACTCTCTGCTGTGATGATCTCTGCTTCTTGTTTTTCTGAATCAATACTATTCAGAACGCATGCCTCGCCCTGCTTGAGAAGTAAAATAGCAGGTAGAATGAGGTGAGGAATACTTTCTAAGTCGCAACGATTTTCTTTCGCCACTAATCCTGCTCGTTCAGCTGAACGAGGGAATAGGAAAGGGGTTAGCTTCCCATCAGATAGTGGTAGCCCATTGATCAACGCTTCGGGCGAGTTAGCTAACCCGTAATACCGGCTAACGTAGATCAATGAGTTCAATAGTGGATCTTGCATGTGATATAACCCTTACAACTATTTATCAACAATGAAGCCTTGGAACACTTCTACGTAGTTATCAGACAAAATGTCTAATTGAGTCTGAGTTTCGATTCGAGACGCAATAGTTGTCACGCCTAGGTTGTGAGCGGTTCTAGAGATTGATGTTAAGGTGAATTTCTGTTTTTCGTCATCAAGGTTATGTGTGAACAAGTAATCGAGCTTCACATAGCTTGGACGGTATTCGTTGATGTAATCGAGCGATTGGAAATTACGGCCGTAGTTATCGACACCAAACACCGCATCTGCGTTACGAATGGTGTTACACAATAGCGCCGTGTAGTGTGGAACATTGATGAAGCAACTTTCTGGAATCTCAAAGTGAAGCAAGTGTGCGATAGAAGCGTTTTGATCCAGAGTATTTCCAATCCAACGGATAAAGCTTGGTTGAGAAATACTGCTCGGTGAGATGTTGATAGCAATTGGGCTGGTCACCTCTTTTGCATTCAGTTTCTCAATCATCTTCTCGATAACGTATTGGTCGAGAATGTGGCTCATTTCAAGTTGTTCTAGTGCGTATAGATACTGGTTAGCCCCGTAACGAACACCCTCTTTCTCAATCGCAGAGAACACCTCTTGGTGATACGTTTTGCCAAAAGCGTTATTCGCCGCTTGCAGACGGAAAGTCATTAGGTCGTTGATGATCGCTTCTTCAACCAGCATGCGCCATTGTTGTTTGCCCATCACTGCACCGTGGTCATCAGCTGTTACGTAGCCGTAAGCTAGCTCGCGGTTTGCTTTCGCATTTGATAATGCGTTATCCACCAGCGACATAATTTCGGTACTGGTTTTTCTCTTGTTACTGTAGGTAACACCAAGTGCAATGTGTGGATTCGCCATACCGGTTGGATCTGAACCTAGGTTTTGAATGCAGTTTACGATACTGCTCGCGACGAGTTTAAGTTCGCTCTCGTCGATGTTTGGCATAATAAAGCCAAATTCGTCACTAGAAATTCGAGCTATAGTTATATCTGGCGATGAAATCGAAGCTTGCAGCAGATCGGCAAGTTGGTGTACCAATGCATCGCCTTCTTGATAACCTTTTTCATCGTACTCTTCACTAATAAACTCGGCTTTTAGTACCGCTAAACCACCTAAACTTGACTCTTCTAACCACTGAGTTAACTGAGACATGTAGTAAGCGCGGTTACCTAGTTGAGATACAGGGTCGATATAAGCGCGTTCACGTAGCTTCTGCGCTTCTTTCGCTTGGTTCTTAAAGGCCTGTTCAACTTGTGTCGACATGTGGTTAATTCCATCAACCACTAAGATCAAATCTTTTGTTTTCGGACGAACCAATGGTTCACCAAACTGATTCTTGGCGATTTGATCCATTTTGGTAATGATCAATGAAAGAGGACGCAGTGCTCGTTTAAGGATCCAAGAGATAGAGACCAAACCCAGCAAGAAGATGGCTCCAAATATGGTCACTAAGCGCGTAAATGCTTGCCAAAGTTGATCGTAGGCTGGGCCTGGATGGCTTACAATCTCGACTTCTGCCAGTTGCATCCAACCACTGGTAATTACGCGACGGTCATGAACCGGTTCAAACAGGTTAAGGTTGGTAAACCACTCTGGTACGCCTGTTGGTTTTACTGGGTATGAGCGAAGAATGTCGTCACCGCTGTCGAGAAAAATCAATCGTACGACAGAGTAAGAGCTGCCATCAAACAGGGCGTTGATAACAGACTCTACAGCCACCTTGTCCTTTTCTTCTAGGTAAGGGGCGAGAGCCAGTCCAACAGTATTAATGGTATTACTTACCTCAGAGCGTTGCTGCTCTTCTAAGTATCCACGGGTGGTGTTGAATTCGATCATAAAAACTGACGTCATCAGCAATATGAACACTGCAACCATCCCGACCACAAGCTGTTTATATAAAGTCATTGTACCTACTCATCGTAATTGATAATGGGTTTGTTTAATTTAAGAGAGCGCTCACGAGAACGTAAGTCGTTCCATAAGCTCAATCGTGAAGATTTCCCTGCTAGCTTTCCGCTGCCTGCTGCCGACTTGATCAACCAAAGGTTTTTACCGTTGAAACTGTATATCGGTCGCAGGTCTCTGCGTTTGGAGCCGCGTTTTATTTCAGGGTTTAAGTTGTCTAAAATTAGTGGTTCGGCACTGGGTGTTGAGTAGTATGCCAACACCATATGGAATTGGTTTAGCTCAAGTGCTTTTACATACACTAATCGTAATTTTTTATCTGAGACGCCCAGTTCAAGTAAAGAGAAGTACTTTGCGATAGTGAAATCTTCGCAGTCACCGGCGTTGCTTCCCAAAAATTCCAGTGGTGTCGCCCAATAGTCGTTCTTTCCCCAAAGTATGCTGTCGTCGACAAAGTACATTTGGTTAAAGAACTGGTTAACAGACTCGAGTTTCTCTTTTTCACTCAATCCATCGTATGACGTCATATTTGAACGCCATGTTGCGACTCGCTTTCCGGCTCTTTCCCCATAGGTTTCAGAGACGGCATCTATCCATCGTTGGTCGCTCTTGTTCAGCGCCCCAGAGGTAAAAGAGGTAAGGACTAACAACAAGAGCGAAAATTGAGACTTCATAGCCTCTGCTCTTGTCTGTTTTCCGAGTGTTTAAAGACGTTGTAAACCATCAAGCGTCCTTACTCTTTTAGTGCGTTATTTTGAGCGCTGAGGATCGGTTTCAACATGTACTCAAGCACAGTTCTCTTGCCGGTTATGATATCGACTGAAGCCGTCATTCCCGGAATAATAGGTAGCTCTTCATTGTGGCCAAAGCTGTATTTCTCGGTACGTACACGCACGATGTAATAGCTATTGCCCTCTTCATCTTGGGTAGTATCGGCACTGATGTGTTCTAACACGCCCTCTAGACCACCATATTTAGTGAAGTCATAAGCGCTAAATTTAACAATGGCGGGCAGCTCAGGGCGTAGGAATGCGATGTCTTGTGGGGCGATTTTGGCCTCGACTAATAGAGAATCTTCAGTCGGTACAATCTCTACGATGTCCATACCCGGTTGGATAACACCGCCCACGGTATTAATACCAAGCGTTTTAACGGTGCCAGTTACAGGAGAAACCACCACTGTCCGATTTACTCTGTCTTCAAGCCCAACCGAAGATTCTGTCATTGCTGAGAGTTTGTCTTGCGCTTGGTTGAGCTTTTCCTGTTGTTCTGAGCGGAAGCTCAATGCGGCATCGATACGGCTTAGCATCGCTTCTTTAATCGCTGAGCGTAGGAGAGGGATTTTGAGCTCGCTAGAGGTCAATTCTCGACGAGTATCATTCACTTGTCTTTGAAGCTTGAGTAGCTCAATTCTTGGTACTACCCCTTCATCTGCAAGTGGTTTGGTGATGTCTAGTTCTTGGCGAGCAAACTTATAACTCTGTCTCAAGTTATCGACACGTGCTTTTATCTCAATTAAATCTTGTTGTTTCTGTTCAACTTGTTGATCAAAAACGGAAAGTTGGTTTTTTAGGTTGTTCAAATCTTGGCGGTATTCTGCTTTTTGGCGATTGACCAATTTAGGCTGAAGCTCGTAAAGTGCGGGTGGGAAGGCAAGTTTACCGTAGTCTAGAAGGACACTTTTTTTCCAGTTCTCGACCGAGAACTCTTCATTGATCACGACACTGTTAAAGGAAGCGGAAAGCATTAAAACGTTGGCGGTTAAGTTGGCGACTTGTTGTTCGCGTTCTCGGAAGTCAGAACGAAATCGAGTATCATCGATCAAGAGCAACTGTTGACCTTTTTGAACTTGTTGACCTTCTCGAACTAATATCTCTTTTACCAAGCCGCCCTCAAGGTTTTGCACCACTTGAATCTGGGAGGAGGGGATGACTTTGCCTTGGCCAACGGTGACTTTGTCGATTTCGGCCCATGCAGACCACCCAATAGCAGCAATAAAAAACAGAACGATCACCCATAGCATAATACGCGCACTGGTTGGCGTATTGAGGAGCAGCGCCGCTGTCTTATCATCGACGTACTCAAGTTCGGTTTCGTTCAATTTGCTGAAATTCTTCTGACTCATAACAGTCCTTGTTCGCTAAATAAAAGTGCAAGCCTATTGAGTGTATTCTTACTTTTGATAAATGTTAAGATTTTGCTCCTTTAAATCTTTGAATTTATATATTTTTTAATTCTTATCGATTTTTGAAATCCGTTTTATCAAGTTGGTGCTTTCTTAGCTTGTCATACAGTGTCTTTCTCGATACTTGCAGCTCTTGCTGTACCTCTTTTAATCGTCCTTGGTGGCGATGTAGTGCTTCGATCAAGATGATTTGTTCAAAGCTATCAGTCCGCTGACTTAGTGACTGCTGTTGTTCTTCTATGCTGACATCAAGTTTATTCTCACCAACTTGCTCATCATCTTCATTACTGTCGAGCGGTGGCTGCTTGATTTGCGTTAGTACTCTGAGCTCGGCATGTTGACGAAGTTGTCGAATGTTTTCACTCCAATGAGTGGCAATTAACCGTTGAATCTCTTTTTCAGTAATAACAGGCGGTGGTAACTGATATCGACTTGCCGCACCGCGAGCAAAATGTTTGAACAAAGAGCCAATGTCTTCTGTTCTTTGCGCCAAAGGTAGTAAATTAAATCGACGTAGTTCATTGGTAATTGTAGTAGGAACTATTGTGGTTGCGATAATGATACAAGTTGCATTGGTCTTGCATGAGTTTTCACGAAGTAGAATGGGTTTTAGACGTGCCAACCACAGCCACTGTTCTTGAGTTAGTGCTTGTGTTTCATGAATATAGATCGTTCCACCTTGATATTTGTGGAACAGTTGTAAAACAAACTGCTGAAATGTCGCTTCATCGCTGCGTGGTAAATTGAAGGCGGCGATTGGACAAAGCTCTGCTGTGTGATGACTGTGTAAATCATGGGTGTATTGCGCTGTAACTCTTTTTCCTGTTCCTATGTCTCCAACAAACAGCAGTAGTGGGGTTTCTTTACAGTTCAGAGTGATTAACTCACGGCGTAAGGCCTGCATCGCTGGTGATTGACCGATCAGTTTTGGCCCTACTTGATTTTGCATTGCCAATTCTTTTCTTAATAGGTTGTTCTCTTCAACTAATGCGAGTTTATCTGCTGCTTTTTTTACTGCTGTCAGCAGATCGTCGACCACAAAAGGTTTCTCTAAAAAGTCATAAGCGCCGGATTTCATCGCAGATACCGCTGTTTGGACGTCACCATGTCCTGTGAGCACGATGATTTGAAAGTTGGGGTTATGGCTCAAAAGCTTGTGGGTGAATTGAATGCCATCCATTACTGGCATGTGAATATCTGTTATCACGATTCCTGCTTGCGCGACGTCGATCTGCCTCAATGCCTCAATGGCATTGGGGAAACAGACGATAGTGATGCCTTCTATGAGCATGGCTTGTTCTACAGAGTCCCTAATCGCGGGTTCGTCATCGACAAAATAGAGTTTGGGCATAGAGTGCAAAAGCCGAGTCCTTAACAATGGTGTGAAATTGGCATAATCGTGAGTAAACAAAACAAGGGAACTAACCCTGATTCTTATAGAGTGGAATATTTAACGAGAATACCATGCCTGACGGCTCTAACTGTGCTGCGTTAATCGTGCCGTGATACGCTTCAATGATTCGCTTCGAGATCGATAGACCAAGCCCTAAGCCTTCTGGTTTGGTGGTGAAAAATGGGTCGAAGAGCTGTTCAAGCTTATCTTTAGAGATACCTATGCCGTTGTCCCATATGATCAGCTGGCAGGTGTCATTCTTGCGCTGCCATTCCACTCCAATTTGTGGGATCGTTTGTATGTCTAAAGCTTCTAGCTTGGAGCTTTGCTCTTCTAAGATGCTTTGCCCCGAGGTTTTTAGTCTTGGAGTTGACTGTTCCATAGCCTGCTGCTGAAGTGCTTGAGTCGCGTTGTGAATCAGGTTAACCAACACTTGTTCTAGCTCAGTTGGGTGAATTGCTAGATTTATGTCATCCGGCATTGTACTTAACCTCAGTGTAATGCCTTGCTTAATCATCAGCGCACTGAGAATACTGGTGGCGTTATTGACCGCTTGATGCAAGTTTGCCACGTGATGCTCTTGCTTGGTGACTTTGCGGGTGAAGACCTTGAGGCGCGCGATGATCTCAGTAATTGATGTATTTAAAGCAATCATTTTATCTAGGTTGCTTTTGACTAAATCTGTTCGTTTCATTTCAAGCAGCTTCAAGCTGTTCTCGCTGTAAGTTCTCAGCGCTGCAAGTGGTTGGTTGATTTCGTGATTAATGCTAGCCGACAATTCGCCCAATACCGCTAACTTAGCCGTCTGAGTTAACTCTTGTTCGGTCTGCTTTAATTTCAGTTGTGACTCTTGGTATTGAAAGATGGTTTGTTGGAGCTGTTGGTTAGATTGCTTTAAATAATGAGTTCGTTTATCAACGGTCTGTTCTAGGTTCTCATTGAGTCGAGTTAACGCGACCTTCGCAATGTAGGTTTGACGCCACGACCAAGCAATCAGCATCACCAAGCTATAGATGATAATAAAGATGACGTCGATCTGTAGCACTTTAAGCAGCTCGGCTTTTGTCTCTTTTAGCGCAACGACTTGATACTGATTATTGCTAATAGGGGCAGGATATAGGTTGAAAGCACCAAGTTGAAACAGCTGATTGGAGACGAGTTCTTTTTGAATCTGATTTGGTTGAAGATCGTTAGGTTGGATTGTGTCGTTAGCTTTTTGTTGAAGCTTTGCCGATCGAAAGTCTTCGATGATCGAAATTTCACTTTGGCCGTATTGCCGCTGAGTCGCTATCTCTGTTTGTTGTTGTTCACTTAATGGCAACAGTGAATGATACAACCACGAAGTTTGGTTCGACAGAAAGACCACTTGGTTGGAATCGAGTACTACGATCTCAAAATCATCGCTGGTTAGGATGTTTTCGAGATTCTCTAAGCTTACTTTTACTGTGATAACGCCGACTATTTCTTTATCGGTGTACAGTGGCGAGGATAAGAAATAGCCTCGTACATTCGAGCGAGCACCGAGCGCCACGTATTGTGTGTTGTTGCCCTTTATTGCAGAGGCAAAGTAAGGGCGAAACGAGAAGTTTTCTCCAACAAATGTGCGGGGTTGTTGATAATTACTGGAAGCGACCACTGTGCCGCTTCGGTCATGAATATAAATGGTGTCAGCCTGGCTTTGGTTCGACCATTCAAACAACAATTTATTAAGCTGTGTTACGGTTATCTTGTCGGTTTGTGGTGATGAGGTGAAATAAGAGATCAGGCGTGGGTCATGACTGAGTAAATCGGGGATCTGTTTGAACTTATCCAGCTCGGAGTCGATTTGCAGATTCGCTTTGTTGGCTGCTTCGTTGAGTTGCTGAGTAACGATCTTCTCTTGGAATTGTACGGCAAGAAAGTGAGTTGCAGTCAGCCCTGCAGCTCCCAATATTAGTGAGAATAAAACAAAAGGTGTGATTAGGTTGGGCGATTTTTTAGTCACTATAAACTCAGGTTACAATCAGTTTACACATAGACTATCAATATGACGGTTAGCGTACCGAGATCTCGTTAACACAGAGCACCTTCTGTAAGACAAAACCAAGGCTTAGACTTGTGTTTCAAAGGATTACGGCGCAAAATCACAAAAAAATCAAAAGGAGCAACCAAATGGAACTGACAGACATTCGTCGTGAATACGCTCAGGGTGGATTGAGACGCAAAGACTTGGCCGCAGACCCAATTGACCAATTCAATCAATGGCTAGAACAAGCCATTGAAGCTAAGTTGACGGATCCTACTGCAATGACAGTAGCGACAGTTGACGAAAATGGTCAGCCATTCCAACGAATTGTGTTGCTGAAAAATGTTGATAAAGATGGCTTCGTTTTCTATACCAATCTAGGTAGTCGTAAAGCACACCAACTTGAGCACAATAGCAAAATTAGTTTGCATTTCCCTTGGCATCCTCTAGAGCGACAGGTTCATGTCACAGGTACAGCTGAAAAGCTGACCGCGTTGGAGAACATGAAATATTTCACATCTCGCCCGAAAGAAAGCCAATTGGCTGCCATTGCAAGTAAGCAAAGTAGCCGAATCTCAGCTCGCGGAATACTGGAAGGTAAGTATTTAGAGCTTAAGCAGAAGTTCGAGAAAGGAGAGATTCCAGTGCCTTCATTTTGGGGTGGTTTCCGAGTACGCGTTGATAGTATTGAGTTTTGGCAAGGTGGCGAACACCGTTTACACGACCGTTTCTTGTTTTCACGTCAAGACAACAGCTGGGACATTGACCGCCTAGCGCCATAATCTGTTTTATAGATTTGCTAACGGATTAACTGCTTTAAAAATCCCGTTGATTTGGTGACTAAACACATCAAACAACGGTATTTTTTTGTCTGACTCTCGCTCATTCGCTGTGCAGAACCACGGAAATCTGCTTTTTGAGCAGGGTTTCGGGGATCACTGAGCCCAACCCCGAGTCCAATGCATACTCAATCAATTGGCTTTTGCTGCTCGCATCAAATTTTTGCTTCAATCTGGCGACATGGCCTTCGACAGTCTTAATTGAAATATTTAACGTTAATGCAATGTATTGCGGTTTCTTGCCGAACAGCAGCAAAAATAGCACTTCTGATTCTCGCGAAGTCAGTCGTTTTTTGAGTTTAGATGTGCGTGGCGTTGAACCTGCAATGGATGTCTGACCATCTTTGGCACCTGTCGCCTGGCAAACCCAATGACCAACCTCTAAAATTGCGGTGTCAGTGAGTTCTTGACCGTAGAAGATCGTGCCTTGTACGTTGTTGTTTGCATCAAGCCAAGGGGTTTTGGTAAAAATATGCGCGTGCCAGCGTCCGTCTGGGTAGGGGTGAATATCAAGAATCTTCAGGGTAGTGCGTGTTTCCATCACATGCTTATCTTGAGCCCTGAAATCTTGCGCACACTCAGTGGTTTGACTCGGCATATCGAAATCGGTCAAGCCAGTGCAACTCTCGTTGGGTTTTAAGCCAATCAATTGGTTGTAGGCGAGGTTCGCGTAAACGAAAACCGACTCAGTATCTTTGCAGCCCCAGCAGCCTGGGAGTTGTTCAAATAAAGAACGATGTATGGCATTGAGTGACTCTGGCAAGGTTTTATCTCGTAAGCAGAAGTATGTTAATGATATCAGTTTCTTATAGCGCTGCAATGGCAATTAGAGGCTGAATCCTGAGAGATAAATAGAGCTTGAATCATAGTTAAACGAATTGTTGGTTTACTGTATATATCAAGAGTGATTGGTGATCGAAGTGACTGGTTAATAGCCGAAAAAAAGCCAGCCTGAAGAAGGGCTGGCTAAAGACAAGATATGTCTTGTCGACATGTAGAAGATTTCAGATTAATTCACGAGGGTCATGTAAATTAACCTAAGGTATCAGCTAGATACCTAGAGTGACTTACTACTCTATCGATAAATTTACTCCTAGGAATGCTTGTGCATAAGGGGGGAATTCCCCCATAAATACAACTCAATGCGATATTTGAGAGCCTAGCGTAAATATTAGAAACTATTGAGTTGGTTATTGAGTGCTACAGTTCGCGCAATACTCTGAAACCTAAGTAGTTTGCTGCCGTTGACGTTGGCACGTACAGTTCGTTAAACACTTTTGCTTCTTCTGGTGAAAAACTCCACGCACCACCTTTAGCCAAGCCTTTCTGAACGGTTGTCCATTCCCAAACGTTGCCAACCATATCGTAGAAGCCTGTAGGTGTTGGTAAGAATGACTTAACTGGAGAGGTGCTGATGTTTGACCACGGTGTGCCAGCCCAACCGGTATTGGCTTTACCCGAAAGGAATTCATTGCCCCACCAGAAGTTAGTATCTTGGCCTGCTCTTGCTGCGGCTTCCCATTCTTGTGGTGTTGGTAAACGGTAGGCATAGCCTGTATTTTTAGATAACCAGCGAGTATACGCTTTGGCATCACTTTGACTAACACAAACTACCGGTGAGTTATCAGCTTGCTTAAAGCCAGGGTTCAGCCAGTCATTGTCTGAAACCGTTGTGATCTCGGCATTAACGAAGGTATCGCAGGTGTTCATCAGTTCTGCGTCTGTCTGGTAGCCAGTGCTTTCAACAAACGCTTTAAAATCTTGAACGCGAGTTGGTGTCGCTGCTAATGCAAATGGCTGTTTGATCGTCACTTGTTTAGCGTTGTTTTCACCCAATAAATAACGGCCTGAACCCACCACAATCATTTCTGGACTTGGAGTGTCATTTCCCATTGGGTCGGCAAATTTGGTACCGACATTCAGCGAGTTTTGTTTGGCTTGTAATACCGCTCGTAGGTTGTGATCACGGGCGATTTTCAGTTCTTGATGGAAAGAGAGGTAGCCTTCTTTCTCAATTGTGACCATGTGTTGGCCTGTTGGTAGCATTACTTCAACCGGTGTGCTGCCATAGTCCACGCCGTTAATCGATACCTTGTCATTATATTGGTTTGAACGAACCATTAAGTTAACCCAAGCGACTTCTTTTTGCTGGCCATTGGCTTGTTGATCGCTCTGTGTGAAACAGTTTGATGACTGGATACCAAGCAAGCGACAAGGTGTGTTTTTGTCTGGGCGAGTCTCTAAGTTCGCTGCAATCACTGCTCGGTAACGGCTATCTTCAGAGAAACCAGAAGATTTCACTTTGTGTTGTAGAACGTGAATGTTTAGCGAAGCAGACGATAGGTGCTCTTTCACTGTTTTTGATTCAGTCGCGTTGTCTACCAAGCTATGCTGGAATTGCTTAACGGCTTTTTGAAGTGCCAAGGTCACCGTTTGGTCTGCACATTGCGCGAGTGTCATGTCACTGCTACAACGGTTGGTAAAGCTGACCGTTTGCTCTTTGGTTTGAGTGACCTCGTTTCTTAGTCGTTCAGCTCTTGCTCTGAGTTTATCTTGATTGAGGTTTGCGATTGAAGCTTCAGCAGCCGCTTTTTCTGCTTGGATGGCTTCTAGTTCCATCACCAAGCCTTGTTGCTTCTGTTCTGAGTCTGAAATAGCAAGCTTGCTCTCTTTTACAGTTTTCCAAGCGTTTTGGAAACTGTTTTGAGCCGGCGAGATGTCGAAGTCAGGCTCGTCAATCATGCGGGTGTAATCTTGTTCTAGACTAGCTTTCGCTGCTGCGAGTTTTTGCTCAGCTTGAGTGGATAACTTGGCTAGATTTGCCGTTTGCTTTGCTTGGTTATCGACTTGGTTTTGTTTGTCCGTCAGCTTCTTCTCGACAGCCGTTAAAGTGGTATACTTTTCGAAGAGTGAGCTTTCAATGTTGGTGACAGATGTTGTGATTGCTGGTGGTATTATTTCAGCGAAAACAGCTGGTGTCATTAAGCAAGGGGCAAGTGCAAATAATAGAGTGGGAAAACCTTGGCGCATGTTGGGCTACTTCAATCGTAAATTAGGTTAATCGAATAATCTAAACGAACACGCCATTTCGTTTGCAGCTACTTTTTATAACTATCAACAAAATGGCGAGTATTCATTCAGCTTTGTGAAATAGGCACGGCTATCTTAATTAGAGCGCTGAGCTATTCATACTGGACTTAGCTTTCCTTGCTAGGAAGAAGCTTAACCCAAATAGTGTCGCTACCGTTGATGGTAACTGTGCGGTTGTAAGACTCGTAACCTTGTTTTGAAATAGTCACTTGGTGACGACCGCTTGGGAGTGCAACCTCAATCGGTGTGCTGCCGTACTTAATGCCGTTGATCGTCACTGAATCATTGTACTGATCAGAACGTACCATCACGTTTGCCCACTGTTTATCACTCTTTTTAGCCACGGCAACATCACTGCCCTTTAAACAGTAGCGTGTTGAAACGTTCAATAAATTACACGCTGCTACCGCTTCCGGTTTTGCTTGAAGCTGAGCCTGCATTTGCACGAAGTAAGCGTTGTTACCAGAGAAACCACTCTTGATTGCTTGGCTGTCTTGAACATGGATATTCAGCTGAACACCTTGTAAGTTTTGCTTCGCTAGCGCGCTTTCTGTGAGCTGCTCAAGTAATTGGCTTTTGAACGTTTGCACGGCTTTTTGATTGGTCAAGTACTTGCCTTGAGCAGTACACTCTCCCAGTGTCATTGTTGATGCACATGTCGTGGTGTAGCTGGTCTCAAGAACGGCACTTTCACGGAGTTCTGTTGCAATACGTTTTACGCGAGCTTCAACTTTTGATTCTCTTAAGTTAGCCAGCTCATTGTTCAGGCGAGCTTGCTTTTGCTTGATTTGAGAAAGGTGAATTTCACTCTCGTTCATCGCTTGTTGGTTGTCTAACTGAGACGATTGGTTCTCTTTAACGGCCGCCCAAGCATCTTGGTAGCTTTTCTGAAAAGAGACCAAATCAGTTTCTGGATCTTCCAGTAAGCGACTGTACTGTTTGTCGAGTACAGACTTGGCTCTGTTACGTTTTGCCTTGAGTTCTTCACCTTCGCGCAACAACTTACTGTTTTGGTTCTGTAGTTGTTTTAGGTTTTCAGTCGCTGATACCTGGGTTGCTGAAATACGCTCAATATCTGAGTTTTTCTCTGTTAGCTTTGCATCGATAGCTGAAACGGGATCGACTTGATTCAGTTCTTCAGCGGATACCGATGCAGATACCCAAAGTGGGGATAGCGCAAGTAAAAGCGCTGAAATTCGAAAGTTAGTCATAGGTCCCTGCAACTTATAGATTGAAATTGGCTCGTTAATAAAGTGTCTACTTCCTAGTTGTGAGTCACTAGTTATTAGCAATTAACACAGTACCCGTCTTTATACCGTTTTATCGTCACCCAATCTACTCAAAAGCCGAGTTTCGCTACTTCGGATACACTTTTTACAAGTTAAAGCTAAATTATTTGAGCTATATAAGAAAATTATTTCTATATGTGGTGGTGAAAATACATCTATTTTAGATATGCATTGCACCTTGTTGCACTTGCTCGCTTTTAAGTACTGAAGCCGCCGGAACGATTGGTTTTACAATGACCGTAGTTTGTACACTCTTGATCATCTTTCCGGAGGCATGATCAAGACGATCTCCGACAATGATCTTTTGTTTAAGGCGAGGAAATGACTCTCATGATCATTTACAAATTCATCTTATGCAGATTTCAGAGTATTATTCTTACTATGTCGACCTGAGTATTTTGATGTTATGCCAAAACCTTTACCCTTTCCAAACCTAGACCTGTCCCCGCTAGGTCTTACGGGCCCTCGCCCGGCTGAGATCATCACTTTGCCATCGCATATGGATTGCCACGAGCATCATTATTCGCAGGTGGTGATTGGCTTAAAAGGTCAGGCGGAGTTTGAAGTCAGAGGTAAAGGGAATTTGGTTGGTCCCGGTCAAGGTTGTGTGGTAACGGCGAGCTCTGATCATGCTTTCGGTGGCGTGGTTGGTCAGTCGGATATTCTCGTACTCAATATGCCTGTGCCAACCGATGATGACCCTCTAATGTTGGAGAAGATTAACCAGCTAGAGTCATCGAACGTATACTTTCAATTAGACGCGCAAATTCAAAAGCTTATCCATATGTTGGTGCAAGAAATGCAGTCGAGCCCTGATGATTTGTTACTGAGTCGAGCATGCAATGACACGGTGATCGCGTTGATGCAAAGGCATATATCCGCATTCGAAACTCCGATTAAAGACTCGCGTTTTGATCTTGAAGCATTGGATCGTTACATCGAGCAACACCTTGCGAACAAGATCTCTGTGGCCCAACTTGCAGGCAGTGTGTTCCTGGGTGAAAGCCAGTTCCACATGCTATTCAAAGATCAAATGGGAATCACCCCACATCAGTATGTGTTAGGTAAGCGTATAGACCGATCTCGTCGTTTAATCGAACAAGGTAACCTTAGCCTTGGTCAGGTCGCTGAACTGGCTGGTTTCTCCGGTCAATCTTCCTTTACTCATACCTTTTCACGCCTTCAAGGCATGTCACCATCTCAATACAAAAAGAAAATTTCTGTTAAATAGTGAAACAAAACGGCATATTATTTTAAAGTTTCATATGTGACGTTGTGTTTGTTTTGTTAATAAAGCGAGTTTTTAGCAAAAAACTCGGAGTTTTTGACAAGTAATCCTTATATACTCTACATACACTGCAGCCATTGTAGAGATCCCGGGCTAATTCCGGGTGTGAGATTAAGGAAAACGCATGTTTACAGCTACTGATGTGTTAAAGCCAGAATTCAATGAGCAGTCGCTTACTGATCTATGGTCGCTTATCTCACCATTATATATGGTGGATGAAACCCAATGGCTAGAGCAACTTCTGCCACTAGCTACCCCTTCTGAATCTGAAAAGCAGCAGATCACAGCCAAAACGACCTCATTGATCGAAGCTATCCGTGCGGATAAGACTTCTATCCAGATGATCGATGCACTGTTGCTTGAATACAGCTTAGATACTCAAGAGGGCATCTTGCTGATGTGTCTGGCGGAAGCCTTAATGCGTATTCCTGATTCAGCTACTGCTGATGCGCTGATTCGCGACAAACTAAGCGTTGCGGATTGGAAGTCTCACCTTAAGAATTCTGATTCAGTGTTTGTTAACGCATCCACTTGGGGCCTAATGCTAACGGGTAAGGTGGTTGGACTTTCATCTAAAGAGCAGAGTGCTGGTCAAGCGGTTAACCGTTTAGTGAATAAGCTTTCTGAGCCGGTAATTCGTAAAGCGATGCACCAAGCAATGAAGGTGATGGGTCACCAATTCGTTCTTGGCCGCAGCATTGCTGAAGCGCAAAAGAACGGTAAGTCTATGCGTGACAAAGGTTTTACCTACTCATACGACATGCTAGGTGAAGCAGCACTGACTACTGCAGACGCAAACAAATACTTCAAAGATTACCTAATGGCGATTGAAGCCGTAGGTAGAGACACATACGTCTCTTCAAAATCGAGCCCAGCACCGTCTGTTTCTATCAAGCTTTCCGCACTTCACCCACGTTATGAAGTAGCGAACGAAGACCGCGTACTGACAGAACTTTGCGACACGCTAGAGCAGTTATTGCGCCGAGCAGTAGAGCTTGATGTTGCGATTACGATTGATGCTGAAGAAGCGGATCGCCTAGAGCTTTCTCTAAAATTATTCGAAAAACTGTACCGTACCGATCTTGTAAAAGGTTGGGGTAAATTTGGTCTGGTTATTCAAGCTTACTCAAAGCGCGCACTACCGGTTCTAGTATGGCTAAACCGCTTGGCGAAAGAGCAGGGTGATTTAATCCCGCTTCGCTTAGTGAAAGGTGCGTACTGGGACAGCGAAATCAAATGGTCACAGCAAGCTGGCTTTACTGATTACCCAGTTTACACACGCAAAGAAGCGACAGATGTAGCTTACCTTGCATGTGCACGTTACCTACTGAGCCCAAGTGTTCGTGGCAATATCTTCCCGCAGTTTGCGAGCCACAATGCTCATACGGTTTCTGCAATTGCAGTGATGACTGAACATAAAGATTTTGAATTCCAACGCTTACACGGCATGGGTGATTCTCTTTATAACCATGCGATGGAAGCTTACCAACAGTCGGTACGTATCTACGCACCGGTTGGCAGCCACAAAGATCTGCTGCCATACCTAGTACGTCGCTTGCTAGAGAACGGCGCAAACAGCTCGTTTGTACACCGTTTGGTTGATGCTCGCTGCCCTGTGGCAGAGCTAACACAACACCCGGTCGATATGCTTCTGGCGTTTGATACGCTGAACAACACTAAGATTCCTCTGCCGCCAGCGGTATTCCCTGAGCGTAAGAACTCTTACGGTGTGAACATTGATATCGAAAGTGAAGCTCACCAGTTTGAAGAGCAGGTTAAGTCTTTCCTTAACAATCAATGGACTGCAGGCCCTGTGATAAACGGTGAATCTCTTGCCGAAAGCATGATCAAGGCAGATCAGAACGTTGAGCAAGTCACCGCACCTTACGATCGTCGTATTCATGTGGGTCAGGTGGCTTTCGCTAACCTTGATCATGTTTCCGCAGCGATCACTGGTGCAGACGCAGCATTCGCTGATTGGAACGCGACTTCGGTTGAAACCAAAGCGGCTGCGCTTGAGAAGTTGGCTGACCTGATGGAAGACAACCTTGCTGAATTGGTGGCGATTTGTCATCAAGAAGCGGGTAAGACAATTCACGACAGTGTTGATGAAGTACGTGAAGCGGTCGACTTCTGTCGTTACTACGCAAAACAAGCGGACAACCTGCAAGGTTTCGAACTAAAAGGTTTTGACGGCCAAACTCGAATCGCTTCACGACAAGGTCGTGGTGTGTTCGTTTGTATCAGCCCTTGGAACTTCCCTCTCGCTATCTTCCTTGGCCAAATTACAGCGGCACTCGTCGCGGGTAACACGGTTGTGGCGAAACCTGCTGAGCAAACAAGCTTGATTGCAGCTCGCGCGGTGGAACTGATGAATGAAGCGGGTTTCCCTGCTGGCACGATTCAACTTCTACCTGGTCGTGGTGCTGAGATCGGCAGTGCGCTAACCAGCCACGATGCCATTGCGGGCGTTGCCTTTACGGGTTCAACCCCAACAGCACAACGCATCAATGTGTCATTGGCAAGCCGTAACGCTAAGCCAGTTCCGTTTATCGCGGAAACCGGCGGCCAGAACGCAATGATCGTCGACAGTACTGCACTGCCTGAACAGGTGGTTCGTGACGTGATTCGTTCTGCATTTGCTTCTGCAGGTCAACGTTGTTCTGCACTGCGTGTGCTTTACATCCAAGAAGACATTGCAGACCGCGTAATTGCACTGATTCACGGTGCAATGGACGAACTGAGTGTTGGTATTCCATACCTTCATAAAACGGATGTTGGTCCGGTTATCGATCAAACAGCGAAGCAAAAGCTGTTAGCTCACTTGAAAAATATGACCCAAACACAGAAAAAAGTCGCTCAACTTACATTGGGTTCTGATTGTGAACATGGTGACTTTGTTCCACCAAGTGCGTTTGAAATCGATGACATCAGTTGCTTGAAAGAAGAACAGTTTGGCCCTGTACTGCACATCGTTCGCTTCAAGGCGAGTGAGTTAGCGCAAGTGGTAGACCAAATTAACCAAACCGGTTTTGGCTTAACTATGGGTATTCACAGCCGTAACGAGACAACTTACCGTTGGATCGAAAAACACGTGCGCGTGGGTAACTGCTACATAAACCGTGACCAAGTAGGTGCTGTTGTTGGTGTTCAACCATTTGGCGGTCAAGGTTTGTCAGGTACAGGCCCTAAAGCAGGTGGTCCTCACTACCTATATCGCTTTACTGATGTTCATTTTTCGCAATCACAAGACAAGGCATAAGGAGCAGTATCATGGTTCATCAAGTGACAGGTTTTTCTGATGCATTGCTTGCGTGGGAACAATGGAATCTGACCGATTTTGATTATAAGAGTGCTCAGGTACTTGCATTGAAATCAGAGATTGAAAGTCAATCTGCGCCTTTGGCTGCAGTGGCGACTTATCATCTAGAACAAGCGTCAGCACTACTTGCGGAGCATCACCTTATGGCAGGCCCAACGGGCGAAACCAATGAGTTGTATGCTGCAGGTCGTGGTGTGGCTTTGGTAATTGTTGATGATTGCCAAGACAAACTGCCAGCACTACAAACGGCAATGGCTCTGATTACTGCTGCACTATTAGCAGGTAACAGCGTTCAATTGTGTAGTGATGATGTGCAGTTTAATACCTTAGTTGCCGATGCAGCTAAGTCGGCTAATTTGCCAACTAACTTGGTGCAGGTTGCCTCGTATGACGCTTCTCAACAGTTGTTGTCTTGCGATGTACGAAGTGTGGGTTATGTCGGTAACTCACAAACGGCACAAGCTATTAATTTACAGCTTGCTAAGCGTGACGGTGCCATCGTCGGTTTAGTCGCTGAAACGGATCTGAATGCAATGAATGTTGCTAACGATCCACACCTATCGCTGCGCTTCATTACCGAGCGTACGCGAACTATAAATATAACAGCTGTGGGCGGTAACGCGACCTTGCTCGAACTTGGAAGCGAAGCTCACTAACCTTCAGTAAAATTGGCTCTAAGGACTTTTGGTTTTCTCCATGAGTGCTTTGGAGCCTCAATACCTAACTCAATGCACTCGCTCGCCTTTACGGTGAGTGTCTTGCATTGAATTAGGCATGGAAGGCTTTCTACAAAATGAGGACTATCAAATGATAGAAAACAGTTTTGCAATAACGACGACGTTCATTGCGTATCTAATTATGATGCTAGCGATCGGTGTTATTGCTTACAAACGTACATCTAACTCAACTGACTACTTCCTAGGTGGTCGTTCGTTAGGCCCATGGCCTGCTGCACTTTCTGCGGGTGCATCAGACATGAGTGGTTGGTTGCTACTTGGCTTGCCTGGTTACGCTTATGCTGCTGGTTTTGAAGCGTTTTGGCTTGCTGGTGGCCTACTTGTGGGTACTTGGGCAAACTGGTTAATCAGTGCTAAACGTCTACGCACTTACAGTATTACAACAGAGTCGCTGACGTTGCCTGAGTTTTTATCTCGCCGCTTCAACGATAACTCTAAGCTGATTCAAACAATCTCTGCTTTCTTTATCCTTTTATTCTTCCTTTTCTACACAAGTTCAGGCTTGGTAGCAGGTGGTAAATTATTTGAAACGGTATTCGGCCTAGATTACACAACAGCGGTAATTATCGGCACGGTATGTGTGGTTTCGTACACCCTGTTTGGTGGCTTCCTAGCGGTATCTTGGACTGACCTAGTTCAAGGCTTGCTAATGTCTGCTGCACTATTGATTGTACCCATCGCAGCAATGAATGGCGGCCTTGGTCAGTTATCTAGCGACCTACACAACATCAACCCAGAGCTACTCACGTTATGGAATGATGCGAAGGGCGAGCCTCTTTCTGCAATCGCGATCATCTCGCTAGCGGCATGGGGTCTAGGTTACTTCGGTCAGCCACACATCCTTGCTCGTTTCAAAGCAACACGTAGCAATAAAGATCTAACAACAGCGCGTCGCATTGCGGTTATCTGGACTGCGCTGTCTATGGTTGGTGCAATGCTTGTGGGTCTTGTTGGTCTGATCTATGTGACTAACTCTGGCGCACCTAAGCTAGACGATGGCGAGAAGATCTTCATGCTTCTTGTAAATGCGATGTTCCACCCAGTAATCGCAGGTATCCTACTGGCTGCAATATTAGCGGCAATCATGAGTACTGCTGATTCACAACTTCTTGTTTCTTCATCTGCAATGGCAGAAGATCTGTACAAGCAAGTTCTGAAGAAAGATGCTACGTCAGAAGAGATTGTTCGTGTAGGCCGTTTCGCGGTTATCCTGATCTCTCTTATTGCACTTGTGCTAGCGATGACGCCAGACAGTTCAGTACTTGGCCTTGTGTCTTACGCATGGGCTGGTTTTGGTGCAGCATTTGGCCCAGCTATCGTATTGAGCCTGTACTGGTCTCGCATGAACCGTAACGGCGCTCTAGCGGGTATCGTGGTTGGTGGTGTGACTATCGTACTTTGGAAACAGTTCACGGGCGGTTGGTTCGATGTGTACGAAATCGTACCAGGAATCATCCTATCGACTCTTTCTATCGTTATCGTGAGCCTAATTACGGGTGAGCCAGAAGACGAAGTGAAGAAGCAACACGCTGAGTTCGAGAAGAATCTGGTAGAACTAGACTAATTTACATTGTAAAACAGATGTGAATTAGCAAAGAACATGAGCTAAAAATAATAGAGTCACTTCGGTGGCTCTATTTTTTTGCCTATTTCCCTAATGCTTTCGACCTCTTTCTGGTCTATATGTCCAAACACTAAAACCCTATGCGAGCGGTCAGATCCATCGCCTCACACGGCTTATGCCAGATCTGAATGAACATTGACTCTGTCCGATATGTTTTTTATTCGTACTTTCTATCATTGTACTTGTGCTGAAATGGAGTACTAAGCCAGAGGATATTGCTGAGCTGTAATTTATAAAATTAAGTGTTAATTCGACTAAAGTGCAACGTAGTTTTGAGGTTTACAATGTAAATTGAAACTAGGTTTTAGTGGGTGATAAATGAAAGAGGAAATATCTTTACGACGTTTGATGTCAAAAAATAGAAGAGAAAAATGGCTATTTTTTGAACTTGGCGCTCACTTTTGTTATTAGCTCGGTGAATTGTGGAACCGAATTGGACATGATATGTCAATTGTCAGTAACCACTAAAGACCTATAGGACAAAGGTATGCCTGATCTCTATTGCAAAGGATGTAAAAAAACAACACTACATAAGTCTATAATGAAACGTTGTGAATCAGAGCCCGAGACAGCTTCTGGCCGTATGATGCAATGGACGTCAAAGCTATTTAGTGGAAACCTGTATTACGATATGGAAACTCAGCACTTTTGTCGAACGTGCAACTGTCGTTGCGAAACGGCAAGTTCTGTTCCCCAAGTTGGTTTGGCTTAAATATAGTAAGTGCTTACTAACTTAGATCAAAAAACCTCCGTATAGGAGGTTTTTGCGTTTCTATGCGGCTTTGAGTGTCAGCTTTGTTTCAATGGCACAGCCATCAATCTTCACTTCCCACCCATAGTTTGAGTACTCATTTGCGAGTGCTTGAGCAACATCTTTAGAAACGGTAACGTGTGTCCATGGGCCAATACCGTATGGCTTGTATGCGAGTTCTTGTGTTTTCATAATAGAGTCATCCTTTCTCTTTGATAGTCATATTATTCACTTTGACCTATATCCTTTCTTTCGTTTCTAGCTCAACTTATTTGTTCTTAAGGTCATTTCTATAATAATTTGTTAATGGTCAACGACTGATTTATAAGGCTTGTTATTGGTGTTTGTTGATTTATATTTAATGTGAATAACGCAAGTGTATTTAGTTTTTTAAATGTGTGAGCGGGGTTTTGTCTGATAGCCCTCACTATAGAATATACTGAGCCGAATTTAGAATGTTTAAGGAATATTATGTCTCAGCATCAACTCGACCGTATCGATAAAGAGATACTAAGAATTCTGCATATGAAAGGGCGCTTGCCCGTGGTCGAGCTGGCAAAGCAGGTCAATCTAACCACTTCCCCTTGCTCTGATAGACTCAAGCGATTGGAAAAAGAGGGGTACATAACGGGTTATCACGCTGAGTTATGTTCTGAAAAGTTGGGGCTGGATGTCCAAGTTTTTATCCATATTCGACTCGATCAAACCAGCTTTTCGATTTTTGATAAATTTGCTCAGGCCGTTGAATTGATGCCTGAAGTTGAAGAGTGCTATTCGTTGTCTGGTGATTTTGACACCATGATCAAGGTGCGGGTAAAAGACATGAAAGCGTACCAGGCGTTTATGGCTACTAAATTGGGGACATTACCTGGAGTGATTCAGACACGCAGTGAAGTGGTGATTGAAGAACATAAAAAGGGTTTTGGAGTGAATCCGGAGCTATTATCAACCTTAAAGTAGGGGCTTTCTAGTTAATTCTCGGCAGTTTCTCGTTGCTGTAGCGAATGTTATTCAGATATAAAAATGGAAGCTATTGAGCTTCCATTTTTTATTGAGTGCGGATATATCGGCTAAACGATCGAGTTAGCACTGATAGACAGTTTACAGCGTGATGGCCGCAGAGATTAAGCCAATCACACCACCGAATACACCGCCCCAAACCACTAGCCAGCCAAGGTGCTTCTTGATCATGGTTTGAACCATCTCTTTCACGAGTTTTGGTGTTAGTTCATTCAAACGCTGGTCGATGATCGCTTCAATGTTCTCTTTGATTTCATCCATCATTGCAGGCGATTCAAGTTCATCTTTGATGGCATTTTTTACAGAGTCACTCTTGCTGATTTCAATTACTGACTCTTGCATCTTCTCTACAAATGGCGCTTTCATCGGCTGCAGGGCTTCTGTGCCGCCAACCATCGCCAACATGCCACCAAACTGTGAGTTCTCGATAACATGAACCAGTGAATCGAATGCAGGGCTAAAGTCGATCTTCTTAATCACGGGTTCTAGATTCAGCGACTTTCCGGTCATCTCACTGCTTAGGAAGCGGTCGATGTTACTTTCGGTAAAAAATTGTTCCATCATCAGTTGTTTAATGGCCGCCTTGAACTCTTCAAAGCGCGCTGGAATAACGCCAGAACCGTATAAACCGGGCACTTTCTCGAACAACATGTGAATTGCAAGCCAGTTGGTGATGGCACCAGAAAAGGCAAATAGGCCTGCATAAAGTAAGTATTGGTTGGTCGTCGCATAGCCGCTAGCAAGTAGTAATAACGCTATTACGTTAGTTAAGACACTTTTGTTCATGGTTGATCTCTCGAAAGAATATTGCGTATTGCGCGCATTTTAAGAAAAAAACGCCAAGAAAAAAACAAAAGGATCGACGAAGTTTATCGTGCAGACAGAATAGATGAGAAAGGGCCGAAGCTGAACAGGTATAAAAAAGGCTAGCCTCCCCCCGAAGTCTAGCCTTATTCCAGAACGCGCAAGCGAAGCGTCTTGTCCCGTTAATGTCATTATATAATTACGACATAACATTCTGCTATGTGTAATTTACCAGTAATTGACAAATTGGTGTGAAACACGCCGCACTTTTAAAGTAGCACATAAATTAAACGTTGGTCGCTTGCTCAAGATCATCTGCGATGAAGCCACCCGTTTGATGATTCCACAATTGAGCATAGATGCCATTTTGTTGAATCAACTGTTGGTGCGTGCCTTCTTCTACGATATTACCTGCATCGAGTACGATCAAACGATCCATTGCTGCAATCGTTGATAAACGGTGTGCAATCGCGATGACCGTTTTGCCTTCCATTAGCTCAATCAAACTTTCCTGAATGGCGGCTTCCACCTCTGAATCGAGTGCTGAAGTTGCTTCATCTAGAACAAGCAGTGGAGCATTCTTTAGTAGGACGCGAGAGATAGCGACACGTTGACGCTGACCACCAGAAAGCTTAACACCACGCTCACCTACTTGTGCATCGTAACCAACGTTACCAAATGGGTCGGTGAGCGTTTCTATGAACTCATGCGCGTGCGCTTGCTTCGTGGCTGCATACACTTCTTCATCCGATGCTTCAGGTCGACCGTAAAGAATGTTGTCTTTGATTGAGCGGTGAAGCAATGAAGTATCTTGAGTCACCATACCGATGTTACTACGTAGCGAATCCTGGGTAACGCTCGAGATCTCTTGGTCATCAATTAGGATGCGGCCGCTTTCTACATCGTGGAAACGTAGCAGTAAGTTAACTAGAGTTGACTTACCCGCACCTGAACGGCCAACCAAACCGACTTTTTCGCCTGGTTTGATGTTGAGGTTTAGGTTGTTGATCACCCCCTTATTCTCACCGTAGTTAAAGCTCACGTTATCGAAGTGGATGCCGCCTTGCGGAACTTTAAGTGGTTCAGCTTCTTTTTTATCTTCGATAGCGATAGGTTTAGATAGCGTTTTAATACCATCAATCACAGTACCTAGGTTTTCAAACAGACCACCGATCTCCCACATGATCCACTTAGACATCCCGTTAATACGTAAAGCCAAGCTGACAGCAATGGCAATCGCACCGACCGTGATTGCGTTATCTAGCCATAGGTAGATAGAGATACCAGCAATGCTGAACACCAATAGGTAGTTAGCGAATTCAACGCAGATGTTAAAGCCGGTAACTAAGCGCATCTGACGATGCACAGTATCAAGGAAGCCTTCCATGCCTTCTTCGGCGTATTCGGTTTCTCTTTTACTATGCGAGAACAGTTTCACCGTCGCGATGTTGGTGTAGCTATCGACGATACGACCTGTCATCAGTGAACGAGCATCGGCTTGTTCGGAAGAAACATCTTTTAACTTAGGGACAAAGTGCAGTTGGATACCGACGTAAATGAATAGCCAAATTAGCATTGGAGCCATTAAGCGCCAGTCTGACTCCGCGAGCATGAATAACATCGCCGTAAAGTAAACCGTCACATAGACGAACACATCGACCATTTTAGTCACGGTTTCACGCACCGCGAGCGATGTTTGCATCACTTTTGTCGCAACACGCCCGGCAAAATCATCTTGATAAAATGACAAGCTTTGCTTTAGAAGGTAGCGGTGTGCTAGCCAACGAATCGACATTGGGTAGTTGCCCAGTAAAGTTTGGTGAAGCAATAGCGAGTAAACACTGATTAATATTGGCATCACAATCAACAGCAAAACACCAAGACCCATCAGAGTGGATCTATTGTCGGCCAAAAAGGTGTCTGGGTTGCTTGTTGATAGCCAGTCCACCAGTTGCCCCATATAACCAAACAGTGCAACTTCGATGATCGCGATGGTCATACTCATTAATCCGAGCACGATTAATGGTTTTTCAAAGCCTCGAGTGTAGTGGCGACAAAACGCCAGTATTCCTGTGGGAGGTTGTATCGGCTCTCCCTTTGGAAAGGCTTCGGTAAAGCCTTCAAATTTCTTGTACATAGATTTCCCTTTATAACTAATGCATCTATTAGCAACTGCATCGTCGTGAAGCTTGTTTTTATAAATTTGGTTTGAAATTTTATAAGTGCTAATGAGTTCTTATCAGTATGACCTCATTAGATAGATTTTCGTTGTTAGTTCTTTTTAAGTGACGCAGGAAAGGTTCAAAGAGTGTCTTTCACGACGCTTATTTTAGATTGATACGGACTGGAAAAGTTAGGCTTATTTCAAACGTAATTGATTGTTATGCAACGGTGATAATCCTAACGTTAAATGAATTAAATTGTAACCTAAACTCGAGCCAAGCTAGAGAATGACGTTGGGATATTTATTCATCAGTTTCTCTAACTAATATGCAAACAGTTGGTTCTTTCTGATGTGCTGTTATCTTGCAGTAAAAATTGCGGAATAAACTGATTTTTGCAGTAATTGTTTGGGATAAATATTCAAATCATTATTATTTTCAGTGAATCTTGTCGTAACAAGTTGTTTACAATTCTGAGGTAGATAAAAGATAGGGACGGTTGAGATGTTAAACCTACACAAAAAGTCACTTCACATTAGTAGTGTTCAAAACGCCAATTGCGTTGTTATGGTGCCACCAAAAGAGTTTCGTTTTAACGAAGAAACTGCGCGTGATAATGAGTTTCAGAACAGAGTGAATCTGACTGAAGCCGAGGTGAAGCTAGAAACGATGGCCGAATTTAAGGCTATGGTGGTTTCGTTGCGTAAAGAAGGTGTGCAAGTTGTAGAGTTTGATTACCCTGAATTGGGTGTAGAAACCCCTGATGCGGTTTTTCCCAATAACTGGTTTAGCACTTGCAGTGACGGTAGTTTATTCACCTTTCCTATGGCGTGTGAGAACCGCCAGCATGAAGTTAAGCCACATGCTCTTATTGAAGCGTTAGAAGCCTCTGGCCGCATTGTTAATCACAGTGAGTCTCTAGAGTCGTATATTGACCAAGGTTCCTATCTAGAGAGCACTGGTGTGATGGTGATCGATCATATTAATAAGACGATCTATGCAGCGCTTTCTCAGCGTTGCGATCGTGAAGTATTAGAAGATTATGCGAAGCGTATTGGTTATTCGCGCGTAGTTTCCTTCCAAACGGCATTACCGTCTGGTCAGCCGATTTACCACACCAATGTGATGATGGCGATTGGTGATAACTTCTGCGTGATCTGTGATGAAGTGATTCCTGAATTTGAGCGTCGTTTTGTGGTGAAATCTCTTGCTAAAGACAAGCAGGTTGTCTCTATTTCAATTGACCAGATGAACCGATTCTGTGGCAATATTTTGCAACTCGAAACGGTGAATGGCGATAAGGTGATTGCAATGTCTCAATCTGCTTATGATGCATTCTCTCCAGCGCAGTTAGCCCAGCTTTCGACACACGGAAAACTGCTGCCATTCAATGTAAAAACGATTGAAGACATTGGTGGTGGTTCGGTTAGATGCATGTTGGGTGAAGTGTTTTTGCCAACACGAGTGAATCTTTTGTAGCTGGCTGCTTATTTCTAGTAATGAATCTTTTAATACCACTCTATCTGTAGAGTGGTATTTTTGTTTTATAAGGGAGTGTATTTAGTTTTTGGCTTTTAGCTATAAAAACCTAGAACCCAAGAAAGCGAAAAACAGCTAATCAGGCAGCTTTGAAAGCTCGGTGCTCTATGAACTGGGCAGAGAGAGTGACCACTTCTTTCGAATATACGAGCGCTGTGTGGTTGAGCTTGAGAGCACAGGTGTCTGTAGCGCCTCTTAGGTTCGCATCTTCGAGTGTGACCGTGCCATCGCCTGGATTCTTGCCTAACACAATTCTTCCTACACCAGCGTCGTAGGTGCCAGTGATCACACCTATCGGCACGTCGATATCATAGTCACCTAAGCCATCACTTAAGATCATTTTGCTCGAACCAAATATAAACCCGAGGCCATGATTAGACAGTGTTTTAGCGATGGTTGCCCCATTGTGAGGTGTACCTGCGGTAATAATGCAGGTGTCTGCAAAGTTGGGTTGGTAGAATTTAAAGTAGTGGCGAATCAGTAAGCCACCGAGTGAATGGCCAAAGAAGTAGACTTCATCATGCTCATCAAACCGCGCATTTATAAAGCGATTAAGGCGCTTTGCAGCAGAAGGAAAACGCAGAGAGTTGTAGGCGAACTTGTGCGTTGTAAAGCCACGTTTTTTGAAGTTCCTATCCAGATATTGCATGATCAACGCAGGCATATATAGACCATGAATTAAAACTATATGTTTGTTTTTATTATTCATTTTTATCCTCCGTATGATGGTGTCTCCAGTATATTTAGTCGCAAATCTAAACTCAATAAAACTTGCGGCTAATGGGACACAAAAGACAGAGGTGTACGTTATAGACAGAGTGCTCGTTATAGATAAAGAGTGGTTACTCCGATCTCACTCCACCATAAACATCAATGGTTAAGCCACCGTTTAGCGTAAGTATCGGGTGTCAGACTTTTTACCTTATTGAAGCTTCTCTCTAATGTTTTTTATTAGCAAGTCACTTGTCACTAAACTCTGCAATCGGTTTTGAACTAAGCACTGTTAATACCTTACGGGTCGGTTCGTTGAGTCTATAAATCTTACGATTTTGAATTTTCAGCTTTGATGAGTTTTGTATCGACAGTTTCACTCTTTAACTCAGGCTCAACTAGTACCTTTATCACGCCTTTTTGTAGGATCAGGTTATTAGGGTAGGTGATGATGTTGCCCGAACTGTGTCGAAGAATAACGTGGAACATGGTGATATCGATGATCACGCCACTGATATCTTCGTCTTTCTCTGCGACTCTTACTCTGTCGCCAATGCGATAAGGGAAGACGAAAAATATTAGTACGCTGGCTGTGAGGTTACTTAGAATCGACCATTGCGCGAATAAAGCGACACCCAGCACCGCAAATATGGATGACAAGAACAGCGAAATATCACCAAAACCCAAGTTAAGAACAATCGTAAACACAGCGATGAAGAGCAGAAACAGTAAGATATTGAAACACTTAATCACGAACTGTTTTCGCTTCAATTCGACGCGCTTATTTTCCGCTAATGTTTCTATCCAATTTTTCCCCAAGCGTTTTATCACCCAATACACAGTGATAAGAAGTAAACCTAAACCCACTTGTTTAAGCCACATATTGGATTGCAAAAACTCAACCATTAAATAAACCTTAATTTTTTCAAAATAACGACTTCAATCGCAACGACCATCAACAGTCCAATACAAAACAGCGGGAATGCCACAGGGTTGTCTGTTCCTGGGATTCCAGCAATATTGACGCCCAATAAACCGGTGAAAAATCCGGCAGGGAGGAAAATACCCGCAATGATAGAAAATAGGTATGTATTTCTATTCATTTTTTCAGCTTGTTGCTGACTTCTACTCGCCAAAAACACATTAATCTGGTCGATATAGAACTCAACGGATTCGTTAATCCTCAAAATGGTATCAAGACTGTTTTTGATATGACTGTTGTGCTTACTCAGCGGGGCTGGTAAGTCATTCATTAAATCCTCGAAAACGTATTTCTGTGGCTTCAAATAGCGTCTTAGTCTGAGTAGCCTAGAATGCAGAGCATTGATGGACTTAATATCGTGATGAGATTCAGACTCTAGCTCATCAATCAGTTGTTCAACGGGAGTCAAGAAGCTTGATATGTAATGGTTGATTCCTCGGATCATGCCTAGTAATACATCAGGTAACGATGTCGGGCCTTGGCTTTGTTTGAGATCAGATATTAGGTTGCTAACCGCTTTTGAAGGGACCTTGCGTGTCGATATTAAAGTGCCTTTGTACCATAAGATACGTAGGCTAAGCATGTCGTCAGGGTTGGCACCTTCGTTTAGATTAATGCCTCGCAGAATCATTAAAAAGCAGTCGTGCCCAAATTGTTCAAATCGAGGACGAGTGTCATCGGTAAGTAGTGAATCGATGATGGCGTTTGGAACCGTATTACTGTGGAGCCATTCTCTCAAACCGTCAGCATCTCTTTGGCAATGATACCAAGTTGATTGCTCGAATTGGGCTGGGCTGGTGGTGTGCTCATGTGCCACACCTTCTGAAAATTGCCAGCTTGAAATTATGAAAGCGTCCATTCGCTGTCCTTAATGATATGACGAAACCATCGATATTAGAGCACGATTTAAGTGCCTATATTAGCTCTATTTTCTTAGAGAACGAGAGCCGAGATAACAAGTGCTGGTAGAACGTTTGGTTAGAGAAGTTACTCTTATGAGTTCTCGGATTTATAAGTACCGTTCCCTAATAAATGTAGCTCATTGTTTCGTCGTTATAAATTAGCACTCTGGTCCCATGTTAGCGACAAAAAAAAAGAAAAGACCGAGGTCTTTTCTTTTGAGAGAGAGTTGAGGAGAGCTTGTCAGGCAACTCGAGTTTTCCGATGGTTTACATAAGCAAAAGCGCTAACGACACGGTGCGAAGATATCTTGTTCCTCTCTATACTCTTTGGTTTGTACATCCATCAGGCCAAGCAATGAATCGAACAAATTGTCGTGAGAAAAGCTCTGTTCCTTTCCTTCTTTACGCAAGCAAGTGTCACTGAGCCCTTTCTCTGTAGCAAAGTCATCAGACATCCATAGAATCATCGGAACATGGGTTTGTTCTTTCGGTGCTAATGAATAAGGCATGCCGTGTAAGTAGACGCCATTTTCTCCCAATGACTCTCCATGATCGGAAATGTACATCAGCGCGACATTGTACTTATCGGTGAGTTTTTCTAGCTTCTTAATAGCCTGTGAGAGAAAGAAATCTGTGTACAAAATAGTGTTGTCGTAGGTGTTGACGACTTGCTCTTTGGTACAGTTTTCGATGTCAGAACGTGGACAATCTGGCATAAATTTCCTATGTTCTTCAGGATAACGCTCATAGTAAGTTGGGCCGTGAGAACCGGAAATATGATAGAAAATGATACTATCTTGCTTAAGATCTTGGGTATCTTGCTCAAAGCTCTCTAACATCGCTGTGTCGTAACACACATCGTTGTTACATAGCGGGTCGCTGTCTTTGGCGACGAGAGTCATCTCTTTGATTCGGTGCGCAACGGCTTTGTCTCCACCATCATGTTCTCTCCAAATAGAGTGAATCCCTGCGCGGTTCATGATGTCGACTACGTTGTCTTGGTTGTAGGCTTTGTCGCGATCATAGTTGCTGCGATTCATGTTAGAAAACATACACGGAACAGAAACTGCAGTGGCCGTTCCACACGACTGAACATCAGAGAAAAATATCGGATTGTAGGGCTTGGTATGAGCATTGGTTTCTTTCTCATAGCCATAATATTGATAGTTGTATACACGTGCTGTTTCACCAAGAACAAACACCAATAAGGTTGGTTTTTCTGCTTGTTTAGTTTCTGGTTTTAGCTGTGCGTCTAAGCCTATTTCTTGGTACGGGATTGGCTCTTTGATATAAGTATTATTGATGTACTTAACGGTTGATGCCACGTACTCCGTTGGAATGATCATCTTCTTGAGATGAGAATTATTTCGGCCAATCGATACGTAATCTTTGTAAAATAGCCCTGCAATAATGGCAATGACGATTAACGAACTCAATAATCCTATCGATTTCCAAATAGCAAAATCTTTCCAAGACTCTCTTTCAAGGTTCGTCAATAAAAGCACTAGTGATGGTATACCACCCATCAAAACAAACCAGAAAATAGAATATAGGCTTAAATAACTGGCGGCTTCTCCACTGTTGGTTTCAAAAACGTTTTCTATCATTCCATAGTCAACAAAAATGCCATAGCTGAACATGCTGTAGCTGACCAGAGAGGAAGTAAGCAGTAACAAGATGAAAAAGGCCTTGGCGAATATCGGCCAGTTAAAAACTTGAAAGATAAAGTTGAATGCAGCGAGAAAGAAGAAGGGAATTGAGATTATGAACCCAATACTTTCCGTTTTTGAGGCACTCAGAATGTTGAATAGCTCGCGCGAAATAGGCAGGTTAATGACAAGTAGGTAATACACAGCCAGCACGAAAGGGAGTTTGTTTATCGACATATTTAAGCGCGGTAGATTCATTGTCTTGTTTTCCTGCGTCTCTTGTCCCTTTATTTTAGTCTCGCTACCAAGAAAGCTCTAATATCAATGCATAAAGCTCAGGAAGTGATGGAGAGCGATAAACCGGCTAAAGTGAAATGATGCGATAGGGCGTGTAGAAACAAAAAATTCACTTTACTGAGTGACCTTCATGACAAGGTGGAACAGCAAAGTGAATTAGTATATTTAGCTTATTCTATGTAATTCAATCACATTAGAAGTTGTATGAACCACCGAAGCTAATGCTGTTGAAGGCAAGTGTTTTGTCTTCTTTCTTAAAGCCGTAGTCGTTCTCAACACTCACCGCATCTGCTTGTGAAATTAGGCGAAGTGTTAGGTGTTCGATTGGCGTGTATTCAACACCGACACCAAAGTGGAAACCAGTACCACTGTCGTCATCATAACCAGCACTCTTGTTTGCATTTAGGTCAACAGAACTTAAACCAGCCAATACGAATGGACGGATAGTATTGTCGAACGTGTAACCGATGTTTGCAGATGCTGAAATAGATGTTGGCGACAGTTTTGCTGCCCCCTTTTTGTAGTCTGCGTAATCGTTGTAGCCAAGCTCAACACCAATGATGCGATTGAATTGGTAACCGCCGTATAGGTTGTAGCCCATGCCATTTGAATCTAAATTACCTTGACCATCTGTATCAGAATCTTGGTAGATACTAAGTCCGCCACCAATGTAAGCACCGCCGTCAGTTCCTGCTGCTAAAGCTGGAAGAGAAACTGCGCCAATTAAACCTAGTGCTAATGCTGATTTCGCTATCTTGTTCATCTTTGTTACTCACTCTGTCATGTCTTCAAATGTGATTGTCAGTCACTATCGATTGTTAATCGTTTTTAGTTTGTGGCCTCTAGACCGTTGTTGACAATTATCCCTGAGTTTTTTACTCATTACTGTATGGCTTTGTAAGTTGAATCGTTACATAGAAACAAAAATTCACTTTACTGTGCTGTCTTATTACAGGGCAGAGCAGCAAAGTGAATTTTGGTTATTTACTTACTATGTAATCACTGGGAGCACATCAGAAGTTGTATGAACCACCGAAGCTAACACTATTGAACGCAAGTGTGTGATCATCACTTTTGAATGAGCCGTTACTTCCGAAGGAATAGTTGTCTTCCACATTTACCGCATCCGCTTGAGAAATCAGGCGAAGTGTTAAGTGCTCAATTGGTGTGTATTCAACACCGACACCAAAGTGGAAGCCAGTGCCACTGTCGTCATCATAGTTTGCTGCGCTATTTGCATGAAGGTCGACCGAGCTTAAACCTGCAAGTACAAATGGACGAATGGTGTTGTCGAACGTATAACCGAGGTTAGCTGATACAGAAATAGACGTTGGTGAAAGTTTGTCTGTGCTGTTCTTGTAGTCTGCATAATCGTTGTAGCCAAGTTCCACGCCAACGATACGGTTGAATTGATAACCGCCGTATAGGTTGTAGCCCATTCCGTCTGAATCTAGGCTTGGCGCACCGTCTGTGTCTGAGCCTTGATAGACACTAAGCCCACCACCGAGATAGGCACCTCCATCAGTGCCTGCTGCTAAAGTTGGAAGTGAAACTAAACCAATTAAACCGAGTGCTAATGCTGATTTTTTCATGATAATACCTTGTTTACTTATCCTGTGATGGAAGTCACGGTATCGCTGATTTTTGATCTGTAAAACCCTCAGAAATGAAACCTATCTTCTCATTCATCGTGCGATTATATGCGGCTCTAGAGTTTTCAATAGTTAACGAGATTTTGCGCGGTTATATTGTATATAAATAAAATTCATATATTGACAAATGGTTAAATTTGCTAAATAAAACGATGTTTTTAATTTTTCCTTGATTGGCTTTTTATACTAAACTATTGAAATAAAAATATTTTTTAATGGCTCGCTAGCGCTGTAGGTGATTTTTTTTGATAAACCCAAGCGTTTGATTCATCCATAACAAGGAAAAAGTAATGCTAATCAAAGAAAAGACAGGCTTGGTTGTTGTGGATGTTCAAGGCAAGTTAGCGTACCTCGTCGATGAGAGCGATACGCTAATTTCTAACTGTAGAAAGTTGATTAAGGGCGTGCAGGTTTTGGGGCTGCCAATTGTTAGCTTGGAGCAGAATTCTGAGAAGTTAGGTGCTACGGTCGACGAACTTAATGACCTATTGAGTGATGCTAAGCCGATACAAAAATTTACGTTCAACGCGTGTAACGAGCCCAAGTTTGTTGAGGCAGTGCAAGCCAAAGATGTGGATACGTGGTTGGTTTGTGGTATTGAAGCTCACATTTGTGTCTATCAAACCGCAGTGGGTTTGTTGGAACTTGGGTTCAAGGTTCAAGTGGTTAGTGATTGTATTAGCTCGCGAACCGCACTCAACAAAGGGCTGGCAATCCGTCGACTAACCGATGCTGGTATCCAAATCACAGGATTGGAAATGAGCTTATACGAGCTAGTGAAAGATTGTCGTGCACCAGAATTTAAGTTCATTCTATCCTTAATTCGTTAACTTGGGTTTCGTTTAGGTTCGATTCGTTAACTTTCCATTTTGAAGAGGTTTATTTGAACAATCTAATCGTATTTACCGGAGGGCCGGGATCTGGAAAAACCTCAGTCATCGATGCTTTGAAAAGTCTGGGCTATCGCTGCGCACCAGAAGTTGGACGTAAAGTGATTCAGCAACAAGTCGAGCAACAAGGTAGAGCCTTGCCGTGGTTAGATAAAGTGGCTTTTCGTGACGAAATGGTGCGAGAGGAGTTAGCGAATTACCAAGCGTTTGAGGAAAGTGAGCAACTCGTTTTCTTTGATAGAAGCATCGTAGATTCATACGGTTACAGCTTGTTAGAAACGTTGCCTATTTCAGAGTCTTTGATGAATAACTGTAATGAACTGGAATACAACAGCAAGGTATTTATCTTCCCGCCATGGGATTCGATTTTCATCAATGACCAAGAGCGCAAGCAAGATTTTAATGAAGCGATCGCCACCTATGAAAAGATGGTGACAGCCTATAATCAGTTTGGTTATCAGCTGGTGGAAGTGCCTAAGCTATCTGTTGAGGTACGAGTCGAGTTTATCTTAGCCTCGGTTGGTTAGATTAATCGAAACAGTCGGTGTTACGGCTCTTGAGAGGCGATTGTCGAACCGCCACCTATACCGACAGCAATGATTTGTCTGGTGCTATGCAGCCAGCTGGCTGCGGTTTCAACGTCTTGCCCTTTGAACAGAGTGCGGTTCATGTGTCAGACACGAATACCTACCAAGATGTACTCTCTTAATAAGCTAAAATATATACGAGTCAATTATCGTAATTTTTGAGTCTTATTAGTAACTACTCACTATCACTATTCTGTAGCGTTAACGTGAATGTCATGCCTTGATCTGGGTTGTTCTTCGCTATCAAGGTACCTTGCATATCCCGAACATTGTTTGCTGTTATAGCCAGCCCGAGTCCTAAGCCTTCGCCCATCTTTTTTTTGGTATGGAAGGGTTCGAAAATGGTTTCGAGTTGGTCTTCTGATACGCCGCAGCCATTATCTTGCACTTTGATGATCACGCGTTGTTGATCGGTATGTGCGCTGATAACAATGGTCGCGGGTGTTTGATTTTGAGTGGCGTCTATTGCGTTTCGAATCAGGTTTCCAAGAACTTGGCTTAGCCTGGCTTCTTCACCCATCACCATAGAAATATTGGAGGCGATTCGTACTCGAATATCGACGTTTTCGAGATCGGCTTGGTGAATGCGTAGGGTTTCTTGCAGTGCGTCTGTCAGTGACACTGGGTATGGTTTTTCAAGTCTTTTAAAGGCGAATGACTTCAATTGGCTGGTCATGTTTGCCATTCGGTCGATAAGACTCATCACGAGATCCATGTTCGCTTTCAACATCTTGGTCTCGCCTCGTTCCATCAGTAATTGATTACTTGAAAGCAGAGTTTTTAGTCCTGTCAGTGGCTGGTTAAGTTCATGAGTGATCGCACTCGACATCCGCCCTAGTGCGGCAAGTTTGCTTGATTCAACCAGTTCTTGTTGTGCGTCTTTCAGGTCTTGTGTTCGCTCTTCTACACGTAGTTGAAGCGTTTTATTAGCATTTTGCACTGCAATTTCTGCTTTTTTACGCTTACTAATATCGATCACGGTACACAGATAATAAGTGGTCGCATGCCAAGGAAAAGCACTTATAGAGAACAGTACCGGAAAGTAGCTACCATCGCTGCGCCTTGCCATAGTTTCGACGCTGGTTATTTCGGCCAGTTCTTGGTGTTGCTCTAGGTTCTGAAGCAATTGCAAGGTGGTTGAATTTGGATTGCCTGCCTCAAATAACTGCCAAGCTTTGATGTTACTGATCATTGAATCGGATAGTGAGAAGTAGTTCTTGGCCATGAGATTAATATCATGGATATGACCATGTTTGTCGATCAGCACTAGCCCAACGTGCGTTTTATTGATCATCCCAGACAGACGCTTTTCCGACTCTTCGATGAGTTTTTGTATTCGTAAATTGCTGAGCTTTTTCTGACGTCTTTGATAAAGAATAACCAGCAATAACAGAATGAACAGACAACCTACTGCGACGCTCCAACTTATCCAACTTGTGGTTTGGTTTAGGCTGGTTAACGGCGTTAGGTAGGTTAAGCGCCAATTCAGGTCGTCTAACTTTATGGATTGAATAAGGTAATCTTTATCTTTCAGTCGCCATACGCGAATGTGGGTTTGGTCATATAGCTCACGCTTTGTAGCGAGCGGTTGTGAAGTGAAATTTTCATTGAACCAATCTGCATTCAATCGGTGATCACTCGATAGAAAAAACTGATCGCGAGGGTTTTGAAACAAGATGGCTTCACCATCGGCAAACCATTGGTCGATCAGTAATGATAAATCAATTTGTACTGCAACAATGCCTACCACATCGGATGCTCGATAAACGGGTGCAGCAATAAAATAATCGGGTGTGACGCCTTTATTTTTGGTTACTAGGGAGATCGCACCGCCTTGCTGGTGGATCTTAGCGACAATAGTGCTGGCGCTTTTTTTACTGAGTTTGTTCCTTTCTACGCTAGAAACAAGCAAATCACCGTTTGCAGAGAGTAGATACCATCCTTTGGTGTTAGCCGCTTTGTCTAACTGAATCAGCTGTTTTTTAATGTGTTTTTGGAGGCGAATGTCACCATCAATAAAACGCACGCTGGTTTCATCGTTCGTCACGAGATAAGGCAAATAGTAAAAACGTTTGAGCGTGCGTCTTGCTTCGGCAATGTATCCAAGGAAGCGCTGTTCTGCGTAACGCTGAGCTTGTTCTAGCTTCCATTGGCTTATGCCACTTTTGGTAGTTACCTGAACTAAACCAATCAATAAACAGGCAAACAGGAACAACCAATATCGATTTTTGTTAACCATTCTTGATTAAATCCTTTTTAAATTATTGAGTTGAAAAGCTGCGTTTTATTACCACATGGAAGGTTGAATCTGGAACAAATTGAAGCTAGCAAACATTATAAAACTGTTAAAGGAGTGTTATTCAAAGTGGGAGCTAGCTCCTTTTAGTCTGCGGCTTTTTTACATACCGTGGTCGATATTATTTAGGTGTAAGCGATGGGAAGAGATCATGCAACGTATTGCTTTGATTGAAGATGATGCAATTGTGCGTCAAGCAACCAGCCAATGGTTGCAGTTGGCAGGCTTCGATGTCACCGCATTTGAGGTTGGACAAGACGCGTTAGATGCGGTCGTGGAAGGTGATTTTCAGACCATCATTAGCGATGTGCGCTTACCTGATATTGATGGTGTTGAACTGTTAAGTCGCTTTAAAGATTTGGTGCCAGAAGTACCTGTTATCTTGATCACCGGACATGGTGATGTCGATATGGCCGTTAAGGCATTACAGCAAGGCGCGTATGATTTTATAGAAAAGCCGTTCGATCCAGAGCGTTTGTCTCAAACGGTATCGGAAGCGGTAGATAAACATCAAAGTGGTCAAGATAGGATAAATCGTCAAAGCTATTTGGATAACCTGAAGGGCATTGAACAAGTTCTGATTGGCCGCAGCAGAGTGATGTGTGCATTACGAGAACAAATACAAAAGGTCGCCTCGATTGATACCAATGTGATCATTTATGGTGAAACCGGCTGCGGTAAAGAGCTGGTCGCCTCTTGTCTGCATAAATTTAGTCAGCGTAAACCTCATCCTTTTGTGCCACTAAACTGTGGTGCGATTCCAGAGAATCTATTTGAAAGCGAGCTGTTTGGTCATGAAGCCGGGGCATTTACTGGTGCTGCTAAACGACGCATTGGTAAGCTTGAATTTGCCGACAAAGGTACGGTCTTTCTTGACGAAATAGAAAGTATGCCGTTGTCGATGCAAGTAAAAGTGCTACGTACTTTACAAGACAATGTTGTTGAACGTGTCGGTGGTAATCAACAGCAACATGTTGATTTAAGAATAGTTTCAGCTTCGAAATGCGACCTTTTAAATCATCCTGACTTTCGCCAAGATCTTTTCTATCGTTTGAACGTTGCTCAACTGCATTTACCTCCCCTTAGTGAACGAGAAGACGATGCTCTTATCCTTTTTGAACACTTCACTCAAGAAGCGAACAGCGAAACCCGAGCGGCCAGTGAAGCCGATCGCTATGCCTTGTTGTCGTATGCATGGCCGGGCAATGTGCGTGAACTGCGTAATGTTGCGATTCGTTTTGCGCTGGATGAAAGCCTGACCGTTGGTGATATTTTGGCGTGTCGTCCTAATTCTGTCACAGAGTCCACAACGGCAGGCATCCCGTTGGCGGTTCAAGTGCAGAGCTTTGAACGGAAAGTGATTCATGATGCGCTAGTGCGTTATCAGGGACGCATCAATGATGTTATGCAAGACTTGGATTTACCTCGTCGAACATTGAACCAAAAGATGGTGCGTTATGGGTTGAATCGAAGTGACTACGTCGATTCTCAATGATCGGTTTGACAGTCGTGTTTATTGGATATTGATGAGCAATAAATGGCTCATCGTATATTTATCACTTTACAAACATTGATCACATAAATATAACATGATGTGACCTGACCACCTTTAAGGGGATGTTAACTGCGGCTTTGGATAAGCAAAAAATAGCTTACTCATTAGTAGTGAAATAAGCAGAAAATGGCTTACTTTAGGTGGCTTTTAAAATAAATAATAATAAAAACAGTAGTTTAAAAATTGGCATTGTGCTTGCTATCTAGTGATTGTTGTTAACAAAAATATAACGTGAATAACCCTACATGGAGAGTAACAATGAAATACAACAAGCTAGTTAAAACTTTAGCGATAGCAATGGCTTCTCTTGGCCTTATCAGTCATGCGTCAGCTGAAGAAGATCGCAGCTATATTTTAGCGACGGCCTCAACGGGTGGTACTTACTATCCGGTAGGTGTGGCCTTAGCGACATTGAGTAAAGTTAAGCTTGCGCCTAAGCAGCACTTTTCTTTAGCGGCTATCAGCTCTGCGGGCTCGGGTGAGAACGTAAAGTTGTTGAACGAGAACGAAGCTCAGTTCGCTATTCTACAAGGTTTGTATGGTGCTTGGGCTTGGCAGGGTTTAGGGCCATATGAGAAATCTGGCAGACAAACTCAACTGCGTTCAGTTTCCATGTTATGGCAAAACGTAGAACACTTTATTGTGCGTTCAGATCTAGCAAAAACAGGTACGGTAAGCGATCTAGAGAACCTAAACGGTAAGAAATTCTCTATCGGTAAGAAGAACTCTGGGACTGAAAACTCAGGTCGTCAAATCATGCAAGGCTTATCCGTGGACCCAGAACAATTTAAACTCGCCTTTATGGGTTACGGTGGCAGTGCGAGCGCATTACAAAATGGCACAATTGATGGTATGAACACGCCTGCTGGTGTTCCTGTTGGTGCGGTGACGCAAGCCTTTGCAGCACTGGGTGAAGATATTCAAATCTTGTCGTTTACCGATGCACAAATCAAACAAGCGAATGGTGATTACAATATTTGGACCAAGTATGAGATCCCAGCAAACACTTATCCAGGTGTCGATAAACCAATTACTACGATTGCCCAACCTAACTTCCTAGCGGTTCGTGAAGACATTTCTGAAGAAGATGTGTATCAACTGACCAAAGCTATCTATGAAAACCTACCTTTCCTACAAGGTATCCACAAAGCAACCAAAGCAATGGCACTTGAGAAAGGGATCGCAGGCCTTCCTGTTCCGCTTCACCCAGGTGCTGCTCGTTACTATAAAGAAGTGGGTATAGAAATCCCTTCTGAGTTGATCGTCGACTAACCCTTTGTCTTCGATTAGCCATTTATCTTTAACTCGCTATTTGGCGTGAACTGAATATTCGCGTTAATTAATTGCTTGGTGCGTTTTCATCTGTTTCGGCTACTTTGTCTGATTTGACCGTCTCCGACTCGTTCGATTATTTGAAGTGAAAACGCACCACCTTACTTTATGGATTTTCTCTGCGCGTTTGGCTGTGGAGAGCAGGAGTTTTCTATGAGCGATTCGCTGCAGCAGGAACTGAAAAAATTCGAATTGCCTACCCGAACAGATTTCCCTTGGGTAGGCAAAGCAATAACGACAATGGGAGTGATACTCTCCCTCCTACATATTTGGTTTAATACCTTATCTACCTTGCCAGAGCTTTGGATTTCGGCGACGCATTTCGCTGGTTTCGCAATCATTTGCGCACTTTGGTATCCCGCCCATGTCTCGCTTAAAAAAAGCAAAATAGCATTAGCTATCGATATTGGGATTGCCTTGGCTGCTTTAGCTTGCCTTATCTACATTCCCTTTGCCGAAGATGCGTTGTATGACCGAGGCGTAAAATTTATCGCCAGTGATTGGTTTTTCTCTATCTTGGCGATTGCCATCGTCATTGAGCTGATTAGACGCACTATGGGCTGGTTCATTCCAGTGCTTATCTTAGTGTGCTTAAGTTATGTAGTGCTTTGGGGACAATGGACCAGCGGTATTTTTCATTTTCCGGGTTTAAGCCTTGAGACGTTACTTTATCGAAGCTTTTACTCATCAGAAGGGATGTTTGGTTCGATCTCAAGAATCAGTTGGACCTTCGTGTTCATGTTCATCTTATTTGGCGCATTTTTAGTTCGATCTGGTGTCGGCGACTACATTATTGATGTATCCCGTGCCGCGGCGGGCAAAGTGATTGGTGGCCCTGGTTTCATTGCCGTTATTGGCTCCGGCTTGATGGGCTCTGTCTCCGGGTCGAGCGTAGCAAACACAGTATCGACGGGCGTGATCAGTATTCCCTTGATGCAAAAGGCAGGTTTCCCTTCGCGTTTCGCGGCAGGTGTTGAAGCGGCTGCATCCACTGGCGGGCAGTTGATGCCACCTGTGATGGGTGCGGGCGCGTTCATCATGGCCTCTTACACGCAGATCCCTTATGTCGATATTATTGCGGTTTCCTTTGTTCCTGCGCTTATCTACTTTTTGTCAGTGGCCTTTTTCGTGCGTATCGAAGCGAAGCGTAGTGGTGTACAAAAGGTGACCTCTGGCTGTGAACCTTTGTTAAAGGTATTGCTGTCGGGCTGGCACAACCTGATCCCATTGGCCGTGTTAGTGACTTTGCTCGTTCAAGGCTTTACGCCGACTTACGCTGCGGGTATTTCGATTCTTTCTGTGGTGGTGGCATCATGGTTCTCTAAAAATCACAAAATGGGACCGAAAGCGATCATTGAAGCTTTGTCTCAAGGCGCAAAAAACATGGCGACAACGGCTGTGTTACTAGTTGGTATTGGTCTAGTTGTTAATGTCATTAGCACTACGGGAATTGGTAACACCTTCTCTTTGATGATCAACAGCTGGGCGAATGGCGAGTTACTGGTGATGATTGCGTTGATCGCACTGGCGTCTTTGATTCTGGGTATGGGGTTACCTGTAACGGCGGCTTATATTGTGTTGGGAACATTGTCTGCTCCTGCCTTGTATAAATTGATTGCTGAAAGTCAACTGCTCGACTTGTTGGTGTCAGGGCAGCTTCCTGAGCAAGCTAAAGCCATCTTTATGTTGGCTGCGCCAGATAAGCTTGATCTATTGAACGCACCGATGGCGTTGGAAACGGCGAAAGAGATGATTGCGTTAGTTCCTGCTGATTTTGTGGAAACTCTGCTTGAACAGAGCCTTGGCTTAGAAGCTATCAGCCTTGCACTGCTTTCGGCTCACTTAATTATTTTCTGGTTATCGCAAGACAGCAACGTGACTCCGCCTGTTTGTTTAACTGCATTTGCGGCTGCAACCATTGCTAAAACACCCCCGATGAGAACGGGCTTAATGGCATGGAAGATCGCCAAAGGCTTGTATTTAGTACCATTGTTGATTGCCTACACTAACTTGGTAAGTTGGGATGTGGCCTCCGTGTTAGTCACGGGTGGCTTTGCTGTTATTGGTACTTACGCGTTTATCGCGGCGATTGAAGGTTATTTAGAGAGCGAAGTTAATATTGTTACTCGAGTAGTGTTGGTTGCGATAGGTATAGCTCTAGTATGGCCTGATGTTTCAGTCGTGATCCGTTTGGTATGTGTTGCCATTTTTGTTGGTATCTTCATCTACAGCGGTCGTAAATACGATGCAAATCAAGTGAAAAAGGAATCAGAAAGTGAGGAAAAAAAGTTACCTCAAACCGGATCTAACACTGTCGCGTCTTCCCTATAATTAAAGGATTGAATGTAGGAATATTATGAACTCAACATACGACTATATTATCGTTGGTGGTGGCATCGTTGGTGTGTCGACGGCATGGCAATTACAGCAAGCTCACCCTGATAAAAGTATCCTTTTAGTCGAAAAGGAGCGTGGCTTCGCGCAGCACCAAACTGGCCATAACAGTGGTGTGATTCACGCTGGCGTTTACTATGCTCCAGGCAGTTTAAAGGCCGATTTTTGTAAGCGTGGCGTCGAGCGAACTATCGCCTTTTGCAGCCAACACGATATCCCTGTCGAAAACTGCGGTAAGTTGTTGGTCGCAACCAATGAGCAGGAAGTCGAGCGCATGAATGCGCTCTATCAACGTTGTCATGATAACGACATTGATGTCGATTTGTTGGACCAAGCGCAACTGAAACTTGCCGAGCCTAACATCACGGGCTTGGGCGCGATTTATGTCAAAACCACCAGTATCGTCGACTACAGAAAAGTGACCGAAGTAATGGCTCAAGAGTTTGTTGAGACGGGTGGCAAGCTCAGTCTAGGCACAGAAGTGATCATGGCGGATGAACTGGAAGATGAAGTACAGTTAACGTGCAAAGTAGATGGTCAAACTCTACAACTGAACAGCCGATTCTTGATCACTTGTTCTGGTTTGATGGCCGACAGAATGACTAGCATGCTTGGCATTGAAACCGACTTTCAAATCGTGCCTTATCGTGGTGAGTATTATCAGTTGGACGCGAAACACAACCAGGTGGTGAATCACCTTATCTATCCGATCCCTGATCCAGAACTGCCTTTCTTGGGGGTGCACTTAACACGTATGATTGATGGCTCCGTAACAGTAGGGCCAAATGCAGTTCAAGGTTGGAAGAGAGAAGGCTATGGCAAGCTGAACTTTAGTTTTAAGGACACTTGGCAGATGTTGAGATTTGCGGGCTTTTGGAAAGTGACTGCGAATAATCTGAAAACCGGTTTGGTCGAGCTTAAGAACTCGTGGTGGAAGCCGGGCTATCTAAAATTGGTCAACAAATATTGCCCGAGCATTACGGTGTCAGATTTCAAACCTTACCCAGCAGGCATACGCGCTCAAGCGGTGCTCAAAGATGGCACTTTGGTTCATGACTTCCTGTTTGCAGAAAGCCCAAGAAGCTTGCATGTGTGTAATGCGCCATCGCCTGCAGCGACTTCTGCGATGCCGATTGGCGAATACATTTGTGGCAAGGTGATGAAAAAGACGGCTTGTGATAACTGAAGATCATTGATCGAACTTTTCTCCGAAGATAATAAAAAATCCGCCAGCTCCATTCTATTTAGGATCGAACTCGCGGATTTTTAGTTTTAGCCGTGTTTGCTCGAGTTAGTTGCTAGCAACTAAACTTAAAGCTAATCAGGAACGAAGGTTGCGACGATAGTGACATCGTTAAAGTTACGATAACCATGCACCATGATGTTGAATTCACCGGCTGGTTTGTTCAATACACACTGTTCGTTGCTGCTATTTTGGTATGGGCGGCAATCGTAGCTTGTTTTCGATACTGTACCATTGTGTTTCACATATAAATCCGCATCACCACTACGAGGGCCTGTTAATGTCACCGTTAACTGACCTGCACTTTCCGTTGTAAATGTGAAGAACTGCTCTTCACCATATCCTGCAGTAAGCCCTTCAACAGGCACGTCATTTTGCAGCTCTTTAGGGCCTGCAACGGGCGAATCAAGGCTGGTTTCGACAAGGTAAGCAATGGCCAGTTTGGCGAACTTGGTCGCATGTGTCGCTGTTGGATCGGAGTTCTCAAGCGTGTCGTGCTGAGTATGAATGTTTGGGTTGTAGTCGTTGAACATACTTTCGAATGGCATGGCTGCTGGGTAGCCAACATTGTGCCAAGAGGCGTGGTCAGAACAGGCATAGCCACAATCATCGAAACCGTAACTGATGTCGCTAGCGTAAGTGTCGATCAGCTCGCTTAAGTAGGCGTTTAGGTTGCTGTCGGTATAGTCCGTGATGAAGGTGATATCGTGCGCTGAACCGTTGTAGTTGGTCATGTCTAATTGCAACACCGACACAACGTTTGCTTGCTCGTCTCTTAAAGCGTTGGCGACATCTTGTGAGCCGCGCAGCCCTACTTCTTCTGCTGCATAACCATAGAACTTAATTGTTTTGTCGGGCTGAATGCCACTGGCGATCATCAGGCGAAGCGACTCAGTTACGGTCGCAATACCAGACGCATCATCATCGGCTCCCGGTGAGATGGTGCCTTCGCTTGTCCAAGATCCAACAGTCGAATCAAGGTGTCCGCCAACAACGACGATCTCTTCAGGATATTTAGCGCCAAGCAGTGTCACTTCAACGGATTTTTGCGGATATTCGGCATGAGTGATCTGGCGTGCAGACGCATACGGTACGTCTTTAATTTCTGATTCCCAACGATCTAAAAGCCAATCTGAAGCAGCGACACCAGTAGAAGTAGTATAAAAACGGTTGGTGAAGTTGGTTAGATTTTCGATGGTCGTGACCATGTTGTTCGGCTCGACCTGAGCGAGTAGGTCGTTCACTGTGTCTTGATGGCTGATCACCGGCTTTTCGAAGGTGCTCATTGTCAGTGGCATCGCTGCGGCTTTGAGTGCGCTTGCTTTGTCTTCATGCACCATGTAGCCACCACAGCGGTGGGTTTCTTCGTGCATGTGGCTAGAGAGTTTAGCCAGCTGTTTTGCGTTGATTTTCGCGACGATGGAATGCTTGTTTCCAGTCACGCTTGGGTAAACCGTTGCGCCATGCTGAGTCATTATATGCTGTGCGTCAGCATCGGTGGTGATCCAAACCTCCTCGTTCGCTGGTGGTGTGATGCCTAGGGATGCGTAAGCCGAAGTACTGTTGATTAAGGCTAGAGAACCTCCGAGTACAGCTAAAGCTAGCATGCTTTTTTGAATAGCCATTTGTCGTCCTTTTTATGGTGAGTATTGTTATCTTGATGGGTGTGATTTTTGTGTAATGCGTGGATGTTTTTGTGTAGATGTTTCATGCGCTAAACAGACAATAGAGAAAAGGGCCCCTTGCGGAGCCCTGAATTTGCTATCGATTACTGTGCTTTAATGAAACGGTAGTGCTTGGTTTCTGAACAGATATCGCTTGAGGTACACACTTGGTACTCCACATCTACTGTGCCGTTGTGACGGAACTTGTCTACGTATGAGTTGAAGTCTGTCGCACCAACATTCTTGCCGTTACGCTTAATCACGAAGTAGTCGTTGGTGTCGTAATCCCACGCCAGCTTAACGCGAGCCTTGCCGTTCGGATTTTTGTTACCAAACTTCAGTTTTAGTGGGAAGCCTTCCGCTGAATCACCTTCAATCGTGATCGACTTGCTTGTTGATGTCGCAACACCTGCATCGTCAGTCACTGTTAGGGTAACCACGTAGTCGCCAGCTTCAGCATAGGTATAACGAGTCACTTCACCTGTTTGCGTGTTGCCATCGCCTAGATTCCATTGGTAAGAGACGATCTGACCATCGCTGTCCGAACTTGTGCTGCGCAGCTCTACTTCTTTACCTACAATGGTGTGTTCGAAAGAAGAAACTGGCGGTACGTTAGCGTTGCCTGATTTGTACGATGCTTTTAGGTTTGCACCTGCGTAATCTGAGTAGCCTAGAATGTTTACTGTGTAGCGACCTGAGGTTGGGTTCTCAATCACACACACTTCGTCAGTCACGGTTTCACTCTTACAAATATTTTCTTGAGAGCTTGGCGCATAATCTAGACCGACATACATATCCGGGTCACCAGTAGATACAGCAAGATCAATCGTCAGCTTGTCTTGGCCTTCTGGTACTTCGATATCGAAGTAAGTTTTTGAGCCTGTTTCACCAGCAACTGCCGCTTCAACACCATTTTCAAGACGTCGATATTCAGGTTCTGGCGGAAGTGGTGGCTCGCCACAAGGGGATACGCCCACTAAGTTGAACGCAGAAACCACGTCATCGGCACTGTAGCCAAGATCGGTTGCTGAGTTCTTCACGCCACAAGCGCCCTGCCAGAAATCACTGTTTTCAGACCAGTAGATTTGGTTGGCTAACACGAACAGTTCGAACGCTTTTTTAGTATCCCAGCCTTGCGTGGTTGCAAGGTGGTAGAACGCTTTGTTGAACACACCTGAGCTGTAGTGCACGTTCAAGCCATCGTAGTATTCAGATGCGTTGTTGATTGAAGAGCCATCGCGTGATGGATCGTCCATGTAACGCAGAGCGCCTTCGCCTTTGAAGATATTGCGGCCGACCATCCAGTCGTTGGTGCCCTTCATGTAGTATTCAGCCGCTTCACCCGCCATGTCAGAGAAAGCCTCGTTCATACCCCCGGATTGATTCGCGTAAACCAAACCTGAGTTTTGCTCAGTGAAACCGTGGCTCACTTCGTGTGCTGACACGTCTAGGCTAACAAGTGGATAGAAGAAGTTTTCACCATCGCCAAAGGTCATTGCCTTGCCGTCCCAAAATGCATTCTCGTAGTTGTTACCGTAGTGAACACGCATCATGAGTTTAAAAGAGAGTGGCGCTGTGTCGAACCAGTTCTTATACATGTCGAACACGATGTTACCGAAGTAGTGTGCATCGTTGAGCGGAGAGAAGGCTCCATTCACTTCTTTATGTTCGTTACGAGGACATTCATAGCTATACGTGGTGTCGCCGTCGGTCGCACCATTTAGGTCAACGGTGACAACATTTTCCGATTCCATGACACACTCTGTGCCATTTTCTACCACATCAAGGTAGTGGTAGTCGGTACCGTATTCGTAAATGCCTGTTTTTTCGTTACCACCGGGGCCTGTTCCGATCTGTGCGTGAGCAATACCTTCCCAACGGTCGATAACTTCGCCTGTATGTGCATCAAGCATGGTGAATGGTCGAGTCGGCTGTTCTCTGCCTTCAACGAGATAAGAGACAACGTAGACTAGGCGTGTTTTGTCATGTCCTTGTTTTCCTGAACTTTGATAAATAAACAGTTCATGTTGGACGTTGTCTAAAGATTTGCTGGTTAAGCCCTGAACTTTGAGATCTTTACTCGCAAGCTCAACCGCTTGAGAGCTGTTGATCGATGGCTTAACAAAAGATCGCTCTAGGGTCGACGTTTTAAGGTAGTTGCCTTGAACAGACTTGAGTGCGCCACCTTGGACACTTTGGGTGGCATTTAGGTAGTGCCCCCAAACAGGTGTTCCCCAGATGTTCTGTTGGATCTTAACTTTGTAGATACCACGCTTTTTGAGGCTCACCTCTTTTAGCATCTTAAAGCTAGAGGCATTACTGACACCTAATTGAGCATTTAACCCAGAAAAGTTAGTAAAATTGATCGGTTGATTGATTTGAACGGATTCACTTGCGTGCACAGACAAAGACATAGCGCTGGCTATAGCAACGGCAACTAAACGTTTCTTTATTTTCATTGTTATTTTCTCTTTCCATGTAAAAACAAAGACGAAAGTAACAAACTCATTACAAATAATTTACATCATTCGATCTGATTAATTAGTAGCATGGCAATGATCGCTTTTATTCATGAAACTTATATCTTGCACATTTACAGCTAGTAATCATTTCTGTTTATTTTTGAACCAATTCACCTTTTTTGTTTATAAAATGATGACACTTTTATTAAGTGTTTATTTTTCAAGAGAATTAAGTTTTTTGCGAAAATTGAACTGTGCCGCAATTTACGTGCGATGGGTTGATAGAAGGATCAACGATTTGGGGAGTTCAGTTTGAACGAAAGACTATTAAGCCGAATTTAAAGGAAATTTTGATAAGGAATTGACGACTTTTGGTCTTATTTTCTGAATTGTTAGTTACAAGAGAGTTAGCCAAGTGGAGCTTTATCTAGCACAGAGCACAAAATAAGTGGTATGAAAAAGCCAGCGACGGATAGTCACTGGCTTAGAATGTTTCAGCTTTCTAAAGCTAGCGTTTAAAGGTACGCAAGCTTTATCAAGTTGCTGTTTTTTTAAGAATTATTGCTTTTTACCGCCCACTTGAACGTAGTCGATGCCGATAATACGGTTGATGATACCCATAACAGAGCTTGTATCAGAGTTTGTTGAGCGAATTGTTTCAACCGTTGCACCTTCTGGCACTAATTCCATTGCACGATCTTGAGTGTTACCAGGAACTTGGAAACCCACAATATTGAAGCTTTCAGCGTGTGCAGTGTAAACTTCATCGTTGTGACTAATACCTGAACAACCTGCTAGAGAGATAACGCCTAAAACACACAATAACTTTTTCATAAAAATACCTTAAGAATGATTGGGAATTTAGATAGTAAGCCCATGGCTTCAACTGCTAACAAAGTGCGAGTTAACGAGTAACGGTTTACTTTGCTACTACTTAGCAGTGCTGTAATGACAAGCCATAAACGACAGTGTCATGATTATCTAGACTCAATAAGTTCATTGGGAGACAGCATCTCCCGACCGATGTTGAACATTATTCCAGAGGTGTTTTGTAGTTACTGTATGGGTTTGTCAGCTGAATCGTTACATAGCCGAATTATTACATATCTGAATGGTAATGGTGAATACGGCTCCCTTTAAAGTTTGGCTCTGGCCAACTTCCACGGTTGCGTTATGTTGAGCACAGATCTTATCGACGATAGAAAGCCCCAAACCATGGCCGCTCTTGGCTTTGTTACGCGCTTTGTCGCCAACGTAAAAAGGTTCAAACAGGCGAGCTTGGTGTTCTTGTGCCACGCCATCACCATCGTCATGTACCGCAATCTGTAGTTGATCTTGATGCACGCTAGCCTCAATCGACACCTGTGAACGCGCAAACTTCATTGCGTTACGTACTAGGTTATCTAAGGCTCGGTTAAGCAGCGTTTCATCTGCTAGTATCGAGCTAGGTTGTTCTGGCAGTGATAAGCTGATGTTGAGTTCTGTATCTTTGTTCCAGCGTGTCATCGCATGTTCAAGAAAGTCTCTTATCTCTAATGGCTGTTGTAGGTTTTCGAGGCCAATGCTATCAAGTTTGGCGTAGCACAACAGTTCGTCGACCATCTTTTCCATCTCTTCTGTGTCTTCGACGATACTTTCAACGGTGTGTTGTTGCGATTCATTGAGCGGCGTGTCTTTGAGCATTTCAGCTTGCCACTGTATACGAAATATTGGCGTGCGTAGCTCGTGAGCAACGGCATTAGTAAGTGAGCGGTTACTCTCAATTAAGCGATGAATACGGTCAGCCATTAGGTTGAAGGATTTATTGAGTGAGCCAATGGCTATGCCGCTTGAAGTCTCTGCTCGTGAAGAGAGATCCCCTTCCGCAAAGCGTAGGGTGGCGTATTCAAGTTTTTTGACCCGTCGGAAAATAATAACTAGGTGGCATAAGCCGTATAAGATAAAGCTTGCTAGGAAAAACAACCAAATGAGATCATCTTCAAGCTCGATTTTTTGCCGAACGAACGCTTCATTATCAGGTAAGTAATGGTAGGTATTATCACTGCCTGTGAGGCGAAACCATAGATCTCGTTCATCATCGTGAAAGATAAAGGTATTCGGGTTAGTACTGAAGAACTCTGAAACGGGGGTTGGTATTTCATCTTTTGGACTGAACATGACCAGTTTATTTCGTGTGGTTTCGACAAACTGATTTATCGCTTGTTGAGCTGCTTCAAGACCTTGATTTTTAGCGATGTTTTCTATCAGTTGTTGGTGGGCCGTCGCTTCGTAATCTTCCATTACATATTCGTAGTCGGTATTGAGCTGGTAGACAGAAATTTCGTAGGCAACAAGGCCGGTCATAAAGCAAACTAACAGCCCAAGCAGGGACTCCAAATAGATACGTCGCATAATCGCTCTCTTTCATTACGCTCGTATTGAGCGAGGTTAATGCCAGGCGGTCGAAACAAATAAGTAACCTTTCCCGCGAATGGTCTGAATTTTCTCTGCTGGTGTGTGATCGTCACCGAGTATCTTTCTTAGACGCACAACCTTGTTATCAATTGTCCTATCGATCCCGTCATACTCAATCCCGCGCAGTGTTTGGGTTAAATAGTCCCGTGATAACGGCGTATCTGGGTTGCTTGCCAACAACCAAAGTAGATCAAACTCGCTGTCTGTGAGTGACAAAACAGCACCTGCAAGTTCACACTTCTTGTATGTGTTTTTCAGTACGAGTTGATCAAATTGAAGGTTATCAGAGTCATCAATTGAATGAGCCACCGTTTCTTGACGGCGTAATAGTGAACGGACCCTTGCTAGCAAAACTCTTGGTTTGATTGGCTTGGTGACATAGTCATCAGCCCCTGTCTCTAAACCAGCGACATGATCAAAGTCGTCATCGCTAGCGGTGAGCATCAAGATTTTACCTTTATAGTGCGTACGCGTCTGTCGGCAGATTGTCAGCCCATCGGTTACAGGAAGCATTAAATCCAGCAATACGATGTCAGGTTGTTCGGCAAGAATGGTTTGCGCGGCATTACTGCCATCGTCCAGAACCAATACATCAAAATCTTGCGCGACAAAGTAGTCTTGCAACATTTTCTGAAGTTTCAAATCGTCTTCCACGATGATCATTTTAGGTTTTGTCATTCCATTCCCAGCCTTATCGTGTGTTTAGCTTATACGAGATTACGTGAGTGAACCTTGTTTAGTAATTAATCGCTATTGCATATTGAGTCTAATTGCTTCGCGAAAAATATCTGAGATGAATGATTAAACACTTTTTAAGCTAGTTCAATGCTGATATGAAATTAATAGGAAAATAAAAAACAATGTTCAAAAAGAACATACATACTCTTACATTCTCAAGACAGATAATTCGAGAGCTAAATAATAGAATTTCCCTATCAAATATTTTGGGAAAATGGCATGAACCACTATCAAAAGATTTTACTAGCATTACCTTTGATTCTCTTAGCGGGCTGTAATTCAAGCTCTAACTCGGGTAAAGCGGCAAACAAAGTGCAAATGAAACCTAAGGCCGATTATGTATTTTCATCGGCTAAATTGGGTGAGTTATATCAAGAGAGGCAAGATCTCCAAGAATCCATGAAACTCACCTACGATGGTGTGCTGTATGAAAATATTCAGTTTGCTGAAGACATCAGTGATAAGCAAAAAGTGGTAAGGCTAGCAAGTCGCCTAGGTCAGAGCGTTGATCTGTATCTTCCTGATGCAGGAGTCGATGACTGTGCGATTTACAGTGAGGGTAATTTTTATGACTCCTTTGATTGCGGTACTGCGTTGCGCTCTGTTTCTAATGAAACTACGTTAATTCAAACGAGCGCGACCAGTAAAAAAGCGGTTGAGCTTGAGTATCACAATGAGATGTCGCAATACGTGACGAGTCTTGGCTCTACGATTCTGAGCAAAACTAAAAATGGTAACAAAGTCACTATCATTACTTCATTTGCCTTTAACGCATTTTACCGTGATGTACTCCAGAACACTGGTGCTGTTGAGCGAATTACTTCTACTCTTGGGGTTACAACCTATTCGCAGCTTTTCGATATCGTTAAGCTATACCCAGGCAGTGAAATGATCTTGAAATTTAATAACCATATTGGTGGCAGTGCTGATGATGATATCAACATGTACACCGGTCGCATGATCAATAGCAACAATATGACCACAATCGTTACTCCAACGGGTTCGGTGTTCTCTGGCGGCACGGATCTGTTCGCGGCGGGTAACCCACGAGTTTTACAACGAGCAGATACCACCAAAGCCATTGAGCTTAATAAGCAAGTGGGCGTTCATAGCTGGGCTGAGGGTGATAAAACAGCTAAAGAATTCCCATACACCAACGAAAGCCATCTCAAGCAAGCGACCTACTTTAAAAAGGTCATGGGAGACAAAGGGATCGACTTCTACATCTTCACTTTAGATTCTGCCCCTGCTTCGGGTGAACACTGGATGACAAAGGCCGATTCTGACAAGTATGGGTTCATTACACGTATTGAGTGAGCCTAGGTAGATTCATCGCTTTAGATTTAAAGCTCCGTAAAGGTTGATAATGGTTTGGTCATTATCAACCTTTTTTTATGCACTTTTTCACTTTATATCCTTCCTGCATCAAACACTACTTTAAGGTTTTTACTCGAGGTTCTAAATATCGTTAACCTGATTGATTTTTACTCTTTTTCGCTAAAAACTTTCGACCAATAACCATCACACCTCAAATCTTTAATTAATTTCATTAGTGGTCTAAATGATATTTAAGTATATGTTTTAATGGATATTTAATCGTTTTGAATGCTGTGTTGTTACGGGTTTGTTTTAAATAATCATTTGAACCCTAACTAAATTTCTGTCATTTTATATTTAACTGAACGTTCAATATAAAATAAAAGGACTGAGAAATGCCGAAGGTTGGGATGCCTGACATACGTAAACCACAGCTTGTTCAAGCCACCATGACGGTGATTGACCGAGTGGGTTTACACGCCGCGAGTATTGCGTTGATCAGCAAAGAAGCGGGCGTGTCTACAGGTATCATTAATCACTATTTTGGTGGGAAACACGGTCTGCTCGAAGAGACGATGCGTGAAATCCTTCGCCAATTATCCAACACCATCACGACTTCACTAAAAGCGCTTCCTGTTGATGCTCACCAACAGAGAATAAACGCGATCATCGATGGTAACTTCGAAGGTTACCAAGCCGAAAATAAAGTCGCGAAGGCATGGTTGGCATTTTGGTCCTATTCAATGCATGACCAACAATTGAAGAGACTACAGCGTGTGAATGAAAAACGTTTGATTTCACATCTGCGTCTTGAGTTGAAAGGTATTTTGAGTCATGAACAGGCGGATCTCGTTGCTCACGGGATTGCTTCTCTGATTGATGGGTTATGGCTGAGAGGCACGTTAAACCCTGAAGGTATCAATGCTCAAAAGGCTCGTGCCATCATCAATGATTATCTTGATAAACAACTGACGTTTTACTCGTGTAACACCGCATAGAACGTGGTCGTCGCATTGCAATCATAGTACTTGAACGATAAATACTCACACATAGACCAGCAGAGTCTAATAACAATAATTAAGTCAGAATCTCAAATGGAAATGAACTCGTTATACATCGATGGCGCAGCGGTTAAAGCTACGTCTGGTGAAACCTTTGATAGTATCAACCCGGCAAACGGCGAACCTATCGCAACGCTAGGCCAAGCCTCTTCAGCGGACGTGGATAGCGCTATTGAATCTGCGAAACGTGGATTTGCGGTATGGTCAGCAATGACGGCCATGGAACGCAGTCGTATTCTTTTGAAAGCGGTAGCGATACTTAGATCTCGAAATGATGACCTTGCAAACCTTGAGGTTGTTGACACGGGTAAGCCACTGCAAGAAGCGATTGAAGTAGATGTAGCGTCTGGTGCCGATGTGATTGAATACTTCGCAGGCCTCGCTCCTACACTTCAAGGCGATCAACAACCCCTTAGTGAATCTCAATTTTTCTACACTCGTCGTGAACCGCTTGGCATCTGTGCCGGTATTGGCGCGTGGAACTACCCAATTCAAATCGCGATGTGGAAATCGGCTCCGGCATTGGCTGCGGGTAATGCGATGATTTTCAAACCTTCCGAAGAAACCCCGCTAACGGCACTTAAGCTTGCTGAGATATTTACCGAAGCAGGCCTTCCAGATGGTGTATTTAACGTGGTTCAGGGTGACTACCGTGTCGGCCAAATGCTAACGGCTCATCCAGACATCTCTAAAGTGTCTTTCACAGGTGAAACCGGCACTGGTAAGGCTGTGATGGCGGATAGCGCTAAGACGCTTAAATCGGTGACCATGGAACTTGGTGGCAAATCGCCAATGATCGTGTTTGATGATGCGAAATTGGATGATGCGGTTTCCGCTTCTATGGTCGCAAACTTTTACACCCAAGGTGAAGTGTGTACCAATGGTACTCGTGTTTATGTACACGAAAACATCTACAACGATTTTATCGACCAACTTAAGACACGCACTGAAAAACTGATCATTGGTGATCCAATGGACATGGAGACTCAAATTGGTGCGTTGATTTCTAAAGAGCACCTTTCAAAAGTTCTTGAAGCGATTGAGCTAGCAAAACAGTCTGGCGCAACATTGCTGACTGGCGGTTATCAAGTGACTGACAACGGGCTAGCGAACGGCAACTTTGTTGTCCCAACCGTGTTTGTGGACTGCGAAGACAACATGCCACACGTCCAACAAGAGATCTTTGGCCCTGTAATGTCGGTGTTGAAGTTCACTGATGAAGACGATGTGATTCGTCGTGCTAACGATACTAAGTACGGCCTGGCTGCTGGCGTGTTCACGCAAAACCTTTCTCGTGCTCACCGTGTTATTCATCAAATGCAGGCAGGTATTTGTTGGGTTAATACGTGGGGTGACTCACCTGCAGAAATGCCTGTTGGTGGCTACAAGCTTTCGGGTGTTGGTCGTGAAAATGGCCCAGAAACTCTACTCCACTATACGCAAACGAAGAGCATTCTTATTGAGCTAGGCGGTTACGCCAGCCCTTATGCCTAACGCGTAACACTTAATTCAACAGGCTAGCTTAAAAGAGCTAGCCTCACTGACTCATCTCAGGGAACTTAAAATATGGAACAACGCTACGATTATATTATCGTCGGCGCGGGTTCGGCCGGCTGTGTGTTAGCGGATAGGCTAACGGAAAGCGGTGAACATAGCGTTTTATTACTGGAAGCGGGTGGTACGGATAAGAGCATTTTTATCCAAATGCCAACGGCGCTTTCCTACCCGATGAATACTGAAAAATATGCATGGCAGTTTGAGACTCAACAAGAGCCAGGCCTTGATGGACGTGAACTGCACTGCCCACGCGGCAAAGTGTTAGGTGGTAGCTCATCAATCAATGGCATGGTTTACGTGCGTGGTCATGCTTGTGACTTCGACCAGTGGGAAGAAGAGGGTGCTGCCGGTTGGAATTATCAAGCGTGTTTGCCTTATTTTCGCCGTGCTGAATCATGGAACAAAGGTGGCGATCAATACCGTGGCGACAATGGCCCAGTAGGCACTTGTAACGGTAACGATATGGATCTGAACCCGCTTTACCAAGCATTCATTGATGCAGGTAAAGACGCTGGTTACCCGGAAACACAAGACTATAACGGCTACCAGCAAGAAGGCTTCGGCACCATGCATATGACGGTAGACAAGGGAGTGAGAGCCTCAACCTCTAACGCTTATCTGCGCCGTGCATTGAAGCGTTCAAACCTGACCTTGAAGAAAGGCATCGTGGCGCGCCGTTTCTTACTTGAAGCACAAGACTCAACTGGCCAATCAGGTCTGAAAGCAGTCGGTGTCGAGTTTGAAAAGTCAGGCAATACTCAAGTCGCGGTCGCGAACAAAGAAGTGATCTCTTCTGCCGGTTCTATCGGTTCTGTTCAACTGCTGCAACTTTCTGGTATCGGCCCGAAAGCCGTGCTTGAAAAGGCTGGTGTAGAGCTGAAACACGAACTCAGTGGCGTCGGTGAAAACCTACAAGACCACCTAGAAGTGTACTTCCAATACCACTGTAACGAACCCATCACGCTTAACAGTAAGCTTGGTTTAGTTAGCAAAGGCATGATTGGCGCGGAATGGATTCTGACTCGTAAAGGTTTGGGTGCTACTAACCACTTTGAATCATGTGCGTTTATTCGTTCACGCAAAGGATTGAAGTGGCCGAATATTCAATACCATTTCCTACCAGCAGCTATGCGTTATGACGGTCAAGCGGCTTTTGATGGTCACGGTTTCCAAGTTCACGTTGGGCCTAACAAGCCTGAAAGTCGCGGTACGGTTGCGATCACTTCGGCTGATCCGCATGCCAAGCCAGAGATCATTTTCAACTACATCTCGACCGAGCAAGACCGCCAAGATTGGCGCGATTGTATTCGTCTGACGCGTGAGATTTTGTCTCAACCTGCGATGGACGTTTACCGAGGCGAAGAGATTCAGCCTGGTCTAAATATTACTTCCGATGAAGCGATTGATGAATGGGTTAAGCAGAACGTTGAAAGCGCGTATCACCCTTCATGTGGCTGCAAAATGGGGGCTGATAACGATCCAATGGCAGTGCTTGATGAGGAGTGCCGTGTTCGCGGTATTGATAATCTGCGTGTTGTCGACTCGTCTGTTTTCCCAACTATTCCAAATGGAAACTTGAACGCCCCAACCATTATGGTTGCCGAGCGCGCTTCCGATTTGATTCTTGGTAAGCCGATGCTTAAAGAGCAGGATGTTCCAGTGTGGATTGCTCCTGAGTGGGAAGACAAGCAAAGAACAGATAAACCAGTAAGAGAAGTGTAAGTCTCTGTTATTGAATAGAAAATAGAAAAATCAGTAATAATAAAAATAGTAACAACAAAAATTAGTTAAAAGTCAGCAAAATTGCCCTGATTAGTATGAGTTAGGGCAGAACAAGGAAAGATAAAAAGGAATCATTATGACGACTCAACATAAACAGACCGCTACAAAAACGGCATTAGTAACATTAGCCATCAGTTCATTCGCGTTCAGTGCTTACGCTAACGCTTCAGTAGAGCCACAACAATGTGAAAACGTTCGCTTTGCTGATGTGGGCTGGACAGACATTACTGCAACAACCGCCGTTACTTCTGAACTATTAAAAGGCCTTGGTTACAAAACCAAAACCGACCTACTTTCTGTACCGGTGACTTACTCTTCAATGGCGAATGGTGACATTGACGTGTTCCTAGGTAACTGGATGCCAACCATGGAAGGCGATATTGCTAAGTATCGTGAAGCGGGCACTGTAGAGACAGTTCGTGCCAACCTTGAAGGTGCAAAATACACATTAGCTGTACCTAAGTACGTATACGACGCAGGTGTAAAAAGCTTTGCAGACCTAGCAAAACATGCCGAAAAATTTAAAGATCGTATCTACGGTATCGAGCCGGGTAACGATGGTAACCGCTTAATCCAATCAATGATTGATTCTGACGCGTTTGGCTTGAAAGACTTCAGCCTAGTGGAATCAAGTGAAGCGGGCATGGTATCTCAAGTATCGCGTGCGGCACGTCGCAGCCAATGGATTGTTTACCTTGGTTGGGCTCCTCACCCAATGAACAGTAATGTTGAAATGGAATACCTTGCTGGTGGTGACGACTTCTTTGGCCCGAACTATGGTGGTGCGAATGTCTACACCAACGTTCGTTCAAACTATTTGTCAGAGTGTTCAAATGTGGGGCAGCTTCTGCAAAACCTAGAGTTCACTCTAGAGATGGAAAACCAGTTGATGGAAGAGATTCTTAACCAGAAAGCTAAGCCAGAACAAGCCGCTCAACAATGGTTAATCAACAATCCACAACAAGTTGAAGCTTGGTTAGACAACGTAAAAACACATAAAGGTGAATCAGCAACTCAAGCCGTTACTGAATACCTAAAGCAAGTAAAAGCTTAGTTCTACCTATCTCAACAGCTACATAAATAATAAAGGTGAGCTTCGGCTCACCAATAATGAAAGGCAATATTGTGAATTTTATTACGGAAAACAAAATCCCTGTCGGACAATGGATGGAAGCTGGCGTTGACTGGTTAACAATCAACGCAGCAGGCTTTTTTGACGCTGTCTCTATCTTTTTAGAAACTGTTATTCTGTTTTTAGTCGATGTATTTAAGTGGATGCCTCCTGCATTACCTATTGTTATTACGGCAGCCCTTGCATGGTATCTACATCGCAAACTGTCTTTGGTGATCTTCGTCGTCGCCGCGCTTCTGACGATCCTCAACCTTGGCTATTGGCAAGAAATGCTGGAAACCTTTGTTCTCGTCTTTGCGGCGACAACGATTTCCGTATTAATTGGCGTACCGGTTGGCATTATGGCGGCTCACCGTCCTTGGCTATACACGCTGTTGCGCCCGATCTTAGATTTAATGCAGACCGTTCCAACCTTCGTTTATCTGATTCCGACTTTGGTTCTATTTGGCTTAGGTATCGTTCCAGGCTTAATCTCGACCATTATTTTCGCGATAGCCGCGCCGATTCGTTTGACCTATTTGGGGGTGACTAAAGTCCCTGAAGAGTTGATTGAAGCGGGTAAAGCCTTTGGTGCAAGCCGCATGAAGTTGTTGTTAAAAGTAGAACTTCCAGCCGCGCTTCCAAGCATCATGGCAGGCGTAACGCAGTGCATTATGTTATCACTTTCTATGGTAGTGATTGCGGCTCTTGTTGGTGCTGACGGCCTGGGTAAACCTGTGGTTCGAGCGCTAAACACAGTGAACATTTCACAAGGCTTTGAAGCCGGACTGGCGATTGTACTGGTCGCTATTATTCTTGATCGCTTGTGTAAGACACCAAACCAGAAGGAAGCTTAATCATGTCTTTAGTAAATAACGCTATGTCTCAAGAAAGCAAAGCCGTACCTCAAGAACATAAAGCGAATTCTCAAGAGCAGACTGCAGTGGACGCGATTACCATCAAAAACCTTGATGTCGTGTTCGGTAATAAAGCCAATCAAGCACTTGAACTTCTAGACCAAGGTAAAACTCGCCAAGAGATTATCGATGAGACTGGTCAAGTTGTTGGTGTGGATAATGTGTCGTTGACGGTTAAAGAGGGCGAGATATGTGTATTGATGGGTTTGTCGGGCTCGGGTAAATCTTCACTGCTTCGCGCTGTAAACGGTTTGAATGAAATTAGCCGAGGTTCTTTAGCAATCAAAGATGGCGATAAACTGGTGGACTTAGGCGAGCAATGTGACGAAGCGACTCTTCGTCACTTACGTACTCACCGCGTATCAATGGTATTTCAAAAGTTTGCACTGATGCCTTGGTTAACCGTGTTAGATAACGTGGCATTTGGTCTTGAAATGCAAGGCGTAGCCAAAGATGTTCGTCGTGAAAAGGCGCGTGAACAGTTAGAGATGGTTGGTTTAGCTGAATGGGAAACCAAATTCCCTCATGAGCTTTCTGGCGGCATGCAGCAACGTGTTGGTTTGGCGCGAGCGTTTGCGATGGACACAGACATTCTGTTGATGGATGAACCTTTCTCCGCGCTTGATCCACTGATTCGAGCACAGCTTCAAGATGAACTGCTTACATTGCAAAGCAAGCTTAATAAAACGATTTTATTCGTGAGCCATGACCTTGATGAAGCGTTAAAAATTGGTAACAACATTGCGATCATGGAATCGGGTCAACTGATCCAACACGGAAAACCAGAAGAGATCGTATTAACGCCAAAAACCGAATACGTAAAAGACTTCGTTGCCCACACCAACCCATTGAACGTACTTAAAGGTCGTTCATTAATGCAGCCTCTTGGATCATTGACACAAGAGAATGACAGTTGGAAGATCTGTGATGCAAAAGATCTATGGATTGAACTGAATGAAGGTATTTTATCTGTAAAAGGTGAATCCGCTTTGGCTCTTGTTAAGTGGAGTGAGTCTGATGACTTGACCGCAATCAACGCGTCGAGTGTTGTGGTGGCAAGCCCAGAGATCGGTATGCGTGATGCCATTAAGCTGAAACAGATCAGCAATCATCCCATTTTGCTTGTCGAAGACGATCTGTTGGTCGGGATCTTGGACAACAGTGAGTTTTACAGCGCTCTTACAGGTAATTTTCAACTTAATAATGCCGCTTAATGGTTTGAGTTGAGATAATTTGTTCTCTAAGAGATAAAATAGGTAGTGAGACAATGGTAATCTCTCTACCTATTTGATTATAAAATCTTTTTCTCTACCAATGTTTGTGATTTTGGTTACTTTTTTCTTTGTTATATAAATAAAAATCGGCTCTTATTGAGCAAAAGTGTTGGTCTGCGCAGATTCAGATGCATAGAAAAGATTGAGAATAGTATGAACATCAGTACAATGCGGAAAATTAATGAAGTAATTTATCAATTTACAGTGTAATTCGAACGCACCTGACTCAAGAGTTCAGGACATTTCATTGCTTCGATACTGTAAATCCACTCACAGTATATTAGTACAAAGGTCTGCATCTTGGACAAACATGACGAAATCCTGGTCGCTATTCGCCAAATTATTCGCGCTATCGATTTACACTCGAAAAAGCTGAGTAAAGAGTATGGTTTGACTGGCCCTCAATTAATCTTAATGAGAGCAATCCAAGATATGGGTAATGTGACGATCAAAGAGTTGTCTAATCAAACTAATGTGAGTCAAGCAACCACGACTACAATCATCGATCGCTTAGAATTGAACGGCTATGTACAACGAGTACGTAGTGAATCTGATCGACGCAAAGTACACGCAAACCTGACTGAAAAGGGTCAAGAGTTGTTGAGCAATGCACCACCGCCGCTACAAGATAACTTCGTGAAAAAATTCCAAAACCTTGAGCCGTGGGAGCAAAGTTTACTGCTTTCTTCGATGCAGCGAGTCTCATCTATGATGAACGCAGAAGATATCGATGCTGCTCCAGTACTTCAACTTGAAGGCATTGCGAACGTAGCCAAGAGCTAACGTTAGTTTTAAATTGTATATTTAAAACAAAAACTTAAAGAATTATCAAATGGTCGCATTCAGCGGCCATTTTTGATCCCGCCATTCAAAATCTTCTAATTATCCCTCAGTTATTAGTTACGTATTTTTATTTAAACGCCCCTGATCTATTCCCAGCTTTTGAATGCCTCTTTTCTGGTATTCAAAAACGTATTGACGATTCTCTGACAATAAACTTGTGGACCGACCGGTTTGTTTTGGATTATTGTGTGCTTATATTAACCACGAGGTGATGTATGAAACATGAATTGACGGCTACACAAATGACAGAGACGTTGAAGAATATGCAGGACGCTTTTGCAGATGATCCGATGCCCACTGTGCCGGTGAGAATAGAACAGTTGCTTGCGCTGAAATCTGCTCTCATCGATTACACAGACCGTTTGTGTGTCGCGGTAAGTGAGGACTATGGTCACCGCAGTCGACAAGACACATTGGTGGCTGACATATTGCCTTGCATCGGGAATATTAATTACAGCATTGAGTGTTTGCCTCATTGGTCGACATCTTCGATTCGTCATTCGGGCCCTTTGCTTTCAACTTCTCGTATTGAAGTAGTTTATCAACCTAAAGGCGTGGTAGGGATCATTGCCCCGTGGAATTTTCCAATTATGCTGTCGGTTGGCCCGCTTATATCGGCTCTGGCGGCAGGCAATCGCGCAATGATAAAAATGAGCGAATTTACCCCAGAAACAAATCAAGTATTAAGAGCACTATTGGCGGAAGTTTTTGATGCTGATGAGGTGTGCTTGGTTGAAGGTGAGGTAGAAATCGCAGCCGCATTTTCGGCATTGCCGTTTGATCATCTTCTGTTTACGGGGTCAACCCAAGTGGGTCGCCAAGTGATGAGGTCAGCGGCTGACACGCTAACTCCAGTCACGCTAGAGCTAGGCGGTAAGTCACCGGTTATCGTTGCAGAAGACATGCCAATTGATATCGCGGTTGAGCGAATCATTTATGGTAAGAGCCTCAATAACGGGCAGGTGTGTGTGGCTCCTGACTATGTATTGCTACCTGAAGGGAAAGTTGAATCTTTCATTCAAGAGTATAAAAAACAGTACCAATTGCTATTCGATGAAGGGGTGTATTCCGAGAGTTTGACGTCCCTAATCAATCCTCGTCAATGCGACCGGATAGTGGGTTTGTTGAATGAAGAACGACAAGCTGGAACGCGAACCGTCGCTTGCCATGACGAAGCGATGGACTTAGATAACCACCGCTTGGTGACGCACCTGATTGTTGAACCAAGCCTGTCATCCAAGGTGATGAACGAAGAGATTTTCGGCCCACTATTACCCTTGATTACGTATCGCAATATCGAAGAGGCGCTCCAAGTCATCAATAGCAAACCAAGGCCGTTAGCACTCTACCTGATGAGCTTTGATTTGAGTTTACAGGGTCAGGTTAAGCACCAAGTTCATTCCGGCGGAATGTGTATCAATGACTGCGTTTTCCATTTAGCCGTTGATGATGCGCCGTTTGGTGGCATTGGTGAATCAGGGCAGGGTAATTATCACGGTAAAGAAGGTTTTCTGACTTTCTCTCATGCAAAAACAGTTTTGGAAACGGGCTTAGATCATCGAGTTAAGCATCTGTTTTCAAGAGAAGACAACGAATTAAAAGCAGCTGTGATGAGCATGCTAGGCAAGTAAGTTATACCTGATATTACGTTATTCATTATTAAAAATTTATATAAGAGGCTATTTATGTTGGAACGTTTTTTTGAAAGAACCATAAAGTCGTATTTGATGATCACGGGATTCTTGACTGCCACTGCTTTTTCCACCTTTCTGGCACCGGACTGGAGCATGCAGACGTTGTTCTCGTACAACGATACGATGTTGGAAAGTAGCACGTATTTGATGGGCACATATCAGCACTGGGGCGTTATGGTCGGTTGTATCGGCATATTGTTGATGGTCTCGGCGAAGTACAAATCGCTGCGTACTTCGACTATGATTTACAGTGCATTTGAGAAGTCGATGTTTGTGGGCATATTCTTATACAACGTATGTATCAACGATTATGAGTGGTTTTACGGTTGGAGCGGTGTGTTTGCGCTCGATGGATTTGTGACTGTCTACTCTTTAGTTTACCTGTACTACTACCTCACTAGAGACAAAAGCAAGGTGCCAGCTCATCTTCGTTAATAGTTAATAGTTAATAAGTTGCTCATGGTGAGTCAATGACACTTATTTAATGATCACTCACTAACTTATTACTACAGCCCGCATTTGCGGGCTTTTTTCGTTTTGGGGCAATGATCCATAAAGATCTTAATTGACATATCTTTGACATTAACACTCTAGACCGACCGGTTTGTATTGGTTATTGTTTAGTCATCAACTAGAAATGAGGTAAATACCATGACAACCAATAATTTTAACTTTCAACTTAAAACCATTGTTCATGCTCAAGAGAATGGCATTGAAAATATCCCTTCTCTTTTTGGTCGCTTAGGTGCGCAAAGAGTCGTGCTCTTTTCTGATAAAGGCTTGGAGTCTCTTGGTTTTGTTGAGCAGTTCTCGGCGTTGTTTGTAAACGAAAAGGTGAACCAGCCAGGTAATGAACAAGCAGTTCAACTTGTTGGTGTGTACACCGATATCGCGCCAGACGCGACTTGCGACAACATCAACGCTGCCATTGAGTTTGCAAACAGCGTCAATGCTGATGCGATCTTGTCTGTTGGTGGTGGCAGTGTGATTGATGCTTCTAAAGGTGTGAAATACGCATTTCATAAACAGATAGATGATATCCGTACGGTGATTGCGGGCGGCGGTCATATGGATGTGTGGCCAAACAATGAAGATATTCGAGTGCCACACATTGCGGTTCCGACAACGGCTGGCACGGGCGCAGAAGCCTCTCCGATTGCTGTTTTTTACAATGAACATGAAAACATTAAGGCAAGTCTAGTCGCGTCTGGATTGGAAGCTGATATCGCGATCCTTGATCCAACGGTGACCACTAATCTGCCTGATCATCTGACTCGTTCTACCGCCATGGATGCACTAACACACGCTGTTGAAGCGATTGTCTCGCCAATGAGTAATGCATTCACCGACGCTTACGGTATTCAGGCTGCAAAATTGATTGTTGAAAACTTACCCTTGGCATTGAAAGAGCCAGAAAACCTAACGGCACGCGGCAACCTTCTTCAAGCAAGCACCATGGCGATTTCTGCTTTCTATTCGTCTTTGGGCGGTATTCCGATTCACAACTGTGCTCATGCCTTTGGTGCGATTAGCCACATTCCACATGGCGATGCCAACACGGTATTAATGCCGGTTGTGATTGAAGCACTGCCAGAGTTCTACATGCCGAATGCGGCGAAGTTAGCTCAAGCTTTCTCTGTCGACACTACGGGAACCGATGAGATGGTTTACCAGAGAGTGTTGGATTTCTTAAATAACTTCCAAACCAGTGTCGGTGCGATGAAGCGTTTCAGCAGCTGGGACTTTGATGAGCAAGAGAAGAGCAACATTGCAGAAGCGATTGAAAAAGACATCTGTTTTCAGTTCTACCCAATCTCGAAACAGACGATTGAAACCATCATAGAGAAAGCGATTTAAGTCTCTGTCTTAATCGACTGAATGTTATGACCATTTAATTCAGTCGATGATTCACTCAACAATCATTACTCGAGAGCCAATTATGAAAATTGAAAACGTATTGCTATCAAGCTTATGCATCATCGCGCCATTCCTACTTTTCACCTAATTCATTCAACAGGGACGTCGTGAACTTTATTCCCGAGGAGGAAATAAATGCTCAATAAACGTTTAACTACCGTGATTTTGGCGGGTGTTTTGGTTGTTCTGTTTTTTGCCAAGGCAAGCTTTGGAAGCGAGAGCTTTGAGAATGAAGCCATAAATGATCAAGTACAGCAGCATCAAGATGTCGTGCAACTGTTGGATGAAGCTTACCAAGGGCAATTGGATGCCCAGCTCTCTGTCGCTTACTTATATCTGAGCGGAGATGGCGTAGAACAGAATGATGAAAAAGCCGCGGAGTGGTTCGTCACCGCAGCCAATAACGGTAGCCCTGAAGCTCAAACACAGCTTGGGTTGATGTATATCTCTGGAAGTGGCGTTCAAGCCAGCCAAGCGGAGGCTGTCACCTGGATTGGCATGGCAGCAGCTCAAGAGTATGACCCCGCGCTCGACTTATTACATTGGATGTCGCAAGCCGCGCACTAATTCAAATCCTAACTCAGGTTAATCACAGAAAGGTTAGCCTCAGAAAAAGTTATTCGCAGAAAAGTTAATTACTGAAAAAGTTAATCACAGAAATTGGAGAACGTCTTATGCAGACATTCAAGAAATCTTTAGTCTTCACTGCAATGGCCGCGGCAAGCAGTGCTGCTCTGGCCGCAGAATCAGAAAAACCGAATATTGTTGTCATTGTTGGCGATGATGTGGGATTTGCCGATACTCAGCCTTATGGCTCAGAAGCCAATACACCAAACCTAATGGCGCTGGCTGAAGAGGGGGTTAAGTTTACTAACTTTCACGCGTCACCAACCTCATCGGTAACGCGCTCTATGATGTTAACCGGAGCAAATAGCCACGAGGTTGGGCTAGGCACCTTCGACTATGCTGTCTATCCGGGTGCGATTGGCAAGCCGGGTTATGAAGGTTACCTCACCAAGAAAGGGGTTACGGTCGCAACGCTGCTTAAAGAGAGTGGTTATAACACTTACCTCTCTGGGAAATGGCACTTGGGGCACGACGATGGTTTCTTACCTGACGATCGAGGTTTTGAAGAGAGTTACGGTATCTTAGCGGGCGGCTCGAATCACTTTAATCGAGATATGATGTTCCCGGCCAAAAATGCCGCGACAGCGGATGCGCTGCAAAAAGGGGATATTCCCGGCGTCGAAGTTGAGCCAACTTACCGTAACGGTGAAGTGGTTGAGGACAAGTACAAAGGCGAGTACTCAGACCAAGTTTACACCAACGAGATCATCAAGATGATCGACAGCAAAAAAGACGACGGTAAGCCTTTCTTCGCTTACGTCCCATTCACCGGTATTCACCTGCCATTGCAAGCGCCTGAGTCTGCCTATCAAGATAAAGTTGATTACTACGTCGAGCATGGTTGGGACTCTGTTCGAGAAGATCGTTTCCAACGCATGAAAGAGATGGGCGTGATTCCAAAAGACGCCGATATTTCAGATCGTAACGCATTAAGCCGCCCTTGGGACTCGCTTTCTGAGAAAGAACAAAAGTGGTACGGCAAGAAAATGGCTGTCGCGATGGGCATGATGGAAATGCAGGACCAGCAAGTGGGTCAGATAGTCGATTACCTGAAAGAAATCGGGGAATACGATAATACTTACATCATGTACCTAGCGGATAATGGCCCAGAAGCGGCGGATATTACCGGTGAAAATATCAGTGATTTGATCCGAACGTGGACTGCTCATCATTTCGATAATTCGACTGAAAACTTAGGTAAGGCGAACTCCAGTGTGTCACTTGGTCCTGAGTGGGCAAGCGCTTCAACCGGTGGCCTATCTTGGTACAAAGCTTACACAGCAGAGGGCGGTATCCGTGTGCCATTTATCGTTAAGCCAGCCAAAGCGCTTTTAGCCGCTGAAGATGCGTTGCAACCGGGAACTCAGACAGACGACTTATCCCAAGTGAAGGACATTGCAGCCACGATTCTTGAGATTGCAGAGGTTGATCATCCAGGAACGGAATATCAAGGTCGAGAAGTGGCGCCGATGAGTGGTGTGAGCTTGTTGCCTTACTTCAAAGGGGAAACGGCAGACGTGCACAGTGCCAACAATGCGATTCCATTTGAATTGTTTGGTAGCGGGATTTTGCTTAAAGGTGATTACAAGATTATCCGAATTTCTACGGGAATGGGCGGCGACAGTGAGTGGCACCTATACAACACCAAGAAAGATCCAGCTGAGCAACATGACTTGAGAAATGAAATGCCAGATCTGTTCCTTGAAATGGTCGCTGAATATCAAGAATACGAAAAAGCGCAAAATATCGTCCCAGTTGACGAAGCGTGGAACCCGTTTGAAAACGTGAAATAGAGGAAAAAAACCACTCGGCCAACCTAATGCCATTAAGCTTGGTTGGCCGATGAACACCGTGTAAAGGAATTACGAATTGTTTTGGCTAATACAATAACTTTACATCGAGGCACTTTTCATGACGACATTATCGCTATCAAATTTGAGTTCAGTTCCGCAGTTCAATGGCAAAGCACACAGCAAGCTTCAAGCGCTAGCAAAACCGATTGGGGCGGTGTGTAATATCAGTTGCACCTACTGTTATTACTTAGAAAAACAGCAGCTGCTTGAATACCCAAAAGGCTCTCTATATACGATGGATGAAGTTCTGTTAGATCGTTATATCAAGCAGTACATAGAAGGGCAGAATACGCCTGAAATTATCTTTTCTTGGCACGGTGGAGAGCCTACCTTGTTGGGGATTGAGTACTTTCAAAAAGTCGTCGAGCTGCAGAAAAAATATTGTCCTAGCTACAGCAAGATTAGCAATGACCTTCAAACCAACGGCACGTTACTGAATGATGCGTGGTGTGAGTTCTTCAAAAAGAATGACTTTATCATTGGTGTGAGCATTGACGGCCCAGAGCACTTACACAATCACTACCGGACCAACCGTGCAGGCAAAGGCACTTTTTCTCAAACAATGCGTGGCATTCGCTACTTGAAGCTGCATAACGTCGAGTTCGCGACCCTAAGCTGCGTGAATGATGTGACAGGAAAATATCCATTAGAGGTCTATCGCTTTCTGCGTGATGAAGTGGGTTCGAAGCAATTGCAGTTTATTCCTGTGGTCGATAAGCGTGAGGCTCATACCAACAATAAATGGTTGAGCAACCAACAAGCGATCATTCCCGTATCAGGCGAGGTTGAACCTTGGAGTGTCGATTCAGTGCAATGGGGAGAGTTTCTGTCGACGGTTTTTGATGAGTGGTTCGAACGCGATTTTGGACAAATATTAGTGCCGTACTTTGAAAATTTTGTCGGAGTATGGATGGGCAGAGAAAGCACCATGTGTACCTTGAGTGAGATCTGTGGAAAAGGGTTAGCAATTGAACCTAATGGCGATGTGTATTCGTGCGATCATTACGTCTTTCCTGAGTTTCAGTTAGGTAATATTCATGAGAAGCCGCTATCGACGCTAGCGTTTTCGCCTGCTCAGCAAAATTTTGGATTCGCGAAGCAAAAGTCGTTGCCCAAACAGTGCCAAACTTGTGAGTTCAAATTTGCTTGTCATGGCGAGTGCCCTAAGAACCGAATTATCAACAGTCGTGATGGTGAGGCTGGGCTAAATTACCTGTGTAAAGGGTGGCTCAAATTCTTTCAACATATCGACCCAGTACTCAATGCTTTGCTTAAAGCCAATAACTTAGCGCCACGGATGGGATAATCGAATCGATCACGTGATAAGCTGAAGCCTAGGTAGAAAAAGAACAAGCCTGAAAAACAAAAAGGCTCGCTATATAAAGCGAGCCTTTTAGTGTGTAGGAGCGGGTTAATTTTTTGAACTCATCGCAAGCAATGTCTCTTCCATGGCATTGTTGAGAATCGAACGGTTGCGCTGCATCGCTGCCATTAGCGTAGAGCCCAGCCATAAGCCATAAAGCGTGCGAGATAGTGATTCAGGATCTACGATATTGAAATCACCCGCTTCATTGCCTTCTTCGAATAGCTTAGCCATACGTAGGATTATCTTTTCTGAACCCTCTGCCATGGTTGATTGTAACGAATTAGCTGTTCCTGCTACCTCTCCGGCTAGTTTTACCACAAGGCACTGAATATTGAAGTCTTCAGTCAACTTCGACGCGCACCAAAATTCGAAATAGGCTTTAACGCGATCACGACGAGAAAGCGACTCATCACTTAAAAAGTCATCTAGCTTAGCGAGATGCTCATCAAAGTAGTTAGTAAGAAGGATCTCACCAAAGTGTTCTTTGGATTTGAAGTAATGGTAAAAAGAACCCTTCGTGCCTTCCGCTTGGTTGATGATTTTCATCAGGCCAACACCAGCAAACCCGTGTTCATTAATAAGGCTAAACCCTGCATCGAGCATAGCTTGTCGCATGTCTTTCATTGTTCTTACTCTTTATGCTGAGAATGAGGAATAGTGTAACGAGCAACATACCAACCGTCCAGTCTAGCGCGTTAGGACGCGGTCAATAATTGACTCGTTCCGTCAAAGTAACATTTTCTCTTATTGGCACTTCTAAGCGACAAAACTTTTTTCAAGATAAGCACATCCTATAAATCGAAAATAACAACCTTAAAGGGCTTGTTTGGTGCCTTAAAATGGCTAAATCAGGGTATTTTAAGTTACTGTTTTTGTTGGTTTTTAATTTGGTGTTTTCTTGAGATCGCAATGGTAGTCTTAGCTTAATTTCTTTAGGGGGCTAAATGGACACCAATAACAGCACTTATCATCAGCACAGTTTTGCTCAGCAAGATTTATCAGAGCTTACATTTACAGCCTGCACGTTTATCCGTTGTGATTTCAGACGTTCGAACTTACGTGATGCAACGTTCATTAACTGTAAATTTATTGAGCAAGGCGATATTGAGGGATGCCACTTTGATATTGCCGACTTACGAGATGCAAGCTTCCAGAATTGCCAGTTGGCGATGGCGAATTTTAGTAACGCGAATTGCTATGGTATTGAGCTACGTGATTGCGATTTGAAAGGGGCGAACTTCACTCGCACTAATTTTGCTAACCAAGTCAGCAATCGAATGTATTTTTGTTCTGCTTATATTACAGGTTGTAACCTGTCATACGCGAATTTTGAACAAGCTTGTTTAGAGAAGTGTGAGTTATTTGAGAATCGTTGGATAGGTACTTACCTTGGTGGCGCGTCATTGAAAGAGTCTGATCTCAGCCGTGGTGTGTTCTCGGAAGACGTATGGGGGCAATTCAGTATGCAAGGTGCCAATTTATGCCATGCTGAATTAGAAGGGTTAGACCCAAGAAAAGTCGATACAACAGGCGTTAAAATTGTTGCGTGGCAGCAAGAGCAACTGCTTGAAAGTATGGGTATCGTAGTGATGCCAGATTGATCTTTTCTGTTTCTGAATACCCATAATATTCAACAAGCCATCACAAGTGATGTAGGACAAACTGAGAACAAGTCTGAACTCTTCGATCAGTCAAATTCGTCAGTTGAAAATTCTACGTGGTTATTGATATTTTTCATAAGCTTGAATGATCAATCTATGATTACGATTAGTGTAAGCTGGATTGGCTATAAATAAAGCCCAATGACTGAAAACGCCCAAAGCGAACAACTTTGGGCGTTTTTACATTTGATTCATTGTCCGTACTGCTGACACTTAAGGCCGTGATTAATGCATACCTGAACGCATTTTGTCGCTGAGTGCGAAGAAAACAAAAAGCACAATACATACCAAAGCGACACACAGCGACACTAAGATAGTTGTAGCGTCAGTCGACATTAACGGGGTAACGAGAGAAGCTAACGCTACTAACATAATCGTGATGTGAACGATTCGTCCGAGGATTGGATTTTTGTGACAGAATGAAGCCCAAAGGTAACGCATTTTTAACACCATTATAAAATTAGTGGGTTTATTCTATTTTCTTAATGAGTGTTTTGTAAATAAGTTTTCGTTACAGGTGACTGTAAATATGATCTCAGTCAGCTTAGTATAAAACTAGTTAAATAACAGTGGTTTATTGGTCTGTCTATGAAGAATTATCATTTAAATACCAACCATAATATTTCGTATTCTTTAGAATGGTAAGCCAAATGTTGCACCATTTTCAGTTTCTTGACTAAGGATCTCATTTATTGAACGTATGATTAAGAGCCCATTTGCTTATCAGTATTCAATGTAAAATAAATTCGAGTAAGCTCCTATCCAGTGGATCAAATTTTTCTATTTATCAGAAAGAGTTTTTCGATTTGAGAGCACGGTAATCTTGTCTACCATTCTGTTTGGTATACTCAATGCTTATTCGGAAAGGTGATGGAGATAATATGTCGAAAACCGCGAAGATCATTAATGAAGATAAACTAGTGAAAAAAGCAGTTGAGGTCGGTTTTAAAATGGCTAAATTGCAAGGTTTTGATTTGCCACATTCATCTCAACCAATAAAGGTCAAAGCGGTGTACTTGTTTCTTGTTGAAGTAAATCAGATCACGCCGTTACCAGAAAGTAAGCTTGATGGGGCAAACATTAAAAAGCGTCTGGCGCTATGGATACATAAAGCATTGCCTGACAATGATCCCTTGAAGTAAACCTTTTCCAAGCTGATATTTCTGGACTCGTTTCCTCTGAGTTCATTATTCATCGATATGTTAGATAAGAAACCTAGCGAGCTCTCGCTAGGTTTTTTTGTTTTTGAGGCCGATATTTTAATAGTGGATAGCGAGTCACTGCCATTCGAAGCGTTGTTATCTACTCGATAGAATGTTCAACACTGAGAGTGTTGGTGATTTATGCCGCTTGATTGGCAATCTGAGCACATAATTTACTAATGACTCTAACCTTCTTTTGACGCTTATTCGGTTAAAGACATTTTCTTAAGATCTCCACCGATCAAATACATTAGAACTCAAAGTATTATTTAATTCATGCTGACCGCTATTAAATGTGATACAGATCACTAATTTTTGTTTTTTAAAGTTAAGGTGTTGATCTTAGTAGGGGGTAAATGCTCATAATAAAAAGGAATTTAATTAGAGTTCAAAGGAATTTCTCGGTATGATTACATCAGCGCCTTGGGTGTTGTGTCCAGAAGTGATAGAAAAAACGAGTGAAGAATGGAGTTTTCGCGAGCCCAAAGCTTCAGATGGCAACGACATTTATCGACTGATTTCAGAATGTCCACCACTAGACACCAACTCGTCATATTGCAATTTTTTGCAATCCACTCACTTTAGTAAAACTTGTATTTTGGTTGAGAACAAAGGTGAGCTTGCGGGCTTTATCTCGAGTTATCAAAAACCGAGTGAGCCTAATGTTCTCTTTATTTGGCAAGTTGCAGTTGCTCCTCGATTTAGAGGTCACTCTTTAGCTTACAAGATGTTGAACAGCTTACTTCGTCGAGAGTGGCTGAAGAGTATAGAAGCTATTGAAACAACCATTACTAAGTCAAATCAAGCGTCTTGGGCACTCTTTAAAAAGCTAGACGCAAAAAATAGTAGCACTGGAAAAGTGACCACTTTCTTAGATGAAAATGTTCATTTTAAAGGGCTGCACGATACTGAGTATTTGTATCGAATACCCCTTAAATAATCATTAACTTATAGGAATCAAATAACGGCCTTATCATGGATATTTTTAAAAAGCAGGAATCTAACGTACGTTCATACTCGAATAGTTTTCCAGTCACTTTTGCTAAATCAAAAGGCTGCTGGCTTGAAACAAAACAAGGTGATCGTTACCTCGATTTTCTTGCTGGAGCAGGATCTCTCAATTACGGTCATAACAATCCAATACTTAAGCAAGCTTTACTTGAGTATATTGAAATGGATGGAATTACACATGGCTTGGATATGCATTCAGAAGCCAAAGCTGAATTCCTAGAAGCTCTTAGTCGCTTTATTTTGGAACCTCGAGCATTAGATTACAAAGTTCAATTTACCGGCCCGACAGGAACAAATGCGGTTGAGGCAGCGATTAAGTTGGCGAAAAAAGTAAAAAGTCGAAGCAGTATTGTTGCATTTACCAATGGTTTTCATGGTTGTACGGCGGGTGCATTGGCTGCTACAGGCAACCAACACCACAGGCAAGGTGCGGGCTCAAATCTCAACAACGTTACGCGTTTGCCATTTGAAGGTTACGCTGGAATCGATGGTTTAAAATTATTTGAAACGATGTTAACCGATAATTCCGCTGGTATGGATAAACCTGCTGCCGTTTTATTGGAAACGGTTCAGGGTGAAGGTGGGTTAAATGTCGCTTCAAATGAGTGGCTACAGAAGTTAAGCAAAATCTGTAAAGCCCACGATATCCTACTTATTGTGGATGATATTCAAGCCGGTTGTGGTCGAACAGGAACGTTTTTTAGCTTTGAACCTTCAGGTATAAAACCAGATATCGTTACGCTATCTAAGTCGATAAGTGGTTATGGCTTACCGATGGCTGTGGTTTTATTAAAGCCTGAACTAGACAAGTGGGAGCCGGGAGAACACAACGGCACCTTCCGTGGTAACAACCATGCGTTCATTACTGCTGCTAAAGCGTTAGAAATGTATTGGTCAAATGATGATTTTGAAAATCATATTCAACGTAGCTCAAGAATGGTCGATGATGTCATTCAACGCAATCTCAAGCGTTTCCCTGAGCTATTTGTTCAACGCAAGGGACGCGGAATGATGATTGGCATTGAATGTAAAGATGGGAACACAGCTGATGAGATTGCAAAAGTGTGTTTTGACAAGGGCATGGTAATTGAGACCGCAGGTCCAAACGATGAAATCTTGAAGTTCTTTTGTCCATTAACCATTTCAGAATCGGAATTGATGCAAGGTTTAACTATTTTCGAAGACTCAGTTGAAGTGGTAGCAACCAAGCATTTCAAGAAAGCATCGTAATAGGGAGAGTAAAATGATTGTTAGAACACTTGATGAATGTCGTAATAGTGAAAGACGTATTGTATCGGATAACTGGGAAAGCACTCGCATGTTATTGAAAGATGACAATATGGGATTTTCTTTTCATATCACAACAATTTACGAAGCGACAGAAACACATATCCATTACCAAAACCACTTGGAGTCTGTGTTTTGTATGAGTGGTGAAGGGGAGATTGAAGTCGTTGGTGGTAAAACTTACCCAATCAAACCCGGTACGTTGTACATCCTAGATAAGAATGATGAGCATTATTTACGCGCATATAAAAACAAAGAAATGACAATGGCTTGTGTGTTTAACCCACCAATTACTGGCGCTGAAGTACACGATGAAAACGGCGTTTATCCACTCGTTGATTAACCCATATATTCAGGGGTGATATCTCACCCCGCTCCCTATTATTTAGTCTTTAATCTCTTCAAGAACAAAAGGTCTTTTATGACATTTACCGTAGAAAAAATCGGCGGTACATCAATGACAGCATTTGATGCTGTGCTCGACAATATTATTCTCCGCCCTCAAAATCCTTATAACCGAATCTTTGTTGTGTCCGCTTACAGCGGTATGACGGATGCATTGTTGGAATGTAAAAAAACAGGTAAGCCTGGTGTCTATCAATTGATAGCGATGCGTGACGATTCGTGGAAGGATGCTCTATCTTATATTGAACGCCGCATGCTATTGACCAATGAGCATATTTTTGCGGATCCAATGAATCGTATGAGAGCAGATAAGTTCATCCGGTCTCGTATTTCAGAAGCCAAAAACTGTATTACTAACATTCTTGAAACGTGCCAATACGGACAGTTTTCACTGAGACATTATTTACCACAGATTAGAGAGTTTCTTTCTTCAATTGGAGAGTCACATAGTGCATACAACACGGCTCTTAAATTAAAAAACATTGGTATAAATTCGACCTTTGTTGACCTTTCTGGTTGGGACAACATAACCCCTCAAAGTTTGGACGATACGATTAGAGAGGCTTTCTCTGACATTGATGTTACTGAGGAGCTTCCCATAGTAACTGGTTATGCGTATTGCAAAGAAGGTTTGATGCATACTTATGATCGTGGTTACAGTGAGATGACGTTTAGTCGTATCGCTACTATTACTGAGGCATCATTGGCGATCATCCATAAGGAGTATCACTTTAGTTCGGCTGACCCAAAAGTCGTTGGTGTAGGTTCGGTTAAACCGATTGGGGCAACTAATTATGATGTTGCCGATCAACTGGCTAACCTTGGTATGGAAGCTATTCACTCTAATGCGGCTGCTGGGTTACGAGAAAGTGGCATAGAACTGCAAATCAAAAACACCTTCGAGCCAGAACATGAGGGAACACTGATTTCTTCTGATTACCGACCAGACACGAATCACATTGAGATCATTGCCGGAAAACAGAAGGTATATGCGTTACATGTTTTTGACCAGGGAATGGTCGGTAAGGCGGACAATGTTAGTTATGAGTTAATGGAGATTATCGCAGATGCTAGAGTGAACCTTATTGGTAAAGAGATGAACGCCAATTCTATTACCTATTATCTAGGTGGTAGCACCGAGAGTTTAAACAAGGTGTCTTATAAGGCTGAGAAACGTTACCCTCAGGCATCTATTTCAGGTCGAATGGTCGCTATAATCTCAGCGATCGGTTCTCAAATTGATACCAATAAAACGCTCGCTAATGGTGTATTGGCTTTGATGAACCATAGTGTTACGCCTATTGCATTACATTCGTCTATGAGAAACGTAAATGTGCAATTTGTTGTGAGTGATGACAAGTATCAACAAGCGATTTGCGCGTTGCATGAAGAATTCTTTGACCAAGATAAAAGAACCGAGACATCGGTGAATGCAGCATAAAATTTAACAGTGGAGGGCTCACCCTCCACTGTTAAATTTTCATGGAAAAGCAAAACATCAACTGCAAATTAACGATCGCCTGTATATATTTTGATCACACAGCAACATCAGATATGAGTATTACTACTCTTGATACTTATCGAGCTTGTTATAAAGCGTTTTGATGCTGATTCCCAAGTCTTGTGCTGTTTCCTTTTTGTTGCCTTCATTTTCTTCGAGCGTATTGATAATCGCCGCTTTCTCAATCTTCTCGAGAGAAACACCCGCCGGAACCATATCCTCAACGGTAGTCCCTGTTTCTAAAGGAGGAGTATCAAAAATTAGGTGTTCATCTTTAATAGTCTCATCTGCCAATATAAAAGCTCTTTCAATACAGTGCTTTAATTCCCTGACATTCCCTGGCCATGCATGGGCTGATATTTTTTGAAGCGCTGATGTGAAAATGGTCTTCGCAGTGGTTTCATTTGCGTTGCGATGAGCAATAAAATGTTTTGCTAAGCCGACGATGTCGTCGCCTCTTTCACGCAATGGAGGGACATGTATAGGGAAGTGAGCCAACCTGAAATAGAGATCCTCTCTCAAAAACTGTTCTTCAATAGCGACTTGTGGATCTCGGTTTGTCGCTGCAATGACTCGAGTATTAGCGATACTCGTTGCATTACTGCCTACAGGGCGATATTCACCTGTTTCTAAAACTCGTAGTAATTTGACCTGGTGCTCAAGTGGCATTTCGGTGATTTCGTCGAGAAACAATGTGCCACCTTCTGCTTGCCTAAACACCCCTTGGTGTGTGCGATTCGCCCCTGTAAAAGCGCCTTTTTCATGACCAAATAATTCACTATCAACTAACTCAGGGCTGATAGCACCGCAGTTGATCGCAATAAAAGGTTGGTTTTTACGATCACTGGCAAGGTGAATCGTTTGTGCTACTAATTCTTTACCTGCCCCACTTTCGCCGACAATCAAAACATTGGTGTCAGTCTTCGCGACTCTTCTTAAAGTTCGATACAGCTTATGCATGGGCTTAGAAGAACCGACTAACATACCGAACTGGTCTAAATCGCTGGTGGACACTTTACGCCCTTCTTCTTGCTTCTGGAGGAAGTATTGACTGAAGTCTGCAAGGGTATCTTCCAATATTTGCATGTCGACGGGCTTTCTATAATGGAAGATTGCGCCATGGTTCATCATCATGTCTAAATTTTTGTTTGGCGTACCTGTACTGATAATAATCAAGTCCATTTCGTCCAATCCTGTTGCACTCGATAAGGACTTAAAATCATCGTTAGTAAATCGAGAGACTTCAACAATAGCAGTATCTGGTTGCAGTTGTTGTAGCTTGTCAATCCAATGAACATCCATAGTACTTTGAATTATTTCAAAGCTTGATAATTCATCTAGAGAGTTTATTTTAGACCGCAATAATTCATCTTTTAACTCTATAAACAGTGTCGGTAATGACATGATTTAACTCTCTTTTTTGTACGACAGAAAACGACCTTGATAATAACATGATGTCCTTCAAATACGAATCTATCATTTACTATACGCCACCTTTTCAATGTAGTTACAATATTACTGATAGTAGAAGTGGCTAATTAATAGTATTGATATTAATTATTCTAGGATCTCCATTGATGATAATTTTTACAAAATACTCGTGTAATTAATACACCTCCGATTATTTTACCAATGGTAAATTTTCAAAATTAAAGTGTAAATCCTTTATTTTCAGTCAGTTAAAAAGTTGGCATGCTGGTTGCAATTGTACAAGTGTCAGTTAACTAGAGGAGATAATTAATGAGAAATACTGCAAGTAAAATATTATTAGCTACTTTGATTGCAACTTCTTCATCAACTGTTTTTGCTAATAGCATGTGGGAAAAAGAAACTTTCGATGCGTGGATTGATGGAAAAGCAGAAACGACTTTATTACTGAATACTAATTTAAACTCATTTGACATCAACACCTACGTTAAAAATCGAGTGGTTACTTTAACTGGCTCGGTTAAAAATGAAACAGAGAAAGATTTGGCAGAAGAGTTAGTGCTAAGCCTAGATGACGTTAAGTCTGTAAAAAACGAACTTACAGTGATTGATGAAGACAAAGAAAAAACACCCGCAGCCGTACAAGCTTTGACTGATGCTCACATAAAGACACTGGTAATCACTCGTTTATTAATGAATACCAATGTTAGTGGTAGCGATATTCAAGTTAAAACCGAAAACAGTGTGGTTATCTTGAAAGGTTCAGTTTCATCAAGCAGTGAACACGACTTAGCTTTATCTATAGCAAATAATACCCCGAATGTAGAGAAAGTGGTGGATAAATTAAATATTATTTAACCTCTCTACAATTGGTAATTTATTAAAAATTGGGGAATAACGATGATTCGCTGGTCGCTAATATTTTTTATTGTCGCAATTATTGCCGCCCTATTGGGATTTAGTGGTATCGCTGGGGCTGCTGCGACAGTAGCAAAGATCATATTTTATATATTTGCAATATCACTACTGGTTTCAGTGGTAATTATGTTGCTGAATAAAAACAAACATTAGGAGTTTATATGAACATCAAATCGAACGCTTACCGTTTTTTAACTATTGTGGGTATTACATTTGCACTTGTGGCATGTAGTGATGAAGGTCCGATGGAACAAGCCGGGGAAAATGTAGATGAGGCTGTAGAGGATACTCAAAACGCAATAGAAGATAGCTGTGAAAATATTAAAGAGCATTTAGATGCGAAAGATGAAGATTGCTAGAACTGTCATCTAGAGTGCAATGAGATGCCAAAATCCTCATAAAAGTAAACCAATGAAGTAGGAATTAGACATGAAAAATATATTTGATGTGCTCAAAGACAGTCATGAAAAGCAACGACTTTTGATGGATGCGTTACTCCAAACTTCGGGAGACACACAAGCTAGGCAAGAACTCTATGTTAACCTTAAGAATGAGTTAACCAAGCATGCGATTGCAGAAGAGCGCCATTTTTATGCACCTTTGATCGAGAGTGATCAATCCATTGACATGACTAGACATGGAATCGCTGAACATCATGGAATCGACAAAATACTCGCTCAACTCGATGATACAGAGATGTCTTCACCAGCTTGGCTTGTTTTAATGAAAACATTAAAAGATAAGGTTGAACATCATTTAGAAGAAGAAGAGCAGCGTTTTTTTCAAACCGCAGGTCGAGTCTTAGATACTGAACAAAAAGAAACATTAGCTCGTAAATATGAAAAAGAGGTTGCTTGAATCACGAAGTAATCAAATTCTTTAAATAAGTATAAAACTGCTTTGTTATCAAGCTAAGGGCTCATTCTTGAGCCCTTCTTTTATTTAATTTAGAGATAGATAAATTTACGGATAAATATATTTAAATTCACGGATAAATTAAGGCGTAACATGTTTATTATTAAATATTATATGCTTCTTGCTATAGCTTGTTTTTTTGCTGCTGCTCTTATACCACAGCTAATAATCCGTGGTGTTTTTGCCTGGTGTAGTTTGTCGATGTTCATCGTTAGTGTTGCCTACATCTTCGATATGCCGTCAATATTTAGGAAGACTAGCGATGGGAAAATAGTGTGGTGGATTAGATGGATCTTCATTCCATTCTTCTTAGGTGTTCGACTGTACAATGCATGGGCAATTAAAAGAGATAAAGTTGAACCAATACAGAAGGTTGGAAAAGGTTTATATGTATCTCGTCGTTTGTTCCCTTCAGATTTATCGTTCTTAGAATCTCAAAACATCCATTGTATTGTAGATGTTACAGCTGAGTTTTCTGGTTTAGAAAGTGCAATGACCGGTGATCAATTTCGCTATTTAAACACCCCGGTTCTTGATCATAAAGTCCCTAAAATGCATAAGCTTAAACATGCTATAAATTGGATCGATACCCAAATCAATCAATCTAGATCGGTTGTTGTGCATTGTGCTCTCGGTCGAGGACGTTCTGTCTTTGTCGTAGCTGCCTATCTTTTAGCAAAAAATCCGTCACTTACTGTAGAGCAGGTCTTGAAAAGTATTAACGACGTGCGAAGTACAGCCCAATTGAACCATCTACAACTGAAAACACTTCAAGCAATCAGTGATAAAGGTTTGCTCACTCTTGGCCATAAAGCTTGCCTTATTGCCAACCCTGTTGCAGGTGGTGGTAAATGGTTGGCGAATGAACAACAGGTTATTCGTGAACTTACGAGAAAGTACAGTTTAGATATTTTTCTTACTAGCCAAGAAGTATCAGCAGAAATATTAGCTAAGCAGGCCAAAGACCGGAATACTGCGCATATTATCGTTGCAGGTGGCGATGGGACGGTTAGTGAAGTCGCAAGGCAAGTTAGGAAGACTGATACACAACTCGGGATTATACCTTTGGGTACCGCGAACGCTCTATGTCATATGCTTTATGGATTGACCTCGAAAATATCGCCTGTTGAAAAAGCGTGTGAGGCTATTTTATCTGGCAACTCAAAAAGAATCGATCTGGCGTTCTGTAATCAACAACCAATATTACTGCTTCTTGGTATTGGGTTTGAAGAACAGATGATCGATTACGCACATCGAGAACAAAAAAATGAAAAAGGGCAATTCGCGTATTTGACTGGGTTCTTCAATGCAGTAATCACCGACGATAATCAACATTTTCAAATTTCAATCGATGACCAACCATCACAAAGTATGAAACTACAAAGTTTGGTCGTGGCGAACTCTTCCCCTTTTAGTACTGTGCTTGCTCAAGGGGGACAGCCTCCTAGGCCGGATGATGGGAAGCTGCATATTACCTATTTGGAAAACACAAATTCACTTAGTAAACGAGCTATCGCTCTATCTGATCTGTTGTTATCGAGTCTTGGAGCGAAAGAACAGGCTAGTTACTTTACTTATGCTTCGGCACAGCTCGTTAAAATTGATTCTGACCGACCTATTTCATACGTGATTGATGGAGAGACGTATTCGGCTGATTCACTGGAGATAAGTATTGATAAGCAAGCCTTAACGGTTTGTATTCCATGAATGTATTGAATAATCCACATATTGAATAAGAAGGAGACACCATGGAAATGAATCTCTCTTTTAACTTAGAGAAGTTTCAGCATCTGATAGAGGGTAAGTTAGAGCATTGGTTAGTTGAAGCAATTAAACTTATCCCTAACCTGATTGTTGCTTTTGTTACGTTTCTTATTTTTATCTTTGTTGCCAACATAAGCGGCAAGTTGTTTAAAAGATTGAGCAATAGAGTTGTCGACTCTCAAGAAGTCATTAACTTACTGGCTTCTATTGTTAAGGTTACCATTGTTACTATTGGATTTTTTGTCGCGTTAGATTTTGTTGGGCTCCAAGGTACGGTTACATCGTTGCTTGCCGGTGCCGGTATTCTAGGTTTAGCTATCGGTTTTGCTTTTCAAGATATGACTGAGAACCTCATTTCAGGTATTACAATGAGTATTCGTAAACCTTTTAAAATTGGCGATGTTGTTGGTTCCAACGATGTCATGGGTACCATAGTCAAAATAAACTTACGAAATACGCTGGTTGAAACGTTCTCTGGTCAACACGTCATGATTCCCAATAAGATGGTTTTCCGAAATATTTTGACGAACTACAGTCGAAAAGGACGAAGAAGGGTCGAGATCCCTGTGGGGATTTCCTACTCAGACTGTCCCAAAAGAGCCGCTGAGGTGATAACCAAAGCGATAAACCAAAAGTCTTATGTTAGTCGGAAAGAAGATACGACGGTTTACGCTTCAAGCTTTTCTGATAGTAGCGTTAACTTATTGGTTTGGTTTTGGATTGAGTACCCAGGAGGTTTTGGTTATATGGACGCAAAGCACGACGGTATTATAGCGGTTAAAGAGTCATTATCAGAGGCTGGAATGACAATACCGTTTCCGATTAGAACACTTGATTTTGATCCCAAAGGCGGTAAAAGTCTGTCTAGAATGATGACTGGGGCTGTCGATGACGCTTCCTAGAATAACATAGCGGTCCCTCTCGTAAAAAAGCGTCAAGGCAATATGCCTCGACGCTTTTTATTTTGAGTGATGTCAGAATTAGATCAGAATTAAACCTAGATTATTCCCACTGTTTAATGATTGTGTTGTAGGCTTTGATTCTCTTCTCAAGTTAATTAATCGTATCTATTTTAGATGGGTTATATCTGTTACAAATGCTTTGCTATCTCATCATTTTCAACTTGCAACGCCGCAACCCAATAGGAGAAAAAAGCAGACATATGTTGATTGTTAAACTTTCTAATAGTGTTTTTGAGGTAAGAAATTAGGCTTAAATTACTCTGGTACATATCGTTATAACTAACAATTAACGCAGGGGGCTGACTCAATATGTCATTGTCATTAACTTCATTGTTAATGCAGAACTTGGTGTTTACTTCGTTTATTAATGAACGTTCAACTTTTATAAATCGATTTGCAGCTCTTGCAATGTTCCCATGTGCTTTCTGTTCAATTAGGTCAACACATGAGAAGTAGTGATCTTTCAATGTACATAGTATTTTTTCTATGCCTTTATAGTGAATTACCTCAAGGGGATCATTGTCCTTTTTAAACAACATATCATTACTCCTTTTTATCTCAGTAGTATTTATAATTTCAGTTGATTTATAATAATTAAAATAAGCCTTTTCTTTGATTCTGATTTCCAACCATCATTCGCTAATAACTAATTATGACGCATGTTGTGTATTTGGTCTCGACATGATTCCATTTCATTTTTTACCACTTTTAATCTTCTTCTCCCTTCTAAATCAGGGTTAGTTTCTAGCAGTGATTCAATGTCGGAAATGATCTTTGTCTCGACACCTTCTAGGTGCTTTAAATAGAGCTCTTGATTGTTTTTACCTTTTTTATCTTCCGCTTCAATACAGCGCTCTCTGGCATTTATCGTATAACTAGCGGGTATCTGTTCTTGATGTATTTTTGAGTAGTAAGTTAAAGATTGTAACTTTAACTCTGCACATTTCTTTACCGTGTAGATATCAAAAAGATTTTTTGCCATCTTTTCACTTCTTATGTTGGATATCGCTTTTTCGTAAATAATATTTCCACTTTTTATCAGGTTAACAATAGATAATATACTTTGGTTTCTCATGAATCCTCATTTGGTTCTAAGCTGTATTTGGTTTATTGCATTTTTTATGCCAATTAATAACCCTATATTCAGCTTGTTTCGTCTAAGGTTTTACTTTGCTTTTGTAAAAAATACATTAATAGATGTTTTCTAGTGAAATTATTACATTGATTAATGCCATTTATTAATGATATGGGAGCTTATCTTCAATTATTCTGGTACTTGTGAAAGTTGGCACGATGCTAGCATTGATTATTAAAGTAGCTAGAGATTAATATTATTCTCTGGCTTATGATAATCAAATAAGGAGAAAACTTATGCCAAAGTCAAACGCTAAAAATTCAGAAGCCAAACAACAAATTGAAGAAACTTATGAAAAAGCTGAAGAGGCCGCAGTAGAAGTTATCGAAAATGTGAAAGAGGCGGTCCATGAAACTCTCGAGGCCAGCTCTGAAAGTGTGAAGAACACGTCTGAGAAAGCGGAAAACATCATTAAAGAGCGTCCATTATTGAGTGTTGGCTGTGCGTTTCTCGCTGGTTGGGCTGTCTCGAAGTTAATCAAATAGCCATATATCAACATCGCAATTGAGAGAGCACCGTTATGCAGGTAAATAGTCAAAATGATCCAGTAAACTCTGCCAATGATAAATCGAGCGATCGTAAGGTGGATGATCTTAAACGTTCTGCTTCTGAGTTAAATGGATTGTGGAAAGACTTAGCTATATTACAGACACATACCCAGCAATGGTCTCAATCGACCTTAGAGCTTTTCTTATTGGAGTTTCGCAATAGTGTTGATGCATTTAAAAAGCGTCTTGTGTTTCAGCTCCTCTTTGTTGCGTTGTTACCGCTGTTTCTTTTTAGTATCGCCGTCGGTGCTGGAGTAGTGATCTACTACTTCACTTTGAATCTGTTAGCGGGTTACGGCGCGTTTATATTCACACTCGGTTTGATTCTAATATGCTTGGTACTTCGTTCTAGTTACTTAAAGCAATTTATAGGTTTTGAATGTACGAAAGAGCAATTGAAGGAGGGGTTACATGTCAGCACTCAAGAATCGACAAAGACAGATTCAAATGAAAAGACTTGAGGGGAGAAGTAGAGCTCGTCAAGTTGCACTTTGTATGGGACTTATTCGTCACAAAGGAAAAGAGTTTGTTCACAAGCACCCCTTGTATGCTCTTGGCATCACAGGCCTTGGTGTTGTAATTTTGAATCGAACTCATCGTTTTAAATCGTCTGTTTTTGGTTATAAACAGCTATCGCTAATACTTAATTTACTTAAGTAACCATCATTTTTAATTCAAGTTAGTGTTGGCTGACGGTATCGAGTGCCTGATTCAAATTGACGAAGCCTCAAAAACAAGACCTCCTACTCATAGGAATAAAATGACATCAAAAAAATACAGTATTCTTAGACAACGAAGTGTGTTGCAAACTAGTTTTATGCTCCTTGCTGTTCTCATGATGTCTATTTTTACATTACATATCGCCAAGCCATTTTTGTTGCCAATCATCTTTGGTGCTTTTATTTCTTTGCTATGTAGCCCTCTAGTTAACTACCTTACTCGCTTCGGTATCCCTCGAGTCATTAACGTAATGGCTGTACTTATTGGTTTTATTGGCTTTGTTGTGATTAGTTTGAATATGTTGAGTGAGCCCGCTCAGCAATGGTGGTCAAAATTACCAATGTTGGTTGAGAATGTATCTAATGAAGTGAGTGAGGTTACTCAAAACAGTCGCTTAACTGACGCCACCGGGTTCTCCATGAGTAGTACTGTTACCAATGATGGGCTTACCAATAACACGGCTTTTTCCATTATAGAATCAGTGCTTACGACAACACCAACCATTGTTACTCAGTTGTTGGTTGCGTTTCTTATGGCGTATTTCATGATGAATTACGGTCGAAAAATTTATTCTCAAAGCTTATCTCTTTTTGAATGCTTTTCAGATAAGCGTAGGGCTGTTGAATTGGTTAAAGTTGTTCAAAAGGATTTGTCTCGTTACATAGGCGCCATCACCATCATTAATGTTTGCTTAGGACTCACTGTTGGCTTTGCTTTTTATATGATGGGATTGCAAGACCCTTTCCTTTGGGGCGCTTTTGCAGGCTTAATGAATTTTATCCCCTATCTTGGCCCGATGGTTTCAGTTACGTGCTTTGCTTTAGTCTCTTTTATACAGTTTGAGTCGTTTAGCTACGCATTGACGGTCGCTGCGATCTTCCTGGCGATTAATTTGATAGAAAGCCAATTGGTTACTCCTACATTACTGGGGAAAAGGTTTAGTCTCAATCCGCTGATTTTATTTGTATGGCTTGTATTTTGGGGTTGGCTATGGGGCTCTATGGGAATGTTAGTAGGGGTCCCATTACTTGTCTGTGTGAATGTATTTTTTGAACAGTTAAGACATCCAAGGTTGAATGCTCATAAAGGTCAGTAGAGCAGAAGTAAGCCTTGATAACCACTCAGCGTCACTTCTTTCACATAGTCTCCAATGTTGCCATTTGTATCGACCGGCCTCATGGGTTTTTTTAATGGAATATTGAGTTTAGGCGCTGAATAGAAGTCTGGATTTTTGCCGTAGAAATCGGTGCGGAAGAGTACGCGACCATGCTCAAACTCACGTGCGACCACCATTTCTTGTGGGCCGCCTTCCACTGCGTTTTCATCTGTTCGATAAGCGAAATAGGTATAGGTTGGTAACAGTCGAACCATACCGTTTGGCAGCGCTGGGTGCATGATGTGGTTGTTAGTTGAATCGCCAATTATGGTGTAGTCGTTGGGGGTAGGGTTTAAGGTCGATATCATCAAAGGAATCGGTTTCAAATGAGTAGGAATCTGGTTAGTTGGATTGCCGAGTTCTATCTTAAGTAACTCCGTTGGTTGGTAGGCGATATTTTTTGGTACACCACTTTTCCAATAATTATCTTTAGTTGTGTTACCACTTCCATACACATAACTGCCACTCCATTGATTAAAATAGCTATGTGTCGGTTGAGCGTTGAGGTAATAGATTACGAGGTTAGAATATTGATCTTGTTGCCAATTGTCCTGATTGTTACCTAGGAACTGAACTCGTCCAAAGCGAGTGGTGGCCTGAAATATAACGTTAGAGCCAGCATAGGCAAGTGCTGAGTTATCCCAAAACTTAGACAACCCGTTAAAGCCGCTAAAACCGGTAGAGGGGAATAAGTATTGCTCCCGAAAGTATAGGTCTCCAGCTTTAATCAAGTGTGCCTGTCCATTTCGACCATAAAGGTTTGCTGTTCCAATGTTGAGACCTATTGAGGGTCTATCTTGGTTAATCTGCAGACCATTCAGAAAAGCAGAGAATTGCTCTTTGTAGACATTGTCAGCCTCGACAGATCCTACGATAAACCCAAGCTCACAGACGGTTCCTCCGGAATAAACCTCAAATTGATTGCGGCCAATGAGTTTATTGGTATCGTCGTTGTAGGCCCCAGCCAGCCCTTGTTCCTCCCAGGTTTTGGAATAGTAATTTTGTAGAATCATTAACAGGTTTGGATTGGCCAAATTGGTCAGCGCCCATGATGAGTTTTGGTTCCACATTCGCCCGAATGGGATCACGCGAGATTCCCAACGAAAGCGAGCCGTGGCTGATTTGTTGTTCCTGTTTTCATATTCATAAGGGGATAAATAGTTGTCTTGATTGAGATCCGCCGATTGGTCAAAACCACGAACCTTTCGCCATTGCTTTGTTTCGTTGTGAGATCTTGAATTCGTATTTGTGATCTGAGATAGAAGGTCTTTGGCAGCGATTTTTTGGAAGCTGTCTTTCAATTGAACTCGATTCAAGCGAGGTCGGATATCACTTGAGTTGCCTTGCCAACGGATTCTGACAACGTATAAACGGCCGCCATCTCTCACCAATGTAGAACCAAAATATTGCCCACCACCGTAACTCTGGCCGCTGCTATCATGAGTTGTTGCTCTGACCCAATCAGAGGGCACTCGCCAGCTTACCGCTTGGCTTTGAGTCATATTGTGTGTGTGATCATTAGTTATTTCTAAGTGAGCCCATGCCGTAGATTGGCCTAGATCATTCATCGATATGGGGTATTCAATATGGAATTCTCCGCCTTGCGCAAAGCGCGAAAATTCGAATGTTAAGCTATCGAATTTCTCCGAATGGTAAATGTAGAGTGCGCCCCCTTTGTCGAAATGTTCAAATACATCTGCATTCCAAGGCGGCTGCTGATAAAGTGCATAACCCGCATGCTTTTCGTTTTCGGTATAGCCAATGATCATAGGCTTACGGTTTAATAGCGTATTGTCACCGTGTGTAGTATCGAGTTCAGCTAGAATGGTGTCTTCTGCAAAGTGTAGAAAAAAATCTTCGTAATCTATCCCGTTTTTCTCTGCCGTGTTTCTAATTTCGTTTTCCAACTCTCCTGAATTCAGCTCTAACTTTTGGTTGTACATATAGCCGATAGTTTTAACTTTTTCGTTATCACGTTTATTGCCGAAAGCGCCAAACACTAAGTCACTATTATCGATCTCCCAATCAACCACGTTGTCTGCTGATACAGCAGAGCCTTGCAGGTTAATCCCTTGTTCATGCTGGCCTGGTAATACGATCGCATAGCCAGCGTAGCTAGAGTTACATATGAAAATAGAGCAGAAGGTCGCTGTGGAGAGCAACAAAGCTTGGTGTTTTGTCATTGGCTTTCCCAATCATGGTGACGTTGGAGCTACATCTGTTCGAAAAAATTATCATGAGTTTATTTCTATCTAAGTGTAGCTAAATTACGAATTTTGATAGGGGGGAAGGGCATTATCATCATTAAACAATCATATAGAAGAAAAGCCACAGCGTTCGCTGTGGCTTTGTTTGCTCCGAGAGCAGTTAGCTATCGTCTTTGCTCAGTATTCAAATGTCGAATCAACTTGGCTGGCGTGCCTCCGTATAAGCAGTCTGGTGGCACATCACTATTGACCACAGAGTTCGCTGCGATAACAGAGCGAGCACCAATCGTCACGCCTTGGTTAATCACCGAGTTTCCGCCAATCCAGACATCATCTTCGACTGTAATAGGTAGACAAAACGTTTCCCACTTACGGCGACTGAGGTGATCCAATGAGTGAGAGGCTGTGTAAAATTGAGCACTTGGCCCCACCAATACATTGTTACCAATTCTGATATTGGCGCCGTCAAGCATGACAACATTCATGTTGATAAAGGTGTTGTCACCGATCTCAATGGTTTTACCAAACTCGCAATGAAAAGGAGGTCGGACAACGCTGCTGCCTACTTTCCCAAATAGATTAGCTTGAAGGCTTGGCTGCTGAGTATCGTCTGAACATTGATTGAAGTCTGACTGAGCCTTGCTCGCGTGAGTGCGCATGTGGTCTATCTCATGGTCTGCGCCATCAAAAATTTCACCGGATAGCATTTTTTGGAGTTCTGTTTTCATTGTTTGCATCTCACTAGTCAACATGGGTATTAGAATACGGAGATACAGACATAAAAAAAGAGAAAAGCCTAAGCCTTTCTCTTCCTGTTTTGTGCCTTTAAGCACTAATGCTAAGTGAGCCCAGCTATTCAGCAAAAGGCGCGCTTTGTTAAATTAGATTTGCTTAACGAAACCCATTAGGTGTTGTTTCACTTCGTCTGAAGCAAAAGCGCTCTCCACAGAGTATTTGTAGATCTCTGCGTAGTCTTCTTTTGTTAGACCGAAAGTTTCACACACACGCTTCACTTCGTTGGTCATAGTGGTGTTCGACACAGTGCGGTTATCTGTGTTGATAGTGACAACGATGCCGTCTTTCTTGAATTCAGCAATTGGGTGGTCGCTAAATTTGTGAATACATTTGGTTTGAACGTTACTTGTTGGGCAAGTTTCAAGCGCAACCTGCTTCTCTTTAACGATGTTGTATGCGTCTTCGTTTCCTTGGATGTGAACACCGTGGCCGATACGCTCAGCATCAAGCATTGTCACTGCATCGTAAACGTTTTGACCATGCCATTGCTCACCAGCGTGCACGGTAATACGGTACCCTTTATCAAGAGCGTATTGCGTGTATTCTGGGAATTCAGCACAGAAGCCTGGCTTTTCACCGCCAGCGATATCAAACGCCACTACACCTTTACCTAGGTAAGGGTGGCCTGCGTCGATTACGTCTTTGATAGAGTCTTTAGGGAACATACGAAGTACAGACATGATGTAGTTGCCCTTGATGTCGTATTTCTCTTCAGCACGCTTCATGCCTTTAACTGCACTAGCGATGATTGCATCGAGAGATAGACCTTTGTTTACGTGCAGAATCGGTGCAAAACGAACTTCTAGGTACTTAACGTTTTCTAGTGCAGCGTCTTCGTAAAGCTCAAAAGAGATACGTTCAATTGCTTCTTCAGTCTGCATTACTTGCAATGGTAGGCTGAAACAAGCTAGATACTCATCTAGGTTTTTGCAATCTTCTGGCACCGTTAGAGATTGAACAACCGCGTCGCGATCTTCAGGTAGTTCGATATTGTACTGTTTTGCTAGGTCAATAATCGTATCTGGGCGAACACTTCCGTCGAGGTGGCAGTGCAAATCAATCTTTGGTAGTGCTAGAAAATCCATGAGTAATCCTTAATTCTATTATTATTTGAGCGTGTTAACTCACATACACTAAATTTACCAAGACAATGATATGATTTAAAGTGACAAATAATCATCATTAACCTGAATTTAGGGAATATCATGGTAGATGTTAAAAGCTTACTTAAATGCGATATGAATTTGCTGCTTTGCTTACATGTTCTGATTGAAGAGCGCAGTGTGAGTAAAACGGCAGAGCGACTCTTTTTAAGTCAGTCTGCGGTAAGTAAACAGCTCACCAAGCTCAGAGCTTTGTTTGATGATCCTCTTTTTGAACGCGAGTCAAAAGGTCTGTTTCCAACCCCGAAAGCGACTTCTCTTGCGCCTAAGATTCATCAAATTCTTTTGCAAGTTGAGCAGCTAACTGTACCGGATATTTTCGAGCCAAAAGACAGTGAACGGACTTTTAATATCGATCTTGTCGAAACCGCTTATACCGCAATTTACCCTAAATTCATGCCTAACGCGCTGTCAGATGCGCCGAATATTACGGTAAACAGCACGACTTGGAGTAGCGAAACCTTTAAGCGCTTATTAAAGCGTGAGGTCGATTTTGGGATTGGGATTTTTGAGCTCGATGAAAGGGCGAGTACCCATATTCAAAATATCCCTGCCGAGCTAAACCATGTCGAATTGCTGCAAGATTACTCTGTATGTTTGATGCGAAATGATCATCCAGTGCTTCAAGAAGAGTGGAACCTGCAAGCCTTCCTTAAATATCGTCATATTCAGTTAGTGACCGGTGGTGTTGGCGACTGGCTGCTACTTGAAATTTTGCAAGCCAAACAGCTCCAAATCAATAAAGCCGCCAACGTGTCGGACATCACCAGCGCAGTAAAACTGTGTAAACAAAGCGATTTACTGATGTGTTATCCGTACAACTCGGTTCGTGACTATATTGAGAGTGGTGAGTTGGTGATGAAGCCGATTCCTATTGAGTTAGTTCCCGGTGGCTTGTTTCTGCTTTGGCACCGTTACTTTGACTCTGAACCAAGTCACAAATGGCTTCGAGACCTGATAGTCAATAAGACCCAAGATACCCAGATGTGAATCATTAACTCGAACACTCAAAGAAATGAAATATTTTTCGTTTTTATTCGTCTTTCTAGAATGGGCATCGTCTTAGTAGAGTGCTTAATCTGAGTTAATAGTGAGAAACCAAAATGAATCCAATGCTAACGTCATTGATTCCGCAACAAATTATTGAAGACGCGTGTGAGTGGGCAATCATGCACGGTGTCGCTTTTCGTCAGTCTGACAATACCGCGAGGCATTGTCCTTTCAGTATTGCGCCAATGACAATGGAGCGCGAGGTTTATGATCACTTGCGCCGAGTCACTCCGCTTATCACTAAGTTGATCAGTAACGTGTCGGAAGATCATGATTTTTTACAGTCATCATTGAGCGATATGGCTCAAGCCGATCCGTTCTTTGGTCACTTGATGGAGTTGCATCAACAAGCCCATGGCAGTGTGGATGAGCGCTTGAATCCTGCCCGTCAGCCACTGTTGTTGATGCGTACTGATTTTATGGACGATCGCCAACACGGTGCAAAAGTGATTGAGTTTAATGGTATTGCTGCAGGGATGGCTCCGTTTGGTCAACGTGCAACAGAATTTCACTCATTCATGCAAAACCAATGGCCAAACGTTTATAACCATTGGTTGGAAGAACCGTCAGCAACACCGGCTGAAAACCAAGGCTTAACCCAGTTGGCTTATGGTATCGCTAGTGCTGCAAAGCAAGTTAAAGCGGAATTCAATGAACAAGGCAAACCGATTTCCTTGATGGTGGTACAGAAGAACGAAGACAATGTTTATGACCAACACCTACTTGAAGTTGAGTTACAAAAACAGGGTGTTCGCACGGTTCGCCGTACCTTCGATCAATTGAGCTCTCAGCTCTCAACGGGCGATAACCAACGTCTGCTTTTGCAAGATGTTGGTGCAGTCGATGTTGTGTACCTAAGAGCGGGTTATCAGTATTCAGACTACTGGGCGCCTGAGCTTAATGAATCCGTTTGTTGCGACACGCTAAGTCAGACGCGTTTGTTCATCGAACAACACCATGTCGCTGTGAATGCTACCTTCAGCCAACAGCTAGCAACCAGTAAAACCATGCAGATGCTCCTAACCATGATGCCTGTATCAGAATACGCTCGTTGGGGGTTAACGCTAGAAGAAGCTAAATTGGTGAAAAGTGTTTTAGCAGATATGAAACCAATCACCAGCGAGTCGATTGAATGGTTTAACACACAAGCTGATAAGCAAGAATGGGTGCTGAAAAACCAAGGTGAGGGCGGCGGCCATTGTGTGTTCGGTGACGATATCAGCGAGCAACTTAGTCGACTTAAGCCAGAAGAGTACGACGCGTGGACACTCATGCAGCGCTTGTACCCACATGAGCGAGATATGCCAACTATTGCGGTGAGAGACACTCAACAAACACTCGTGACAGATTTAGTCAGCGAAGTCGGTCTATTTACCGCTTACTACCAAGGTAGGCCAGTGACCGAACTTGACGGCTACGCGGGCTATTTAATCCGCAGTAAGCCAGCCAGCGAAAATGAAGGCGGGATCCACAGTGGAAAAGGCATTTTAGATTCTTTAACACTGATTGAATCCTAATTTGACTAAGCAATAATCTAGTGGTTTTGATAATTGAAATCCCGCATCTACTAATTGGATACGGGATTTTTTGTTTTACAGGACAACAAAAAGATCTCATTGACATGGGTAGAATGTTCGCTCTACCATATGGGTAGAGCAGTTATTCTACCTATCCCTGTTACTTACTACGATTGGTATTCAGTATTAAGAGAGCACTATGTTAAGAGAACAGATTGCAGCAAGTCTTGAAGTGGCGTTTAGCCAACAAGGTTTTGCTGAGCCGAGTGTGGCTCAACTAAAAACGGCGTGTAATGTCAGCCTACGTACGCTCTATAAACATTTTCCATCGAAAGAGGCGATGATAGTGGGCGCCTTAGAGCACCGTCATCACCGTTACCTAAATTTTCTATTAGAAAATGTACCTGCAGGTGGCCTTGAGTCGATGCTTGATATCTTCAACAAGTTACAACAGTGGATGGAAGAGTATGCGCCGCACGGTTGTATGTCGATGAATGCGATGGCGGCTTTTCCTGACAACGAGATAATTAACCAAGCTGTTACTGAACATAAACGAGAAGTAAAAACACTTCTGGGTAAGCAGAGTCAACGAGATGATCTTGCTTCAGAGCTTTTTCTACTTCATGAAGGTGTATCAAGCGCGTGGCCAGTATTAGGCGAAGAAGCCGTTACATCAGCACAGAATATGGTGACAAAATTACTCAAGGAAACACGATGAAATTCGAATTACCAAAAACAATGAAAGGCGTAGAGATGTTAGGACACGGCGGAGCAGAAATGCTTGGTTACCGTGAAGATATCGCTGTTCCTGAAATAGAACCTAATGAAGTGTTGATCAAAGTGATGTCTGCGGGCGTGAACAATACGGATATCAACACTCGAATCGGCTGGTACTCAAAAAGTGATGACTCAGACGACGCAAGTTGGTCGGGTGAAGCGTTGCAGTTCCCTCGCATCCAAGGTGCTGATGTATGTGGTTTCATCGTGGCGGTCGGCAATGAAGTCTCTGCTGATCGCATTGGAGAGCGTGTTCTTATCGAACCTTGTTTGACTGAAGTGTACGGACGAGATTTACCACAACCATGGTATTTCGGTTCGGAATGCGATGGTGGTTTTGCTGAATACACCAAAGTGGCGGCGAAACACGCTTATGCGGTGAACAGCACCATGTCGGATGTTGAGCTAGCGTCTTTCCCGTGCTCTTACTCGACCGCAGAAAATATGCTAACCCGTGCCAACGTAATCGAAGGTGATCGCGTGCTTATTTCTGGCGCATCGGGTGGTGTGGGCTCGGCTGCTATTCAACTAGCCAAAGCTCGTGGCGCTTATGTTATTGCCATTACTAGCCCAAGTAAAAACCAACAGTTACTTGAATTGGGTGCTGATGAAGTGGTTGCTCGTGATGCTGATCTGGTTAAAGCGTTAGGCGCAAACAGCGTCAATGTGGTTATCGACTTGGTTGCCGGTGACAAGTGGCCTCAGTTCCTTGAAGTACTGAAACCCCGTGGCCGTTATGCCGTATCTGGCGCAATTGGTGGCGCTATGGTCGAGCTCGATGTACGAACTTTGTATTTGAAAGATTTAAGCTTCTTCGGTTGTACTGTGCTGGAGCCTGAAGTGTTTCAAAACTTAGTTAATCGAATTGAACAACAACAGATTAGCGCGATAGTTGCGGAGTCGTATTCCCTTGTTGATATTCATACAGCACAAGAGGAATTCTTGAAAAAAAAGCACGTCGGCAAGATTGTTCTGGAAGTGGCTCAACGCTAACGTTATAGAGATTCACGGTTCAAATATAGGCAAGAACGAGTACATGTTACCTGCTCGTTCTTTTCGTTTGGGAGAAGGTGAAATAGAGGTGGGTCTGGTTTTAAGGCTTGTGAGTATCTGATCTTATACAGCTAAAAAATAAGTGATTGATTTATCACTGTGTGGTTTATGAGTTATCTGTGCAATAATCACTGCTGTTATATATCCCGATCTGTTTTATATCCATCTAGGAGCCGTATTGATGTTTAAAAGGGTATTGCAGGCACTATTTTCCCCTTTTGTTTCTAATCAAAGTAAGCAAAATGATTCATCAAAGAGTGTCTCTCAACAAAGCGTTTCTTCTGATTCCGTTCTTGAGCAAAGCACTGCACCATCTCATTCTTCTATTTTTGTTCCGTCCTCATCGGCTCATGAATCATCACTCATTGTTGATAAAGCAATAAGCTTGCACGATGCTGAGTTTCTTGACTATTTATTTGGAGAGTCTCGCCTGCGAACGGAGTCAGATCCGTTTAGTGACTTTGTTGCTTGTCAGATCGAACGTTTGATTCGCTCTCCAAAAGCCTTGCTTAATGAATTGCCAGTGATGCCAGCCTCTGTGACCACATTAATGGCAGAATTACAGAGTGACGAATTTGATGTAGATGCTCTGTTGAAAGTAATTGAGCGAGAGCCGAGTATGGCTGCCGATGTAATTAAACTGGCTAACAGTGCTTTCTACAAACGCAGTGAAAAACAGGTAACCGACCTAAAAACAGCATTCCTAAATATGGGTTCTCAAGGACTTGTTGAAGGGGTTGTGAATAGCTACATGAAGAACTTCACGCCGGGCAACAATATTTACTGGCGTCATTTCGGTGAGAAAATTTGGAATCACAGCGTTCAAACCGCGTCTTTTTCTAAGGAGTTGATGAAAGATTCTTCATCCCAAGAAGATCAAGCGGCGGCGTACTTTGTTGGGTTGATTCGCAACTTAGGCAAGATGATCATTTTCCAAATGATGGTTGAAGCCTTCAAGCATGTAGATCCTTCTGTTCCGCCTAACTCGTTAGCGTTGAAGCGCCTGATGAACAGCTACTCTATTCGCCTGACTTACACCATAGCTAAGTTCTGGGAGTTGCCAGAATCTGTGCTGACGGTGATTGGTTACCAAGAGTCGAGCCGATATGAATGCACGCCACTTGGTCAAGCTGTGTTTGAAGCTAACTACTTGAGTGAGTTGTTTTATTTACTAGAAGAACAAACGATTGAAGTCGAGCAGTTTAAGCGCAGATGCAAAGAGACCCTAACTTTGCCTGCGGCATACAACGTGGCCAACCGTATCTATAAAGAGTCTGAATTGGCGCTGGTGGGATAATAACGACTGGCGTTGGCTAGATTGGTTCTTGAGGTTGCCATAAAGCGGTATTTTCTAAATGGTCTAACTAAGCAGTAAAGCAGTGAGACCATTTCTGTATCTAGCTTCGATTAAGGGATCTCAGTCAGTTCTTGCTTCAATTTATCGGTTTTACGCAGTTCTTTTTCGATCTTACCCTCATATTTTCGAATCTTATCCGCTCTATCGTCTTGTTTTGCTTCTTCTAAGTCGGCTTGGTATTCAGCTAAATCTTGTTCATTGGATTCAATCTTCTCACGCAGATCATCCTTCAAACCTTCATTGGTGCAGTTCTCTTTCGCCGCTTTCAACGCTGTGGCTAATCGCTCCACTTTGTACTGATTGTCGTACTGCTCAGCCTTCTTTATTTGATATTCGATCTCACAGAATTTCTTTTCACAGCCTATAAGCGCATCGCATTGGGTACTCGCCATGCTGTTAAAAGAGAGCGCGCAAAGAAACAATAATGGGCCTTTTAAGTGTCGAGTCATGGTTTACCTTCTCACTGGTTTATTTAGCTTGAGCTTATTTTGTTTTTACTGTTCTCAAGCTTACCTTGGTTGAGACTAATTTAGCCTAGCCTCATGTCTATATTACTTTAGCACCTGATAATGACGCTATTGGCAGCTGAATGTTAAAGATAAGTCTTTGTGCCCAATGATTTCTTTCAGGTCTTACTCAGAAGTGGCTAATCCACAATTGGTCGAGTTCGCACCAACCGAATCCATTTACTTGCGCGCCGTGTATCTTTTCAGAAACCTCTAAGTTGAACGCCTCTTGCTTGAGCTCAATCACAACCCCAGAGTCATTCAACCAATGCCGAAGCTTCATCAGTGCATTCATCGCTAACTCCAAGTTTGGCTGGTTTTTTATTGAGGTTAAGCCATGTTCGATTGTCTCTAGCATCTCAGCAGGCAAAGTTAAGTCCTCAAACGGGAAGCGAGTGAAAAAGCTTAACCACGAAGTGAAGGTGTCGTTCTCATCAATAATGCTGCACAGCGCGACGTCTTTGGTAGTTAGGTAGTTAGTTAGGTAGTGTCCATATTCCACGCTGGTTTTGTGATCGCCAGACACAGACAACAGCTCGAAAAGGGCTTGGCATTCAGAGGTGTCTTCAACGGTGAATTCACGAACGGTTTTCGACAACATCGGGCTTTGAATCTTGAAGAAGGTTGAGCCGAAATCCGGTTGGGAAGAATGGTCATCGCCACGCGCGGTGGTCGTCTTTTCAGGCAGTTTCACGCACACCTGATTTTGAGCGCAAGCTTTGCTCTGTGCCCATTCCGGATAGACCCACAACTCGACTCGATTGAGAATTGGAGTGCTGTGTGAATACGCACTATTACGGCTTAATCTCAACATCTTGCTTGAGAAAATGTCTAATGAGAACGCGCCAGATCCAATTAGCCTATCTGCCGGTGATGAGTGATCAAATACAGAGGCTTCAACTCTGGCAAGTAAGCGCGGTAAATGCCAATCCGGTTGATTCAACTTCACGACAACCACATTACCAGCCGAAGCAGAAACCTCATCAATATGCTGATAGCAGCGACGCCATATTTTGCTTTGAATTAGCGAGTTAAGATTGCGTGCTATGTCTTGAGGTTCGAGTGTTCTGCCGTTATGGAACTGAACGCCATTGCGAATTTGAAAGTGCCATTGCGTAGCGTTTTGATTAGGTTGCCAATGATACGCCAAATCGCCGCTGAGTTTGCCGTGTTGAACGGTGGTTAGGCGCTGGCAAACTTGCATCACTAAGAAACGTTCGGTGCGTCTAAGCACTCGTTGAGGATGAAGTGCTTCGAGTTCTCGGTGAAAGGGAATGTACGCGACGTTCTGCGCAGATTGATTAGCGCTGTTTAGAAAGGCTTGCAGTTCTGCGCCTGCATCGCGGCCGTTGAAGCTTAAGGTGCTAAACACTTGTTCTATGTTGCCCGCATCGGCTTGGGTTTGTGCGTATTGGTAACACGCCTCAATGGGCTCAACCAGACACATCAGTTGTGCTTTCTTGCTTCGGCCTGAGCTTGCTTGCCACTCAATCCAACCTTGTGCTGTCATTACTTTGAGTAAGGTTTGAACGTGACGTTCACTTACATGCAGCAGCGTGGCCAGTTGGTTGATCTGACAGTGTGATACTCCTGGCCCAAAAGCCTGAAATATCTTTTCATACAGTTCAAGCTTGCGCTTAAGGTTGCCCAATTTGCTTTTCCTAACGACGAGGTTGAGTTAAATGTTTATAGCCAGAGTCAATGAGTGCTTTTTCCATCGTATCGAGCACTTGAAAGGTTATCTCTGGGTTTAGGATATCGGACTCAGTTTTGCCTTGAAGGACTAACTCTGAAAAATGGTCAATTTCAAACTCGAATCCATTGCCCGTCACTCGTTTGTTGATGGTCGACTTCTGCCCTTGATGTTCAATCTCAATAAAGGCCGGATTCCACCATTTTTCGTGAATGGTGATCTTAGTGTCGGGCCCAGTCAAGTGTGCTGATCGGGGAAGGTTTTGCACCGTTGATGCAGATATCTTACCGTTCATACCACCAGAGAAGGTAAAGCACGCATCGGTATCAACATTCGCCCCCTCATACAGGCATGACACCTCTACTTGAGGTTTTGAAGGGTTAACACTCAGAGTTCGACACAGGTCGTAGAAGAACCAAAGCCCGTAGACCCCAACATCGAGCGTTGCTCCACCTGATAACTCTGGGTTGAAGATAAATAACTCTGGGTCATAGTCGTGATGGTTACCAAAGCTGGCTTCGATTGAGTCTATCTGAATGTTGTTGTCGACCAAGAATGATTGGAGCTCACGATACGCGGGAAACACCACGGTCTTCATCGCTTCTAGCAGCATCACGCCATTTTGTTTCGCGAGAGCTTTCATCTCAAGCCAATCAGCAAGGTTAGTGAAAGCTGGCTTCTCGACCAATACGTGCTTATTGTTCTTTAGAAATAACTCGGCAAGTGGCTGGTGGTATGGGTGAACGGTGGCGATGTAAACCGCTTCTACTGCTGGATCATTCGCCATCTCCTCATAAGAGTCATAAGCCTTAGCGCAACCAAATTTATTCGCGAACGTGGCTGCGCGTTTATGGTCTCTCGCGGCAACCGCATAAAGTTCACCACGCAGACAGTGCTCTGTTACAGAGGTTGCGAATCGATTGGCGATGTTGCCTAGCCCTGCGATGCCCCATTTAATTTTTCGTTGCGTGTCGTTCATCAGTTGCTCCAAATCGTTGTTTTGTATCAGTGTACTCAGAGACGCCACATACAAATAGAGAACAGATTTCTCAACCTGTTCTCTATTTATCTAGATTGTTGTCGTGATGTTATTATTAGCTCTGTATGGAACGTTTCCAATCCGCCAAAACTTGAATGTGTTTTGGACCGATGCCACAACAGCCACCGACGATATTCGCGCCCAGTGCGTGCCAACGTTTGGCGTAAGTTAGATAACCTTGACCATCCAGTTCACGCATTTCTTGAAGCATGTCGTTTGCTTTATGTTCGCTGCTGATAGGTGCAAAGTTATTGGCGTAGACACCAATTTCTAAACCACTACCTAGCTCATCAATCACTTTCTTCGCCTCAATGATCGCTTGATCCATCACTTCAGGCACTGAACAGTTAAACATAATGCCTTTCGCGTTTGATTGGCAGGCAAGTTTAATGGCATCCGCTACGCTCTCTCCAGAGCGAATGTTCGCAAAATCGCCCTTGGTATCTTCCAAACTGAATGCGTAGTAACACGGCTTATGTGAGTGCTTGAGTACCGCGTGAATTGAGTCGAATTCTTGCAGGCTACAAATCGTTTCCGCTATCCAAAGGTCGATGTTTGGATCTTGAGCATCGTAAAGCGTTTGAATGATTGGTGCTGCTTCTTCTACCTTGAACAAATCTGGTCGGTAGCTGCCAAACGGCGGTGGAATCGCGCCCGCAACTTTCACTGTGTGAGGAGCATTATCAGCAACCGCCTTCGCCAGTTCGCCAGATAGCGCTGCTAGTTCAAAACCTCGTTGCTCGAAGAGCGATTCACCCAAATGAAAAGGTACACATGCGTAACTATTGGTGATCAGGATTTCAGCGCCAGCATCGACAAAATTTTGATGCGCTTGGCTAACAAGATCAGGGGCTTCAATCAGAGCTTGAGCGCTCCAAAGCGGTTGAGAGAATGGCGCGCCAATTTCTTTGAGTTCTCGGCCCATGCCGCCATCAAGTATGGTTAGTGTTTTCATATTTAATACTATCTAAAACAGTTGCTGAAGTTCTGCCGCCACCATATCAGACAACCTTGTCAGACAGAAGCCATCAAAGTGGAAGTAGTTTAGCTAAATCAATACATCTCAATAATTAAAGGAAAAAGGGCTGGAGGGGTAATTGGTGCTATGCTGCATTGGGTTTCAAAGGTATGTTTATCTCATCAACCATCCCAGAACGCTAAATACTAAGTCACCACAATCTGTAGAGGAAAAGTGCATTGAAGTTAACGAATAAACTCGTACGTTACCCGCACATTGATGTTGATCGTGCGTTTGAAAAAGAAGCTGAATTATTGCAGCAAATACAGGCGGGTGAGATTGGACAAGCCTTAATGCTGTGGCAAGCAAAAACGCCAACGCTCGTTTTACCCGCAGGTAAAAAGTGGCCAGTGACGATAGAGTCTAGAAAGCAACTCGCGGAACAAGGCTGGCAACTCACTTCTCGAAAAACGGGTGGCGCTCCCGTTCCCCAACTGCCGGGGATCATTAATCTGTCGCACATTTACCATTGGCCTCGTGATGAAGCCTACAACATCCAAACAGCGTATCGACATTTATGCGATGTCTTAACCCAGTTTTTTAAAGAGCTGGGCATTGGTGTGGATGTACACGCAACCCCTGGCTCTTATTGTGATGGTGACTACAACCTCAATATCAATAAACAAAAAATAGTGGGTACTGCGCAACGTGTATTGCTTAAACAAGGGGGTGGCCAAATCGTACTTTCTCAAGCTTGTATCTTGTTAGATGTAGACCTAGAGAACATCGTTGAGCCCGTGAATTTTTATAATCAAATTTGCGGGAATCCAACTGTGGTGGATGCGCAGGTTCATACTCCGTTGTCCGCGCATTTGACGACCCTCCCCAACGTAGACTCACTCTTTCAGCAATTAAGCCAAGCATTCATCAAGCATGCGTAATGCCGTTATTTCGTTAACGCTATGCCAATTTGTTGGGAGAGGAACCATTTCAATTTTACCTAAACAATCGATGAAGTTCTCTCGTCAAGATATCGGTGAGTTTGGGGTTTTGGAGCGCTCCTAAATATGGAACACTCCTTGTATCTGGCTAGCGAGAGTAGAGGTGTTCTGCAATCAACTGGTCTATGGTGGTCACCAGTTTGTGGTTTTTGTCTGTGTCTAAAGCATCAGAGTGAGGGTCTTTAAATAGCCCTGAGTCATTATCAAAATACTTCCCAGAAGCGTTGGAAAACTCATCAGACAATGCCGCTCTAGATAAAATGTCAGCACCAATACCTAGGTCATTTCCTTCCAACCCGTAGGCATCTTTGACTAATTTACTGCCAAGGAATGAAGCTGGATTGACAGGAATAATCGATGGTCCGTTAGCTCCGATTTTGTGAGCGAGGCTGATAGACCACATTGTGAGGGCTAACTTGCTTTGCGCATAAATAGGGCCATCTAACTCTCCTGCGTTTGAGCTGGTCATCAGATCAAGATCTACAGGGGCCTGTGCTGCTGAAGATAAGTTGACGATGCGACCAGAGGAATCAAAAAGTGGAAGTAGTAATTGTGTGAGTAGGTAGGGGGCAATCGTGTTAACGACGAATCGAACGTCTAGATTATCCTGAGTTGTGATCTTATCTACCTTATAAACGCCAGCGTTGTTAATCAGTACATCAAGTTGTTTGTGCGCTGAGTTGATCTGCTGTGCGAGTTCCTTTACATCTGCCAGGGAAGATAGATCAGCAATATAACTTTCGATGACTGCGTTTTTAGAGAGCCTGGATAAACTGGTTTTTACCTTATTCAGTTTCGCAGGGTTGCGTCCATGAATCAGGATATGGTGTCCTTGCTGAGCCAACATTCTTGCTGTCTCTAAACCTATACCATCTGTCGCGCCTGTGATCATGATTTTTTTTTGCATCTTTCTTCCTTTGAAACGTTGTCCGTGCAACTTTTATAACAAAGTTTGACCGCACAAAATTTCTATTGGTTCACATGCTGGGACTAAGAAAGGGTATGAATTGTGTTGTAAGTGAGAAATATGACAATACAGAGGCCCATAAAGAGACCGCCTGGGTGCTGCTACTTTATGATAGTTGATTGGAAAGTATAGGAAATGAAGCACTGCTTTATTCTTTGATAAGAAAGCCTCAACTAAATGAATTAGCTGAGGCTTGGTCGGTATTAGCCTTGTGATAGCCTATATTGGCTTCGTTGACGTTATTATAATGCTGTTATTTAGACCTTAATGAGCGTGTACAGCTGAATCTTGGTATAGCTCAGCGTCGACTTCTTCACCTTTGTTCGGGCGAGGCACAATCTCAAAAGAGGTATCAGCTTCAGTGAGAGAAGACAATAGTTTGTTAAGAGACGACTTGTCGCCTTTCACACCTGCTTGCCTTGCTTCCATCAGCTTATTGAGTGTCGTTCTCTTCAGTACGATGTCAGACACATCTGATTTGTTGATGATCAGTGTAGTATCTGCATCTTGTAGGTCTGATACTTGAATGTTGTTCAGGTTACCGTTAGACATTTCAACGTAGTAGAACTCTTTCACATCAGGTAACTGAATGTTCATCGTAAATGGCGTGTTTTGAGCCTTCAATGAATCCACTTTTACCGCTAAGTAATCCAACAAGTTCTCAATGGTCATGTTAGCCAATACATCCGGTGATGCTGTTTTTGGTGCGCCCGGCTGTGTGCCAATACGAAGCTCTTGAGCGCCCGTTAGGTAGATGTTTCTCCAACCTGCACCTTCTGATTGATAACCCAATTGCTCGTAAGTATCGGCCAATAAGCCACGTGCAACTTTGTTCTCCGGTTCAGCTTGAATCACCTTATTCAGTGCTGTTGCAACGAAGCGGTATTCACCTTCTTGGAAATCTTGCTGTGCTTTTTCAATCACAGCGTCGCTACCGCCCATGTACTCAACAAACTTCACCGATTCTGGTTCTATCGGCAGCGGGTTTAGGTTGGCTGGGTTCATATCAAAGTAGCCAAGATACATGTTATACACAGCGCGAGCGTTGTGCGAGTAAGTGCCATGGTAACCATTGGTGTGCCAAGATTGTTGAATACTGTCTGGCATCACTTTGTAGATCTCGTCACCGATGTCTTGTAAAACCACCCCATTATTCGCTAGGCGCAGTGTTTGGTTATGAGTAAAGCCGTACGCGTCACGCTGCATTTTTAGGTAATCAGAGATCTCTTGCTCTCCCCAAACTGGCGCTGAATGAGAAGCAAACAGCACCTCTGTTTCTTCGCCCCATGTCACTAGCATCTCGTTGATTTTCTTAGACCACTTCAAACCATCACGTACTTTTGCACCGCGCAGCGTGTACAGGTTATGCATGCCTTGGTAGGTCAGTTCGCCTGTCCAAAGAGCTTTCATGCTTGGGATGTAAGTGACCATTTCTGATGCCGCTTCGGTGCCTGATGCATCCATGAATTGCATTTCTAAGCCGTCAATAACTAGCGTTTCAATTTCTTCGTTATGGTTCAGCTCGTAGTCTGGCAGTACGTAAGTAATGCTACCTGTTGATAGGCCTTTCGATAATGCCGCATCAACAATACCGTGTTCATGTCGGTTCAACGTAGCACCGTATTGATAAGCAGTACGTCGAGACATCGCATTACCTGCCAATACGTTCTCGTCTACGATTTCTTTGGTAATATTTTTCGAACCGTACACTTTCACATCTGGGTAAGCGTCTTTAATCGCTCTTGCGCCACCAAAGTGATCAGCGTGTGAGTGTGAGTAGATCATTGCGACAACAGGCAGTTCACCGCCATCAGGCACATTGCTCTTGAAGAATTTGAGTGATTTAGCGGCTGCTTCTTTGGTGAGAAGAACGTCATAGGCGATCCAACCATTGTCACTGCGGATGAAAGAAATAGACGCTAAGTCTGCACCTCGTACTTGGTAAACCTTACCTGGAACAACTTCATACAAACCTTCAGCTGCTTGGTTTAGTACTGCTTGGCGCCATAATGATGGATTAACTGAATCAGGTGCTTTGTCTGCGTTTGTGACACTTGGTTCGATAAAGTTGAAACTGTTACGGATGATGTCGCCTGTTTCTTGGTCGAAGCTTGCGATTAGACCTCTGTTGTTATTGTCGAACGCTCGGGTGTCTGAGAAGTTGAGCGTTTTCGCAAATTCTTGGTTGGCTTGTGTTGTCATTTTAGTCGCGTCTTTGCCACCTTGGTCGCCAATGTCACTAAAGTGTGCATGGTCATGATTTGCAGCAATAGCAGGAAACGCTAGAGAGATTGCAAGCAACAGTGAAGCATTTTTGAAAGTGCGTGAAGTTGTCATTAGAGCCTCTTCAATTCGGGGAATTGTTTCGTTGAGAGGATTATATGGCCGTCAAGCATAGCGGAAAATAAAGTAAACTTTAGTTAATACATCACGAAATGTTATGTATAAGCTAAGCTTTAGTGATAAACAGAATTTAGAGTGTGATTTTCTAGCCAGTAGCCAGATAGAAAGGTTTGTTAATAAGGAGTTCGTTTGTGAGTGACGTTGAAAAGTTAGATTTAAACTTGCTGAATGTGTTTTTAGAAGTGTATCGGTTGAAGTCGATAACTTTGGCATCTGAGTCTCTGGGTATGACACAGCCGGGTGTGAGTGGCGCACTCAAGCGATTGCAGTCTCAGTTAGGCACCGATCTTTTCATCAGAGAGGGGCGAGGGATCAGTCCCACGAATGCTGCAACGCAATTAGCACTTAGAATCGAACCTGCGTTAGACGGAATCTCAAGCGCTGTAAGTTCATTGCAACAGTTCGATAATCAACAACATCATGTGTTTCGAATTCTGGTTAATGAGATAGGTTTAACCAAGCTTCAACCTCTTGTAGAAAAAGATAATACTCTTGGAAATATCTCTATTGAGTTCAATATGGTACCGAATAACGAAGAAGATTTGCTTCAGAGTTTAAGTATGCAGCAAGCAGATTTAGCGATCGATATCCACTACCCACAAGTTAATGGGTACATGAATCAGCAAGTCATTGAGGATAGGTTGGTGTTGATCGCTCGCCAGGGGCATCCAAGAATTGATGGTTCAGTCACTGAAGCTCAATATTACGATGAAAAGCATGTGACTTTTAGGATGCGTCGCTCTCGTCTGTACACTGCAGATTACTTTACTAAGCAGGCTATCAAACCGAGAAAAGTGAGTTCTGAGTGTGATTCATTGATGATGATGTGTGTGTTAGTTTCTGGCTCTGATTGTGTTGGTAGTACTTCTCGTGACTTCGCTAACCAATTTGCAGAGCGATTCCAACTTCAAGTACTTGAGCAACCGTTTGAGGTGTTGCCGATGCAGCAATATATGATTTGGCATAAAAGAACGGAGTCGAACCTTGCTCATCAGTGGTTGAGGAACAAGATTCAACAATACATGGCTGATTAGCCGTGGATCAATTATCTGTTGTCGATTAGCTTTTATAGCGGTTCAAGCATGCATTGTTGAGGTGTTATGGGTTCATTGGTCACTGATTAGCGAGCAGCTCTCGCAGCACGTTTTTGTTTTGCGCTCTCTATCATCTTAGAAGGTGTCATACCTGTCACTAACATGGTGCCAGTGATTACCAGAATTGAACCAGTAATCGTATTGATGCCAATTGCTTCACCTAAGAATAAGTTACCCCAGAGAATACCAAATACCGGAATGATGAAGGTAACGGACAGGGCTGAAGGTGCGCCGAGTTCAGAAACTAGATTGAAGTAAAGCAGGTAAGCAAGTCCAGTACACACCGCGCCCAGTAAGATAACCGATGTGGTAATAGTTAGATCCGGAGCCTCTCTCATCGGAATGAAAAAGATGAACGGCAACACGATCAATACCGCAGCCCACATGCTGCCATGAGCATTATTGAATGCCTCAACTTTAGGTGCTTGTTTGGTATAGTTTGAAGCTATTCCGTAGCTAAACGCGGCCATCACCGCAGCAAAAATCGGAAGTACAGCCTCATGGCCAATGTTTATCGCATCCCAACCAACGAGTACTCCTACTCCCGCTACCCCAATCCCAAGTCCTACTAGAACTCTCGCCTCGAGTGCTGTTTTAGTCCATATCGCACCAATGATTGCCGCCCATATTGGCGCGGTAGAATTCAAGATGGCTAGGGTCGAAGCGTTAAGTGTTTGCGCGGCATAAGCGAACAGTAAAAAGGGAACTGCGGTATTAAACAGCCCAAGAATAAAGAAGTGTTTAGCATGAGTGTTGAACGTCAGCTTTTTTCTTAAATACAAAGACACCAACATTAGCGTGATTGCTGCAAACAGTACTCTTGCTTCAATTAACACTGCTGGGCCCAATGGGTTAGCGGCAATTCTCATGAACAGAAACGAACCGCCCCATATCGCAGCGAGAGTTATTAATTTTAGAAAGTTCACGGCTTATATCTCAGAATGTGTAAAACCCGACTATGGAGGAAAGATAACTATTACACAAACATAGATACCAATACTGTGCGGTTATGGACATAAAATCGAGTCCGTTAATCAGGAACAATTTCGATGAATTTCGTTCTGTTTATAGTTCCTTATTTGATGAGTAATCTAGCGTTAGACATCAAACTTAGGCAAACAAAATGAAGATTGAACACATCGCAATTTGGACCAAACAACTTGAAGTTCTGAAGCTATTTTATGAAGATTATTTCGGCGCGACATCGAACTCAAAATATCACAACCCAACTAAAGGGTTTTCTTCCTACTTCCTCTCATTTGAAACTGGAAGTCGTTTAGAGATTATGGAAATGGATTCTGTCCCTGAATCGAAAGACGACATCTATGATCAGTTCACAGGCTTCATTCATATGGCGATTTCACTAGGGTCTGAACAAGCGGTCGATGCACTGACTCAAAGTTTGGTCGAAGATGGCTATGAGCGCTTAGATGGCCCAAGAAGAACAGGTGATGGCTATTATGAGAGCTGTGTACTCGATCCGGATGGTAATCGCTTGGAGCTTACCGTTTAATAGAAGGCGCTTGAATAGCGTTTAATTCACTAACGGAACTGAGGTATTACAATGATGAAGCGTACTTTGACTTTCCTTTTTAGTCTTGGGCTTATGGGATGTGTTACCTCAGCTCTGGTGTATGAGAAGAAGCCAGATGCGAAGCCTGACTTGTCACAACCCATTGGTTACCTTGGCTTTAAAGCTCACCAAGAGTGGGCGATTCAATTCAATGATTGTACGGTCTACGATTTAATCGGTGCGCAACCTTACCAGTGGTTTGATCGCACTTCAGCCTCTGTGAGCTGTTATACGTTTAAGCTAAACGATGCCATCGAGCCATTATCAGTCTATGCCGACGCAAATTTCGACAGCAATAAGCTAACCCCGATTAACCGCTTTAAAGAGCTGCAGGTATCAGAGTCAGGCTGGGGCAACTTTCCTGTCGTCTATGAGACCAGCGGCACCAATTGGCTGAGAGTTAAGGAGGGTTGGATTCACCTCACACTAGCGGATCAGACGCTCGTTCAGTTCTACCCAGGAACTCAAGACCAATTTGGCAAATCACAGCATGATCAGTATTTTGAGCAGCATTGATTGTAACGCTGACTTTTGATTAGTCTTTAGTTCGATCAAAAAAAGATCTATTAATTATTGTTGAAACCGGTTTCAGGGTGTATCTTTGTTCTATATTGAAATCGATTTCAGGGCTGCAATAGGCTCTCTAATCCTGATCTGTTTCACGAATAACTTGTAGCGAGTAATGGTATGAACAACGAATTTCCAAACGATTTTTTATGGGGCGGTGCAGTTGCGGCGCATCAGCTAGAAGGCGGCTGGGATGCGAATGGTAAAGGTGTCAGTGTTGTTGATGTATTAACAGCAGGCGCTCATGGTGTACAACGTCGAATTACCGATGGTGTGATTGATGGCGAAAATTATCCAAACCAAGTCGCAGTGGATTTCTACCATCGTTACAAAGAAGACATTAAGTTATTCGCTGAGATGGGTTTTAAGTGTTTCAGAACCAGTATTGCCTGGACACGCATTTTCCCAAATGGCGATGAATCAGAACCCTGTGAAGCGGGTTTAGCGTTTTACGATGATCTGTTTGATGAACTACTGAAATACGGCATTCAGCCAGTGGTAACACTGAGCCATTTTGAAATGCCTTATCACCTAGCCAAAGAATACGGCGGTTGGATGAACCGTAAAGTGATCGACTTCTTCGTTAAGTACTCGACCACAGTGATGGATCGCTACCAGCACAAAGTGAAGTATTGGATGACGTTTAATGAGATCAACAACCAGATGAACACCTCGGCAGACATCTTCGGTTGGTTGTGCTCTGGCGTGAAGTTTCCACAATGCGAAAAGCCTCAACAAGCCATGTATCAAGCGGTTCACCACCAGTTTGTGGCGAGTGCTTTGGTGGTTAAGAAAGGTCACGAGATCAACCCAGATCTGCAAATCGGTGCGATGTGTGCGATGGTGCCTTTTTACCCTCGCTCGTCAAAGCCGGAAGACATTATGCTGGCGCAGCAAGCGATGCGTGATCGTTACTTCTTCTCGGATGTGATGGTTCGCGGCCACTACCCAAGTTACGCAAAACGCGATTGGGCAATCAAGGGCTTCAACATTGATATGCAGCCAGAAGATGAACAGATCTTAAAAGAGGGTAAAGCGGACTATTTAGGCTTTAGCTACTACATGTCGAATACTTTAGATTCTTCTTCTCATCAATCCACAGAAGAGGCAATGGACGGCGGTCATGAAAACTCGGTCGATAACCCGTTCATCCAGTCTAGCGATTGGGGCTGGCCAATTGATCCAACGGGTTTACGTTTCTGTTTAGCTTCTCTGTATGAACGTTATGAAGTGCCATTGTTCATCGTTGAGAATGGTTTTGGCGCTGTTGATACCATTGAAGAAGATGGCAGCATTAATGATGACTATCGTATTGCTTACCTTTGCGACCACATCAAAGAGATGAAAAAAGCGGTTGCGATTGATGGCGTTGATCTCATGGGTTATACCCCTTGGGGCTGTATCGATTTGGTGTCGTTTACCACAGGTGAGATGAAAAAACGCTACGGATTCATTTACGTAGATAAGCACAATGACCAATCTGGTTCATTGGAACGCAAACGCAAGAAGTCGTTTGAGTGGTATAAAGGTGTGATTGCATCTAACGGTGCCACTATTTAGAATGCGTTTCGCCTTACTGTTATGTGGTTTGTAAACTGCATAATAGTTAGTTAACAATGAATTAGCCGGCTTATGTCGGCTAATTTTTTATAAAGGAAAAGAAGCCAATGGTAACCATGCTTGATGTCGCGAACCGTGCAGGCGTATCTAAATCGACAGTTTCTCGTGTCTTAAATGGGAAGAACATTGTGCGCCCAGATGTGGTGAAAAAGGTATTCGATGCGATACAAGAAACGGGTTATCGACCGAATTTGTTGGCTCAGCAATTGGCGACTAAGAAGACTAACTTCATCGGTTTCGTTATCACCAATGAGTTGTTCAATGGCCCGTACTTTTCCTCCTTGATGTATCACGCTGCGTCTTATAGTGAAAAATCGAATCACCAATTGGTGATCACCGATGGCAAACACAGCGCTGAAGACGAAATAAAGGCGATCAATTTCCTGCTAGATATGAAGTGTGCGGGCATCATCATTTATCCGCAGTGCTTAACCGAAAATGAGATTGCTAAGCTCATAGAAAGCACTGACACACCGATTCTGGTGCTCAACCGAGAAATGCCGTCGAAGCCCAATAATGCCATTACCACAGACCATTATCAGAGCGCTCGTTTGATGGTTGAACACATCATCGAACAGGGGCATACCGATATTGCCGTGATTCGTGGCAAAGCAGGTTCTTCGACCGGTACGCTGCGTTACCAAGCCTATCAAGACGTGTTAACTAAACATGGTATTACATTGGATGAGTCTAAAGTTATTCAGGGCGAATGGACGATGGAGAGCGGTTATCACGCCGCTCAGGTTTTAGCAAAAAACAAAGCCACGTTCACCGCTATTTTATCCGGAAACGATGATATGGCGATTGGGGCAATTAAGGCATTAACCGAGCTAGGTTATTCATTACCCCAAGATGTTTCTATCGTCGGTTTTGATAACAGCAAAGTGGGTGAGTTTTTAACGCCAAGCCTCACGTCTGTAAGTGTGCCGTTAGAACAAATGACCCTAAAGGCTATCTTGAAAATTGTTGGAGCTATCGAACAAGCTGAATCGGTTTGTACTACTGGAAACTTGGTGTTGCGTGATTCGATAGCGAAGCTAAATTAGTACTGATTGAATTTCATATTTCACCTACAAAAAATGATGAGCTGCGCATCTATTAAATCAAGCGAAAAGACTCTTTATTCACTGTTATTTAGATGTGCGATATTGCGTTTTTGGGTCGATGAATTGACCATCATTAGTTAAGTAATGTAAAAGCAGTTTAGTAATATGAAAATAGCTAAGTTATGTGAAAACAGGTAAGTAACGTGAGAACAGAAAAGCAAAAGATGTTAGCAGGTGAACCTTATCAAGCTTGGGATAAGGCGCTTTATTCAGAACGTATCGAATGTCGTAAGGTGCTTCAAAAACTCAACAATAGTATTCCTGATACACCCGAGTGGAAAGCGGCAACCCAAGAGCTTATTCCGGGCTGTGAGAACGCGCACTTAGAGCCGCCGTTCCATTGTGATTATGGTTCAAATATCAAGTTAGGTAAGAACTTTTACGCTAACTTCAATTGCGTGATTCTGGATGTAGCAGAGGTGACCATTGGCGATAATGTCCTACTTGGTCCGAACGTTCAAATTCTTACCGCAGGTCACCCACTCGATGTGAAAGGCCGCGTTGAAGAGGGCGTGGAGTTCGGCACTCCGATTAACGTTGGTGATAATGTTTGGCTTGGCGGTGGTGTGATTGTTTGCCCAGGAGTAACCATTGGCAAGAGCAGCGTGATTGGTGCGGGCAGTGTGGTAACTAAAAACATCCCAGCGAATGTGGTTGCCGTAGGTAACCCATGTAAAGTACTAAAATCGATTGATAATGATTAATTGACGCCACTGCATTTTTGAGCGGCTTTCGATCTCTGAGTTGTAGTAAACTAATGTTATTTTTGTAAGCCCAGCTTTCTTCGTTGGTTGATTGGCTATTCTTTTCCTGTTCACAATTGCGGTTGCGGTTGCGGTTGCAGCGAACAGGAAAATTCGTTTTCTTTCAGATAAGGGAGCTTTGAACCAAATTGCGCCCTTGGTTTTTCGCTTGATACAACATCTCGTCAGCGGAAATAATGGCCTCTTCAATCGATTGCCCAGTCGATAAATCCACAAGCCCAAGCGAAGCTGATACTCCTCCTTTAATCATACTTCTGAGCTGTGGGTCGTAGGCGATTTTATCTCGAATTCTATCTGCTAACTTGATGATATCGGACTGACTTTCTGTTTTGAGAATGACGATGAATTCGTCTCCACCGATACGATAGCACTCATCGTTGTTTCTTACATTTTCTAATAATATCTCGCTTATCCGAACTAACACGTTGTCGCCGGTATGGTGTCCGTAGTTGTCGTTGATCAGTTTAAAATGGTCGAGATCAATGGCAATAACTCCGATACATCGGTTGTTTTTGCTCGTTCCAGCATCGCGAATGCGTGAGTTTGCACTTTCTAAGTAAGAGCGGTTCTTCAACCCTGTTAATGCATCTGATTCCAAAGCAATTGAGGTTCGATATTGATAATGAGAAAAAGCGATCAGTAACACATAGCCTATCCCTAACAATGCGATGACCTCAACAAAACTTTGAATCACTCCCTTTATTTCAGCCACAGAACTGGTCATATTATCAAAGATAAAAAGGGTCGCACGAAGTTGTGGTAACGGAACTTCAACAAGATGAAAGTATCGAGAATTGTCATTGTTTAATTGGAAAAATATGACGTCCAGTAGTTCCACTTTGCTTACATAGACAGCGGTGTCTTCTAGAGGTTGTAAGGCGTGCGTGTTCGATAAGTCTAGATTTATCTTTTCTCCAGAAGGCATAAAGTATTGATGTTGATTGTCTCTTATAAAAAGAAGCGTGTTGGCCGTGCCGTTGATTTCTGGGAAGTAATGCTGCAGATCGACATTCGCCTCGTGGTATAGGGATGTCCGCTGCGACACGAGCCCTGCTATTAAGTTGATATGAGGTTTTGGATGATTGAAATTAAATCCCCAAAGTGTCGTTTTTCCGTTTTTCATGGCAAGAAATTGAGGTGACGATGTACTGATATTGAATCGTTCTGCGATGCCTTTAATGTCAGAATTTGAGAAAGGTCGCGTAGGCTGATAATAAACGCCACCCACATTGGGTCTGTTGGTATTTGTTGCTTCTGAGTGTAAAGAAGTACCTAAAATATTCAGTGTTCGCACGACATTACTTTGAACCAGCGTTTGAATGAGATCGCTTCGGTGAGTTTGATCTTTCTCAACAAAATGGATGGTTCTACGGATTTCACCAATATGAATACAAAGGATGACCAAAGCGAAGCAGGCCATGACCCAATGTCTTTGTTTCATTGCTAAATTGATAGCATTCATATTGGTGTACCTTTGTTAAAATGTCACAGCGCTACTTCAGAAAATAGGATCTATTGCTTTTACTTGGATATATAATTCATCGCGGTAACTTCCCGCTCGTGACAGGTTGGTGTTGTCAGTGATCGAGAGTAAAAAAGGAATGGTGTGCTGGCCGCGATTATAGTTTTTTATGGGAGTCATGCGGTGCAATCTGGACACTTCTATCCCATTCACGGTCAGTTGATAGGTAATCGTCCAATCCGGGTTCTGGGTATTGATCAGTTTGCCGTGTCGAGATTTAACCCAAAGCTCTGTCAGAGAATTAGAACGGATCATAAAATCTGCTTGATAACGCTTACCACTATGAAGTTCACCGAGTTGCCAACTGTATCCTGTTGCTGAGCGGTGAATGTTGCTTCCATGGCCAGACCAATCAAAAGTAACGAAAGACTTTATCTTGTAAGTTGCGGTACTTGTTAGTGTTGATACAGGGTTGTCTTCATACTTGAGCTTGGCAATAAAAGGCACAGTGTATTTTGCAGCGTAGTTAATTTTTGCTCTCGGATCGACCAAGTAAAAACGGACCGGAGAATTGTATTTTGCGTATAGCAAGTACTCTCGCTCTTTGGGATCATAAGTAAGCATTGTTTGGCTTTGGTTGACGAAATAAGGTCCATTTTTGTCCAACGTATTGAGAATTTTTAGTCGAACCGACCTTAATGAACATTCGCCGCTTTGAGAGCGTAGCTTTTTGAGCTCGTATTGAATTTTCGCAAATCCCGATTTATCAAACTCAATCGGACCATTGTTAAGTTGGGTTAAGCTCCATACTCCGTTGCAACTCTGTGCTAGTAATGGTGAAGGCAGCCAGAGAATGCATAATGTGAGCAGCCAATTAGTTTTTTTCATTGGAGTTACTTTGAACATTGTTTGCTCCTTGTTCTAGTTGAATATCAGAAAGTCTCAACAGGTTATCGTCTGATTCAGGGATGCTGATGATCCCCGTTGCGTTGGAGTTGATCGTTTCGATTCGATAATCACCGCTGCCTATTCCTTCAATAACGAATCTTCCGCCTTTGTTGGTGAAGAATGGATAAGATGTGTCATCGAGATCGGTTAAATAGCCTTGAGTTAACGCAAGCGGTTGACCGTTAGCTAATAGTAATTTGCCTATTATGGTTTTAGATTTATTGGACCCAACGGTGATGAGATGACTGGTATAAGCGCCTGGGGTGATGTTGTACAGATAATTGCCGATGTCATAACCAACAGGTGCGTTTGGCGCATCTACAGTAAAGCTCTGAGTGATGTGGGCTGTAGAGAGGCTGATAGCATTGGGGTAACCTTGCTGAGAAATCGCTTCTGCGTACGCGTCTTCATCGCTGTTTATTAGGGCGTCCGACTCTAAACTTTCATGAACTTGCACCACAGCCGCCGCACCATATATTGGGCGTGACCAAGAGAGATTGCTGTCACTAATTGTGAATGCTGTACTGGGTCTAAACGAGGTGACCACGGTGTCTTCGGTACTGTTCGAGTTGTAATAATTGATGTCTCCATCATATCGAACCCGGTTGCCTATGTAGTCACCACGTAATTGATACTGTCCTTGATTCGATTCGACATCAGCAGATAGAGAATAGCCATATTGGCCAACTTGATTTTTACTCGGCTTACTAAAGCTTGCTCGTAAGATCTCAGTATCGCTGGCGTATCCGGCATCTGCGGTGTATTGCCCGTCATCAGAACTCCATGTCCAATCAACAGATACAATACCCTCTGTGTTCGAAATGCCCTCATTTGGGTCTTCTTCATGAGTAACACCTAAACCGACCACTACATTGGAGTAAGACCAAGACGTTGAGGCTTCTGCACTCCATTCCGTATCGTAACCACTCTGCTTATCAAGGTTATATGAGAGCGATAAGTAAACATCATCGGTAATGCCTAAGGTATAGCTGACTGCTGCTGAATGGCCTGTCGTTCCTTCTTCCGTCCAAGGTTGATAGGAATAGGTATCGTAAGATTCAAGCGCGATACGTAAGTTGGGGGCGCTGTAATTGTTTTGATCCCAGAGCGAGGCGGCATAATCGATGCTTGCGATATAACCGGTTTCATCATATTCACTCGACTGGCTGCCTGATAGTCGAAAGCCAATATTACCGATGGGGGTGCCAAAAGTGGAGATCCCCCCTAGTATGAATCCATCTTTATGATAAAAGCCATTCAACCCAAGCGTTAAGTATTCGGTTAAGCCATAGTCATAATAGGCACTGGTGATTAAGCTTTCGGTATCGTACCTATAGTGACTGTCTTTTATTTCTGAAGGAGCACCCAAATACACGCCAAAGTCGGATATTCCCTCTTTGAGCAGTTTAGAGTTGTAGAATACGCTGTAGAGAATGGAGTCTCGTCTTCCCGATTGATATTCAATATCTAAACGAACGTCATTACTACCTGAAGACAGTGGCAAGTTATCGAGCATATAACGTCCAGGTGGAAGTCGAAACTCTGTCACGTAGGAACCATTAATGTACAGTTCGATGTCGGCAGACTCTTCAAGCACTAAGGCTTGAGTGCCTCCTACCTGAATACTGCGATTCGGTTGTAATGCTGAGTAATTACGTTCAAACCCGATTCCGCCAAATTGTTGGCTAGGTAGGTGGCCTGAAGTACTGTTAACTTGGTCGCCAAAAGTGACTCGATAAGGGGTTTCTGCACGGTCGATAAAGGCCGATATATCGCCACGATAAAAAGTTTGTTCCTCACTGGTGCCATCATCAAAATAGCCTGACAGTTTATAGTTAACTCCCCGCGCACCAGCAAAGTTTCCTGTGGAGATCCACTCTATATTCCACTTTTGTTCTTCATTTTGAGTCTCAACTCCTCGTGTATCAGATAGGCCAAAGTTAAAGTTATTGATGTTGGTGAAAAAGGCTGATGTGGAATAAATAGGAGGAGAGTAAGGTGCGCTGAAACTTAGCGCTTGCTCTTTTCGTGCATCTTGAACGAAAGATAATGAGATAGACATGTCAGAGGATGAAAAGGAGAGCAACACACCCCACTCTTTCAATGTTTCCACTGAAATAAAGGTATCTTTGTACGAAGATAATTTACCTGATACTTCACTTGTAAGCGCTGAACCAATCAGTGTATTCAGTTGAATGGTATGAACCTTGGAGATCGTTTTACCATCAGAGAACGCATCAATATCGCCCACTGTTGAGCCTAAATAGTTGATTGGGAATGGAAATAACCAATCCGCGGAATAGGCGTGAGGTTGGGCTAGCAAGCATAGATAGACGCACAGAAGAACTGTGTAATATCGGCTCATGTTACCTCCCAATAAAGCTCGTGTAGAAGCAGGTGGTTCAGTGTTAATTATTTTGTTTTATGGCAATACCAGTGACTTTTTTGAATTCGTTTGGAATAGGATAATAAGCGGTGGCACCAGGCATTAAGTAACCACTTGTCTTAGTGTCAATCTGGCTCCACGGTAGGTCTTTTTTCTCGCCGTTAGTTTGAAGTTCGAATACGGAATGAAGCAAGTTCACTAGAACTTGGCTTGTGTTTTCTACCACTATGTTTCTATCTTTAATCGAGGACTTCATAGTGGGCTTTATTGAGTTCGGAGATACAAAAGCTAAGGTCGAAAAACTAAGCAGTGTTCTTATTTTACTGTCACTATCTTCAGGCCCTTCGACTTCTAGTTCGTTGAATTCAATGCGGTACAGTTTGGTCATTGTGAGAGTATCGCTAGGGATATAGCGCACCCGAATCTTTTGAGAACTTTGTGGGTCTACCATTATTTGAGGAGGCAAAATGAGAAAACTGTCTTCATTAAGTGTTAGTACCTCTCCGGTTTCATCGTAACTTACGTCATACACTACAACTTCAATTGGGAGTGAACGGTCTTGAGGGTTATTGATCGTATAGCTTGAGAGAGCCTTTCCTCCAAATTCGTTCATTTCTTGATACATAGGGGTAATTTCGTAGCTGAAAGCGACGGCGTGGAAGAGTAGCAGACTGATAAATAAAGTAATGTTTTTCATAAAACCCTTCCTTGGTAAAATGAGCCCACGTTTGTGGGCTCTAATTTATGAGCTAAAATCCACACATGTGGTGACAAGTTTTCGCTTGGAGTTTCACATACACTGTAGAGCGATAATTACCGGCCCTTGCTAAAGCTGCACCCTCTGTTGTGATACTAAGAGGAACTTCTGCAATTCTTGCTTTTTGGTGTTCACCACTCCATTTAACTTGGAAGTTACCTGTCGTATGACCAAACAAACCATCACTTGCATTGCTTGTATCGAAAATGTCGGTTTGATTTGCTTGTAATGTGTAATCGATACGTTCTTTACCAATGGCCATGCCGAAACGAGTCATTTTGAAAGGTGTGGCAGTCATATCGACTTCCATTGATTTCCCGTAGTTACACCAGGCACGAAGACTTGCAATTGGTTTACTGGCTGTTAGCCCTGAGACCAAATTTTTGCTATCTGCCAGCATGTTCGTTAGGTGGATATCACCATTAACAAACTCTCCGGCTTGTGCTGATTTCAAGTTGAGCACACAACGTTGTGGAATCGTGCCTTCCATGCGAATGTGTGCGCCATCAGTGTTCGTTGCATTGGTCAGAAGAGCATTGGTTGCTCCTCCAAATTGAACCACATTAGCTTCTAACTTGGTTCCACCTGGACCACCACCAACAGCGAAACTATTTACACTGAACATCACACCGGCTACTGCTACCGCTAATATTAATTTTTTCATAATTATTCCCTCATTACTCTTGTTATTCCCGACAACAAATACATAGTAATTAGGATTTAAAAAATACACCTCGCAACGAGGGGTGATATATTGAATAAATAAGTATGAAAAGAGTGCTAATTTTAAACGGTTAATTCATGAGCTTTAGCAAATAGTTCATGTCGAGAATGTACATTCAACTTGGACATCACATTGTAAGCGTGTGTTTTTACTGTGTTTATACTGACATTTGTGTCGTTTGCTATTTGTATGTTTGAAAAACCTTGAATCATTAATTCAAAGACTCTTTGCTCTTTCTTTGTTAAAAAAAACTTTGATGTTACTTTTTCTGTGATGGAATAGGATTTCTTAGAAACGCTACTGATACAAAGGTCAATAATAAAGCTTTCCATAATATGTCTAGGGAACCAAAGCTCTCCCTCTTGAACAGATTTAATGGCTTTTGGAATAAATTCAAAATGATTCACTTCTATTTGGCCAAAAAAGCCAAATTTTAGGTAATCGTAACAAGCGCTGCATTTAATATTGATGGCGATCCACTTATCTTTTCTATTGATAATTGAAACACCACACTTGTCTGGCATCGGTATCGTACTTCTGTCTAAAAGCACAACGCCTTTATACTCAGGGTCAAGTTCAGAATAAGATTCGATAACTTGAAATTGATTGAGTGGGAAAGAAAGTTTCAATAAATCTCTGATCACTCGCGACAAGGTGTTGCTGCGAGTGATCAAGCATGTGTAAGGTGCTGGTCGATTATTTTGCATACTTTGAGCCTTCCTTGGCGGCAGAAGCGAATTAGGTGTAAGCAGAGCGTATTGGTGGGCTGATGAGCCACTGCCCTTGTCCAAATCGAGAGATCAGTTGGTTTTGGTTTTTACATTGTGTTTTGTGCAGGATACTCTTGATCTGACTGCGAACCGTTTCTTTTGATACATCACGGGTTTGTGCGATCTCAGTACCGTTCAATCCTTTAGTCAGTAGATCAAGCACATCAAGTTCTGACTTAGTCAAAGACGGGCTCGTGTTGGCCGTTTTTGGCTCAGAATATTTACGCCAATGTGAGACCATAGTACGGTGGGCGACCCATGAATTTGCCCAAGCGATGGCAATGTCACATATTGATTTTAACTGGCGTAATTCATCAATCCGGAGTTCATCGACACTATGAAACATTATTGATATTCCATGTTCGTAAAGTAGATTTTCAGAAATACTATAGAAATTCAGATAATCTTGGGCGACAGGGAGCTTGTCATGACCCAATATTCTATTGTCCATTATGTCATCTAGCTTGTGATGAATTTTTCCTTTACGGCTCTTTGAAATCAACATGAGATAATCATCTAGATTGTCTGTGATTACCTCTGTCAGCGAGACTCCATCTGACAAACCATCAATATATTTGAAGGCTGGGAAGTCTGGTTTTGATGAGATAACTAATGTGACATGCTCAATTCCAAGTGTAGTTAATCCATTTCTTATCGCTTCTTCGAATTCAGACGGGGATTTATTAAGTCCATTTTCTAGTGGAATCTTCAATTCTGATATCTGCATAACTCAATCCATTTAACCTATTGCAAGCGATAACTCGAATATATTTTGGTGCTTCATTTGAGTTTATCTAAGGTTGATATTAGTCATTAAATGATAGGTTTATCATCACCCAATTGGGTGAAGTAATCCACAAACAATCCACTTTTTATAATAATGGATGCTTATTGAGCAATTAATTGATTTGAATCAATATTAGAAGGGCGATATGGAAGGGTATTTAAATTCAAAAAAAGATTCATAATAAATTATTACTCAAATTATAATTAATAATCTCTTAATTTAATTCAATCGAGGATGTGTTATTTATGTTGTTCGATTCTTATTTGCGATAAGACAAGATAGAAAATAGCAACGATGTAAGATTTCATCGTTGCTATTTGGTTAGAGTTATTGGTTCGTCGCTTGGAATGCTGGTTTTTTATTGTCTAGAGCACCACTAATTCGGGTCAACACTAGCGCGATTAAGACAATCATAGCCCCAATCCAAGGTGTGTTCATTAATCCAGATTTTGCGACAATCAAACCACCTCCCCATGAGCCTAATGCAATACCTACGTTGAAAGCTGCAATGTTGAGCCCTGATGCCACATCGACTGCGTCAGGTGTGTATTTCTCAGCCAGTTTCACTACATAAACCTGTAGTCCCGGAACGTTACCGAAAGCAAATGCACCCCACACAAGTATGGTTGCGACCGATGCATAAGGGTTTACCGCGGTAAAGTTGAAGATTACCAGTACTGACGCTAAGCCAGAGAATATAACGGTCAGTGCTTTTATTGGGCCCATTTTGTCGGCCATCTTACCGCCCCAGATGTTACCAACCGCGACTGATACACCGTAAACGAGCATGATTAAACTGATAGAACTTGAATCAAACCCTGATACGTTTTCTAGTATTGGAGCGAGAAAGGTAAAGGCTGTGAATGTACCGCCGTAACCGAGTGCTGTGATGGCGTAAACCAACAGTAATCTAGGCTGAGTTAGAACCTTTAATTGCGTTGAAATCTTAGCGGTTGGCGGTTGTTTAAGGTTGTTTGGAACTAAGAAGGCGCTTCCAATAAGGGCTACCAGGCCAAGAATAGCAACGATCAAGAAGGTCGCTTGCCAACCAAAAGTTTGGCCGATGTAGGTGCCCAGTGGTACACCGGTTACCAATGCAACAGTTAAACCCGTAAACATGATCGCAATGGCACTGGCTGCTTTATCTTTTGAAACTAAACCGGTCGCGATGGTTGATCCAATCGAGAAGAACACACCATGGGCAAGGCCTGTCAAAATACGAGCAGCGATCAATGTGTTGTAGCCTGGTGCTTGCCATGCCAGTAAGTTGCCGACGACAAACAAGGCCATCACGCCTAGCAGTACCAGCTTACGGTTCCATTTTCCGGTCAACGCCGTTAATACTGGCGCGCCAATGGCAACACCAAGTGCATATAAACTGACTAATAGGCCTGCTGATGGCAAAGATACATTCAAGTCGCTCGCCATCGTGGGGATCAAACCCACGATGACAAATTCTGTGGTTCCGATGGCAAAGGCGCTGAGCGTCAATGCAAATAGTGCTAGTGGCATAATCATCTCTCTGACTGTTCTGTGTTGATTATTGAGCGCGATAACATGGGGCAGCTTGCTACTGCGATAAGAGCGCTTCGTCTGATGGCGGGGATTATCTAGTAAAATATATTTGTTAAAAATGTCATCATTAACAAATAACCTTTGTGTTATTTGCAATAATTAGAGAGTTAGCCGATCATTGGATTAAGTTAATAAGATCGAAAAGACACAGATGATTTGAGCTGTGATGAGCACAAACGAGAGGACATTAAACAACATGAAAGTAGTGAAGGAGCATCATGCTAACCCGTTCAGATGATTTAGAAATGGTACTCACCGTCGTCGATGCTGGTGGCTTTTCTGCGGCGGCAGAGGCGTTGGATGTACAGGTTGCCAAGGTGTCTCGTTCGGTGAGTAAGGTTGAGTCGCAACTCGGCGTCTCAATATTCAACCGAACAACGAGACGAGTGGAATTGACAGAGGAAGGGCGGCAGTTTGTTGATTCAGTAAGGTTGGGGTTACAGGTGATCCAGAGCGCAGAAGAAGAAATTGTGTCGCGCGGTGAGTTGCCAAAAGGTCGTTTAAGAGTTGATGCCGCCAGTCCATTCGTATTCCATCAGCTAGTGCCTTTGGTGCAGTCATTTAAAGAGGCTTACCCAGATATTGAATTGGAACTCACTTCCAACGAGGGCTTCGTTGATCTTCTGGAAAAGAGAACTGATGTTGCGATTCGAATCGGTAAGTTGTCCGATTCAACACTGCACGCCCGTCCGTTAGGGAAAAGTTTGCTTCATATTGTAGCGTCGCCTGATTATCTCGCTAAGCGTGGGTTGCCCACCAAACCTGAAGATTTGAGTTCGCATCAAGTTGTGGGATTTGCAGGAAACAAAGTGCTTAATCACTGGCCTTTGCCAAACCAAAGTTATATCCCGCCTACTGTAACAGCCAGTAATGGTGAAATCGTGCGTCAACTGGCATTAGCTGGAAATGGGATTGCTTGTTTATCGGGTTTTATGGTGCAGGACGATATAGCAGCAGGGCGCCTAGTCCCTATTTTGGAGCAAGACAAACTTGCCAACACAGATCGAGAGCGAGTGAATGCGGTTTACTATAAGTCGTCATCCGTCTCTAAGCGTATCTCGGCGTTTATTGATTTTATACAGCCAAGGTTAAAGCTCTAACTAAGGCTGATTGACGACGATATACGCTTAAATGAAAAAGCCCCGCTGACGTGCAGCGGGGCTTTTAAATCAAAATCAATTGATTGTAAGCGTGTTATCCAGTAGCAGATAACTTGGAATCAGTATTTAAGCGATTTTAGTCATTTCATTGAGCGTGAATGACGCAACACAACCTTCCGTTGCTGCCATGTACTCAGCAAGATGGGCATTACCCATGTGCTGTTGCCACAGTTCACGAGACGTCCAGTTTTCATAGAAAGTGAAATGCGCTGGGTTTTCATTGTCTTGGTGAAGGTCGTAGTTGATGCAACCTTCTTCCGTACGAGTTATATCAATCAGTTTTAATAGCTCGGCTTTAACCAATTCGATTTTGTCTTCGTTAGCGACGATGTTTGCGACGATAGTTAGTTGAGTCATGTTCGTACCTATATTACTTTTCACCGAAATGGTGAGTTGTCTGTGTTTACAGCGCCACTCTTTGTTCATTGAGCTACAGTCTGTATCGATGGATAAATAATAGTAGGAATATTTGAAACGATAAACAGCGCCACATTTGAATTATTTTCAAAAATAAATTGATAATAACCTGGGGTTATGTGCTACCAGGCGTAGGTAAAAAGTGTTTAAAAACCGCCCGCCCACGCATCAAAGTCATCAATGTTGTCGAGCTCTTCCTTGGTTCTTGGGGCTGGGTAATATGGCAGAGCCAATCTTTGAGCGGAAGGTTGCAGTTCCCAATCGGGCGTAATCTTGAGTCGTGTTAACTCATCGTTGAGGCGCACAAACATATAGTAACCATCGCTATGAGTATTGGCGTAACTTGCGACTGTAGCGATATCACCGGAAGGTAATTTTACGTCTCGACCCAGTGGATAGAGTTGGTGCAATGCGAAACTCACTTTGGGATCTTCAAGCTTGCCTTGCTTAAAGCGTTCTAATCCGATGGCGGTTGAAGTGGTGCGCGGCTTCCACCCCGTGAGGAATAATCCACTTAAGTTATCTTGGAACGGCTTACCCTTACGATTACCTTCGTTGCTAATGAATTGAACCGTTAGTGTATCTCCAGATTCATTTAGAATTTCTAAAAATTGTTCGCCTGTTCGATCGACTAAAAGCTTCATGAGATCCAGATACCATTAAGGATGAAATATGATAAAGGGTACTACTTTAGGGGAGGCTTGTGTAGGGACGATAAACGTTATGTAGCGTGAACAATGTTTCCGGTGTTGAATGAGTATCGAGGGTTGTTAGAAACCTTATTGACAATGAAACCTCTTGGTCCTGTAGAAGTGTTTAGCGAACGTTTTGAAGCAGTAGTACACCCTTTAAATCTGACCTCAGAGCAAACTGAAAATGCGCTCCATTTGCTAGTGGACTATTTGCATGGCTACGCTTTAGCACTGAACTGTAATCAAGACAGAACTGAAATTACCGTCGAAATGGTCGAAAAACCACTAGGCTTATACTGTTTAGGGCTGACTCATTTGAAGTGATTTGTTGCTTTAATTGCTGGGCTTTCAATTTATCCTTGATAATTACCTATAAATTTCAGGTAATAGCAGCAATAATCAATAGGTAAATAGGAATGGCTGCGCACCCTGAAAGCCATCGTTGAAAGGAAGTTCAATACATGCCCGTGCTCCAACGCATTAGTTTAACCCTAATTTTAATTGCTATTCTAGGTGGGTGCTCTTCTCTCCCTGAAGGCATTGATCATCCAACAGAACCGCAAACCTTCCCCTCATCCAGTGTCTTGTCGGTCTTAGCTGCGGATTATCAACCTGAGTCTGTTGAGCAAGGAACGACGGCCGTTAGCTTACAAGAATCTGGCTGGGATGCGCTAGCTCAGCGATTGGCACTGGTTGAATCGGCTGAACATACCATCGATATTCAATACTACATTTGGAATTCTGATGAATCGGGTAGCTACCTAGCCAGTCGTTTGTTAGCCGCTGCTGACCGTGGTGTTAAAGTTCGAGTGATGCTTGATGATATTAACCTCAATGAACGTGAAGGTTTGTTATCGGCATTGGATGCGCATCCTAACATTGAGATTCGCATCTTTAATCCAACGCCAACACGTCGTGGCTTCAGCAAATGGTTGAGTTTTTTGGGGGACTTTTCTCGGTTAAACCGTCGCATGCATAACAAGTCGTTTACTGTAGATAGCACTTTGTCTGTCGTTGGTGGGCGTAATATCGGCGATGAATATTTTGACCTCTCTGACGAAATCAATTTTCGAGATCGCGACGTGATGGTCATGGGCTCTGTGGTAACCACTATCCAAGCGAGTTTTATTGAGTATTGGAATAGCCGTTGGTCTTACCCTGTTGATATGTTAGGTGGTGAAGAACAGCCTGATATTTCATTGATGAACGACATCGCTGCTCCGCATTATCTGAACTACCCTAAATTGCCAGAAGACGGTAAATCGAGCACTGAATTGTTAAAAAGTGTCTTGAGTCAAATGACTTGGGTCAATGCCCGTTTTGTTTACGATCCCCCAGTCCCTATCGACTCAGATGATACTAATTTACCTAAAGCAACGGCTGTGTTACTTGCGGATCTAGCACGTAAGTCTGAACACGAAATCTTGCTAGAGTCTGCCTACCTAGTGTTTGATGATGGACAACTTGATGAGTGGCAATCTCTGAGTAGCAACAACGTTGAAATAAAGGCGCTTACCAATTCTATGGCGTCTAATGATCTGGTGACTAATCATTCTGCTTATGCGGGTCGCCGCTACGACATGTTAGATCATGGTATCGACCTGTTTGAGCTAAAACCAGAATCTAATCTTTGTGAAGCATCTACCCAAGATGTGTCTAAATGTGCTCCGGAGACGGCCTATGGCTTACATGCTAAATCGGTAGTATTTGACCGTAGTATTGCGAGCATTGGATCATTTAACTTCAATTTGCGCTCTACGTATCTCAACACGGAATCGGTTTTAATCATCGAAAATAAAGTCATTGCCGAAAAACTAGCAGAAACCATTGAACAAGCAATGAATGAAGATAATAGCTGGCGCCTAGAACTGGAAGACGGTGATGTGTATTGGTATTCCGGTGAGCAAAGTTGGGACAGCGAACCTGAGACAGGTAAGTGGGAAAGAATGCAATCCGGTTTTCTACAATTGCTACCGATTGAGAAATATCTGTAGCAAAACCAGTACCGTATAAACAAAAAAATGTCAGCGTATATTGCGCTGACATTTTTTATTGTGCTTTCTGAATATCGAGTGTGAGCAGTTTATCGCTTGGTCAGTCCTTTACTGTTCAAGTAAGGAAGGATGTGTGGTCGAGACTCACCAGATAACTTTTGTGTGATCTGTTGTGACCAACTGCTCTGCTTTTGGTTACTTGAACGGCTTGCGTAGTAGCTCTGCATCGAATCATCGTAGCTGGCAATTTCGTCTAGGCTTAGCGGTTGGTATTGGTTTTCGTGCATTACTACGTGAGCAGGAAGGCGAGGCTTAACCTCTGGTTGCTGTGCCGGGTGACCTAAACACATCCCGAACAACACGGCGGTGTGTTGTGGTAGTTCTAACAGTTCATCGACTTGTTGTGCGCTGTTACGCAGTCCACCGATATATACACCACCCAAACCTAGAGACTCTGCAGCCAACATGCAGTTTTGCGCCATGATGCCAGAGTCGACTGCACCAATCAGAGTCAGCTCAGTAAAGTCGGTTTTCACTTCAGGGTTAATTTTAGCGTGACGTTGATAGTCGATACAGAACACCAAAAACTCGGCTGCATTTTCTACGTAAGCTTGGTTACCTGCGTATTCCGCTAGCAGCTTGCGCTTCTCGTTGTCTGTGACTCTAATGATGGAAACAGCCTGTAGTAAGCTCGACGACGATGCAGCAAGGCCTGCTTGAACAATCATGTCGAGTTGTTGCTTTTCTATTGGTTGGCCCGTGTACTGGCGAATGGAGCGGTGCCCCAAAATGGTCTCAATCGTGCTGTTCATAATTTTCAGGCAGTCCTTGTTTTATGATGATATGACAAATCACCATAACGAGATTTGTCGTTGGGGTAAACCACAAAGCAATCTTGTGTGAGCTGAAAATTTTAATGCTGAAGCATTACTTCTGCTGTTCAAATCGCAACATAAACATCGGTTATAGTATCCATAAGTGGAAAATCGCGATAGACAAACTAGGATGAATGAAAGTGAACCCTATAATCAATTCAACAACATGGTAGTTGCTATGAAGAAAATATCCCTTTTGTCAGTTGTGATTTTATCGAGCTTTTCCTTTTCATCTTTTGCTAAAGATTGTGATCCTTTGTTGCTGCCTTCTTGGAAGGATGGTGAAAGCAAATCCGCTATCGTAGATTTTGTTGGGCAAGCCACCCAAACAGAGTCCGAGGCGTTTGTGGCGATTGAAGATCGAATCGCTGTGTTCGATAACGATGGTACGCTTTGGTCAGAACAGCCTTACTACTTCCAATTAGCCTTTGCACTAGATCGTGTAAAAGAGTTGGCTTCTGAGCATCCTGAATGGAAAACGGAAGTACCGTTTAAGTTTGTACTAGAAGGGGATATTGAGAGCGTTCTTGGCAGTGGTGAAGAAGGGTTACTCAAAATCATTTTAGCGACACATTCTGGCATGACAGTTGAGCAATACCAAGAAGATGTTGAGCAGTGGTTAGCGGTAGCAAAAGATGCACGTTTCAATAAAGCTTACACAGACCTGACTTACCAGCCAATGAAAGAGATGCTGATTTACCTACAAGAGCATGACTTTAAAACTTACATTGTATCGGGAGGAGGCGTTGATTTTATGAGAGCATGGGCTCCTCAGGCTTACAACATTCCTTCTGAACAGATTATCGGCAGCGCGCTTAAATACAATTACAACTATAACGATGGTAAACCGACGGTCACTAAAGACTCTTCCATTTTGACCATCGATGACAAAGCTGGAAAAGTATCGAATATTCAGCATATTATAGGTAAAAAGCCTATTCTAGCTGTCGGGAACTCAGACGGAGATCAAGCGATGATGCAATGGGCAACCAGCCAACCAAACTCAATGGCTATGATTGTTCATCACACTGATGGCGAACGTGAGTGGAAGTACGACCGAGAGTCTCATGTTGGGCAACTCGACAAAGCATTAGACGAAGCGAGCTCAAGAGATGACTGGACACTGATCGATATGAAGTCAGATTGGTGTGAGGTGTACTAACGCCAAAACTTTGGTTGGTCAAAAGCAACAAAGGCTCGGGTTCTTAATTCGAGCCTTTTTTATGAACGGAGGTTTTTGGAATAAACGGTTTGAAAGCAATGGTTTGGAAAGAATGGTTTGAAAGGAGTAAGGTGTTATGGGCTCGCTTTAAGCAAGAACGTACTATAAATTTGCAACGCATAACGATTTAATCGGGTTAGTCGGAATCTAAAGGGACAGGAATATGAAAACGATCGGTTTGCTCGGCGGAATGAGTTGGGAGTCGACAATGAGTTACTATAAATCCATTAATGAAGGTGTTAAAGCCAATCTTGGTGGCCTTAACTCTGCAAAAATTTGCATGTACAGCGTGAACTTTGATGAAATCGAAAGGCTACAACACCAAGGACGTTGGTCAGAGACGGCTAACATCTTGTCGGACGCGGCTTTATCGGTTGAGAAAGGCGGAGCGGACTTTATCCTTATTTGTACCAATACCATGCATAAGGTCGTACCTGAGATAGAAGAAAAGATTACTATTCCTATCCTTCATATCGCTGATACCACCGCGCAAATACTGCTTGAACAAGGTGTTAAAAAAGTAGGGTTATTAGGTACGGCTTTCACAATGGAGCAAGATTTCTATAAAGCTCGCCTAGTCAATAAATTCGGTATCGGTGTTGTGATTCCTGATGAAAGCGACCGAGAACAAGTGCACAACATCATTTACCAAGAGTTGTGTCGAGGCGAAGTAAAAGAAGAGTCTCGTGATGTATACCGTCAAATTATAGAGAAGCTAAGCCAGCAAGGTGCTGAGGCCGTTATTCTAGGGTGTACTGAAATCGCCCTGCTGATTCAGCAACAACACACTGATGTTCCTTTGCTCGATACCACGTCAGTCCATGCAGACGCAGCGGTCCGTTTAGCGCTTGGAAACTAGTTTTTAGACCCTCGTTTCGACCTCAATGCAGCCTTTATTGTCGTTTTTGTGTAATTTTTATTCGGATGAGTGAAAGTTTTTTGTACAAAAGCAGGTCGTTAATTAATGAGAAGATACTTTGTTCATTAACCAAGGCTTTATTTATGCGTAAGACTTTAGTTAATGGCTGAGGTATCTAAGCTAATAAGCACTATGCTTCAGTCATGAACAAAAGAGGATTTATTATGAAATGGCTTATCTTATCTGTGACGCTGTTATTCGTGGCAGGATGCCAATCGACGGGCTCTGACACATCATCACATGATCACATGAATAAAATAGATACGAGAGGGTGTAGTAGCTAGCTCCTTTTTGGAAACACCTCTTTAGCTATCCACTTATTAGAAAGACCTCTTTAAAGCCTTACGATTACGTGAGGTTTTCTTTTATTCAAAACTAATCCATCTGTTTTGTGGATGGGTGCTGTACATTTTTGAATCAGAATTGTCTATATTCTATGCTGTGTACTGGATCTCATTTGTTATTTAAACCACTTGCTAAGGTTAATAATGAAATGTTTTTAATACCAATCACTTTACTCAACTTAAGAGGTTTCTATGCTAGGTGAAAATCATTCTCTTGTTCACGAATTTCCTGAAATGAAAGATAAAATTGCTGAGCTTGTTAAAACTGACGATGGATTTGCTGAAGATATGAAGACATACGACAACCTTGATAAAGAGATTCGTAAGCTTGAGCTGAAAGATTCACCCATTGATGACGGTTCGATGCACCAGCTAAAACATGATCGTTCTGTACTTAAAGACGCGCTGCATGCTCGCTTAGTAGCTTAGTAGCTTAGTAGCTTAGTTGATCGAGATAACATCGTTTTAAAATTGTTAAACTCCTTCGGGAGTTTTTTTAGTTCAATAATATGGCCAAAATGAAACGTTCATAAATATTACATTGCTATGTTTTTGGCAAGTAATGTGGTCTATTAACAAAGGATTTTTAAGATTTTATTGGTAATCATATGAATATTGAACACCTTAAGTTATTTGTTCGTTTAGCTTCCACACATAACATCAGTATGGCTGGCCAGGAGCTTGGTTTGTCTCCTGCGGTTGCTAGTTCGCACATCAGTAAACTTGAAGATAATTTAGGTGTTCGCCTGGTACACCGAACGACTCGTAAGGTGTCTTTAACAGAAGAAGGTGAAGCGTTTTTACCTCACGCTGAAGAGGTGTTATCGAGTGTTGATGCTGCCAAGTCGGCAGTCGGTGTGGGCTGTGATTCACCAATCGGAACATTGCGCGTTACGGCCTCTGCGTCTTTTGGGCGTTTGCATCTTGTTCCTGCATTGCCTGGATTTCTCGATCGTTACCCTGGTCTAAAAGTCGATTTGAGACTGTCAGACTCCATGGTCGATCTTGTGGAAGGTGGTTTCGATATCGCGATTCGCATCTCTGAACTGAAAGATTCGACACTCATTGCTCGAAAGCTCGCAAGAGACAAACGTGTTGTGTGCGCATCGCCAGATTATCTAATCAAATACGGCAATCCTGCCAAGCCTCAAGATCTTAATGACCACCAGTGTATTAGTTTGATTGGCTTAGAAAACTGGACCTTCAATACCGAAAACGGGCCTAAAACGATTAAGGCATCTGGATCGCTCAGGGCTGATAATGGAGAAGCCCTGCGTGATGCTGCTATTGGTGGGTTGGGTATCACGGTGACATCAAATTGGTGTGCGTATGAGCAACTGAAAAACGGTCAATTGATTAAAATATTGGAAGACTACTCTTTAACGTCAGAACCTGCGATTTGGGCGGTGTACCCAAGTTCAAGGTTGATTGCACCAAAGGTGAGAGCCTTCATTGATTATTTCTCTGAGTATTATGGTAACCCGCCATATTGGGAACAAAAGTAGAGTCAGATAGATTTAGAGAAAAAGCCCTGTGTTTCTAAACTAATGCATTAGAAAAACAGGGCTTTTTGCTTAGAATCAGAAAATCAATTGAGCGTAGCTGTCATTAAGAAAGCGTAGCCGCGATGATCTCATCAATTTTAGCGACAACTTGCTGTGATTTATCACCATAAATTGCATCTGGGTGTGGGTTAGCAAAGGTATTGTTGTCGTTATCGAAGTATTGACCGCCAGCTTGTGCGAACTCGTCAGACAATGAGGCGCGAACTAGAATATCAGAGCCAATGCTTAGGTCGCCGCCTGCAATGCCGTACGCATCTTTCACCATCTTGCTGCCTAATAAGGAAGCCGGGTTTACTGCAACAACCATCGGCCCTGTTGAACCTAATTCTTTTGCCATTTTACGAGTCCACATGGTGATCGCCAGTTTGCTTTGTGCGTAAGCATCACCATCAGAAAGCGTTTTTTTCCCTTCGAGAGCTTCAATACTTACTGCCGCTTGTGCCGCTGAAGATAGGTTCACCACTCGGCTAGATGAACCGAGCAATGGCAATAGACGTTTGGTTAGGTGATAAGGCGAAACCGTATTCACTGCAAAACGAACATCTAACCCGTCTTTAGTTATTGGGTTCGGAGTATTGAACACGCCAGCGTTGTTAATCAGTACATCAATCTTATCGTGCTCAGCAATCACTTCGTCGGCCAACGTATCGACCTCTGCCAGAACCGATAAGTCTGCTACGTAGCTTTGAATTTTCGCTTCAGTCGAGAGCGCCACAAGCTGTTGCTCAACGTTTTTGAGTTTGCTTGGGTTACGTCCATGCAATAAAACGTGGTGGCCTTGTTGAACGAGTACTTTTGCAGTTTCGAAGCCGATACCATCAGTAGAGCCAGTGATCAGGATAACTTTTTGCATGGAATAGATTCCTTATTAAAGCGCTGACATCGCGAGCGTTTTTGAATGTTTCGTTGAGATAAAGAATAGCAACCTTTTGTAAAGTTGATAATCCAGCAGATTAATAAAACACTATTTAGTTTTTGTTGAAAATAGGGGAATGAACAAAGCCTCAGTCAGTGTGAAGGAGACGATCAATCGAGAGGTTTATCTGATCGAGCTCTTAGATCGGAATAGTAGACAATAAAAAAGCTTAGCGTGGGGAGCGCTAAGCTTTGTCATTATTTATATTCAGGAGCAGATGGTTTTGCTAGAAGAACTAACCGACTTGAGAAAAGTTCACCACAGTGCTTTCAAGGTTCTCTTTTAAGTAGCTAGAAACTGCATGCTGCTCTGTTTCACTTAAGTACAGACCAAGCTTGGTTCTGCGCCATAAAATGTCTTCGTCTGTTAGTGCCATCTCTTCATTGATCAAGTAATCGATCTCAGCTTGATAAACGCCGTGTGCTTCGCTTGAGAATTGGATACCAAGATCAGCTTCGCTCGTTGCACCTTCCAGCAGCTTCCAAGTGTAAGTACCAAATTGAGTCACATAACGTAGTAACAGTGCTTCTGATATCCAAGGGTACTTGGTGTGGATCATCTTAGCGAGCTGTTCTCTGCTGCAGCTGAAGTTACCACCTGGCAGGGTATCGTTAGCCGTCCACGGAGCGCCCATGTTGGTTAGGTAAGGGTTGAGTTTCTTAAGCGCCGCTTCACCTAGCTTACGGTAGGTGGTTAGTTTGCCGCCGAAGATCGAAAGTAGTGGCGCTTGGTCTAGCTCGGCATCTAATTCCAGTGTGTAGTCACGAGTGATCGCTTGTGGTGAATCCGATTCATCATCACAAAGCGGTCTTACGCCACTGTAAGTCCAAACTACATCTTCACGCGCTAACTGTTGTACGAAGTGCTGGTTAACAATATCAATTAGGTAATCCACTTCTTCATCGTTAATCTCTACTTTACGTGGGTCGCCTTTGTACTCAAGATCGGTAGTGCCAATGATCGAGAACTTATCTAGGTAAGGGATCATAAACACAATGCGATTATCTTTGTTCTGCAGAATGTAGGCTTGTGGTTCGTCATGAATGCGTGGCACGACAATGTGCGAGCCTTTAATCAAACGAATATTTCGAGGAGAAGCCTGTTTTAGCCCGTCATCAAAGAATTGCTTAACCCAAGGGCCGGCAGCGTTCACTAGCGCTTTCGCTTTGCGCTCGAAACGTTGATCCGTCATTACGTCGTGGATCGTTACATGCCAGATTCCACCTTCACGATGCGCTTTTTCAACTCGGCAATAGTTACGCACTTCTGCGTTATTCTCTTTAGCCGCTAGAACGTTGAGCAATACCATACGCGCATCATCAACCCAACAATCTGAGTATTCGAAGCCCGTCTTCATTTCTGGTTTCAATAGACCTGATTTTGCTAAGTTGACTGTCTTACTTCCTGGAAGCGTGGTGCGTTTACCCAAGTTATCGTAAAGGAATAGGCCACAGCGAATCATCCAAGCTGGGCGCAAAAATGGTCGATGAGGTAAACGGAAGCGCATTGGTTGTGCAACGTGAGGTGCTTTTCTTAGCAGAACTTCACGCTCAGCAAGTGCTTCCGAAACCAAACGAAACTCGTAATGTTCAAGGTAACGCAAGCCACCGTGAATTAGCTTTGAGCTCGCCGATGACGTAGCAGAAGCAAAATCATTCGCCTCGTATAAACCAACGTTAAGACCTCGACCTGCCGCATCTGCCGCGATGCCCGCACCATTGATGCCGCCGCCGATCACGATCAAGTCTAAAGTGGAAGATGTACTATTTTTTGAATTATTTTGTTGAGCACTCATGATTTTGACCTCTTGCTGAGCGAACGAGCATTTTAGAACATAATTGAATCCTATATTAACTTTCGTTTGCGGTCATTTATTATTTTCGTTTATGAGCGTTTTATGTGATTTGTGCATAAAAAAACCTCTGCTTATGAAAGCAGAGGTTCAAATAAGTCTAATTCGAGCATAGAAGCGACAGTGACAACGAGCAAGTTTTACTTTATTAACTTTTCTATAAAGAATCGTGATTCATTTAAGAAAGTGGCGTCACTGAGTTATTTTTTGATTTATACGCTCATAGGACGAGCGGTATCGATCACTTCTAATGGTATTGCAGAGTCTTTAAGGATGTTGAGAATCTCTTCTGGTGGTTGCTTGTTGGTAAATACCATGTGCGCTTGAGATATGTTACCAAGCTTAACCATCGCGTTACGGCCAAATTTACTGTGATCGACCGCTAAGAAAATACTGCGGCTATTATCGATAATCGCTTGTTTTACGCGAACTTCATGATAATCAAAGTCAAGCAGTGAACCATCAAAGTCGATGCCGCTGATTCCCAAGATACCGAAGTCGAGACGGAACTGCTTTACAAAATCGAGTGTCGCTTCACCGACAATACCACCATCGCGGTTTCGTACTTCGCCACCCGCCAAGATAACCTTAATCTCAGGGTTCGGCAGAAGGATACTTGCTACATTGATGTTGTTGGTCACGACTCGTAACTGTTTGTGGTTTTTGTTAAGTGCTCGGGCAACGGATTCTGGTGTAGTTCCGATATCGACGAATAGAGTTGCGCCATCTGGAATGTGCTTAACCAATTCATCCGCAATTACGTCTTTTTCGTTAAAGTTAAGTGCTTTACGCGTGTTGTAAGAGGTGTTTTCTGAGCTTAAAGGAATGGTTGCACCGCCATGATAGCGACGAATTTTGTTGCTGTCAGCGAGCTCATTTAGGTCACGTCTGATGGTTTGAGGACTTACATCAAACTTCTCTACCAACTCTTCGGTACTCACATACCCTTGTGTTTTAACCAGGTCGACTATCTGCTGGTGTCTTGGTATTTGCTTCACTTTACTTACCACTCCCTGCACGCTGCTGTGTTTTAGCGCACTTAATTCTAAATATCACCTCGCGCTATTGTGCTCGAATTGATACTCAGAGAGAAGTAATGATGGTAAGGAATCATGTCTAAACCGCAAAAACGAAGCTCAAAATGTAGAAATAACCACTGAAACGCAAAAAAGAGCACAAGATTGTGCTCTTTTTGGTTTCGTTCACTGAGACTCGAATAACCGGTTTATTCGTATCTTAGTTTTAGTCTGGGCATTTGGACTAGTCTTCACCTTCGTCTTCATTGTGAAGCTCAGACCAAACTTGCGCACACTTGATTGCGCGTTTCCAACCTTTGTAACGGCGGTTGCGTTTTTCTTCGTCGTGATGTGGCATAAACGTACGGTTTAGTACGGCTTTATCTTGAAGCTCATCAATACTGCCCCAGAAACCAACCGCTAGACCCGCAAGGTAAGCAGCACCCAATGCCGTTACTTCTGTTACTTCAGGACGGTGAACTTCAGTATCCAATACGTCTGATTGGAATTGCATTAGGAAGTTGTTTGCTACTGCGCCCCCATCAACACGTAGGTTGGCTAGCTTAATACCAGAGTCAGCTTGCATTGCGTCTAATACGTCGCGAGTTTGGTAAGCAATGCCTTCCAGCGTTGCACGAATGATGTGGTTCGAGTTCACACCACGAGTCAGGCCAACAATCGTACCACGAGCATAAGCGTCCCAGTATGGCGCGCCAAGACCAGTAAAGGCAGGAACAACATACACACCATTTGACGAGTCTACTTTCGTTGCAAAGTACTCAGAATCTTCTGCGCCAGCCAGTAGCTTCATTTCATCACGTAGCCATTGGATTGATGCGCCGCCCATAAATACCGCACCTTCAAGTGCGTAAGCTGGTTCGCCGTTAGGGCCACATGCTAGTGTTGTTAACAGGCCGTTCTTAGATGTGACTTTCTCTTGGCCGGTGTTCATTAGAAGGAAACAACCTGTGCCGTAAGTGTTCTTAGCTTGGCCTGCTTCTACACACATTTGACCGTAAAGAGCGGCTTGTTGGTCGCCTGCAATACCTGCGATTGGAATACGAGTACCACCTTTACCACCAAGGTTCGTTTGGCCGTAAACTTCTGAAGAACGTTTTACTTCAGGCATCATTGACGCTGGAATACCCATTTCGTCTAGCAGTTTGTTATCCCAGCATAGGTCGTTGATGTTAAATAACATAGTACGTGACGCATTGGTGTAATCCGTAACGTGAACACGTCCTTGAGTCATCTTCCAAACCAACCAAGTATCAACCGTACCAAACAGTAGTTTGCCAGCTTCAGCGTCTTCGCGAGCGCCTTCAACGTTGTCTAGAATCCATTTTACTTTTGTACCTGAGAAATACGGGTCAAGGACTAAGCCAGTATTGTCACGTACGTAGTCTTCTAGGCCACGCGCTTTTAGGTCTTCACAGATGTCTGCTGTACGGCGACACTGCCATACGATTGCGTTATAAACCGGTTTGCCTGTTTCTTTGTTCCAAACAATGGTGGTTTCACGTTGGTTAGTGATACCAATACCCGCTAGCTCATCGCTGCGGATGCCGGCTTTAGCAAGTGCTTCAACCAATGTAGAGCTTTGAGTTGCCCAGATTTCCATTGGATCGTGTTCAACCCAACCCGCTTTCGGGTAAATCTGAGTGAATTCTCTTTGAGAAGAGCTAACGATGTTTGCATCGTGATCGAGGATTACAGCGCGAGAACTTGTGGTGCCTTGGTCTAGGGCAACAATGTATTTTTGCTCGGTCATGGTAAGAATCCTTTTTGTCTTGTTATTTATATTTTAGTAAATGTAGGGGCGCTTAGGGATTAAGCTTGAGCTTGTTCAGCTTCTTCTGTATCACATTGGTTTGGAATGGTGCAGCCTTGGCCTTCAATTGGCAGGTAAGCACCGATAACTCGTGGGTATAACCAACCACCAAAACAGGCACCAGCAATTGGAGCAAGGATTGGTACGATGAAGTAAGGGATATCACGAGCACCTGTTAGTGCGAAATCCCAGCCTGCAAAGTAAGCAAACAGTTTTGGTCCAAAGTCACGAGCAGGGTTCATTGCAAAACCAGTTAGTGGACCTAAAGAACCACCGATAACCGCGATCAGTACACCAATTAGTAGAGGGTTCATTGCGCCGCGTGATGCGCCGTTGTTCTCATCACCTAACGCTAAGATAGCGAACATCAAAACAGCAGTAATCACAAATTCCACAGCAAAAGCGCCAAAGAAAGAAAGTGAAGCATGTGGGTATGTTGAGAAAATACCGGCTGTTGATAGTGCATCTTGGCTGCTACGTACGAAGTTGTGTGCAATTTCGTAGTCGGTGAATAGGTTACTGTACAGGCTGTAAACCAATGCCGCAGAGCAGAATGCACCAAGTAGCTGAGAAATGATGTAAGGCACAACTTTCGCTTTATCAAAACCGTGGAACATTGCTAAGGCAATAGTCACTGCAGGGTTGATATGAGCGCCAGAAACGCCAGCTGTACAGTAAATGGCGATTGCTACGCCGAAGCCCCAAATAATGCTGACTTCCCATTGTCCGAATGTTGCACCAGTTAATACCAGTGCCGCCACACAGCCAACGCCAAAGAATATGAGCAAGCCTGTACCGATAAATTCGGCTAGGCATTGCCCGAATAAAGAAGGGTGTTTGTTTGTTGTCATGTTCGAGTCCTTGTTAGTTTTTGCTTATCTAGCACGTGCATTGTGCATATATTTGCGAACTCGAAAACAAACGAACATTAAAAGTGAGCGTTTGAGCATAAATTTGTTAATTAAAGTCACTTGAAATGTTAATCCGAACACTTTTGTTCGAAAAAGAAGCTCGCATGAACGTCATTGCTTGAATTGATATGTTCCGTGGTCGCTAAAACTACCTGTATGTAAGTGAATGCACAACTGGTACGAGGAGCCTTCTGTTGGGATTTGTGACGGTACTTCGTGGATGGTGGATTATTAAACTGAAATTTTGTGGACTTTGTAGCGTTCTCAATATGTTAGAAAAGCGTTAACAAACAAGGTGATATTGTCTAAATGAATAAACTACCAAACCCGATGTGGTTTGGTAGTTCGTTTTTTTGGTTTTCTTTTCTAAGCATTAAGCATTAAGCAGTTAATCACTTGAGCATTCAAGAACTAAGCATGAGCGATCGAATGGTTGATTAACTTAGTGCACGGACTTTTCCTTGAGCGACAAAGTAATCCCGAACCGAGTCATACACCCAGTTAAAGCCAATTGCATACAACACGAAGAAAACCACTAGGCCAATGTCCATGATCAGTACAGTTAAGAAATTGAGCTGCAGGACCCACATCAAGACAGGTAGAGTTACTGTCATCAAGCCAAGTTCGAAACCTAGTCCATGTAGTACGCGTGTTTTCTTGGTTCGTTTACTGCGGTCTGCTCCGAATACCTTGTCGTAGCCGTAGTTGTAAACATAGTTCCAAGCCATTGCGATTAAAGACATAGCGAGTGCCAATCCTGCCATTTTCCCCGCGCCATCCCCAGTTATGTAAGTTGCAAGCCCTGCCATCAAAATCAAAGCTGCTAATTCAAATAGCACCATGTGTAACATGCGTTCTTTATGTGACATCTTTTACTCTCTTTATATTTTCTAGCCTCTATGAGCTAATGACTTGTTTAGATAATATCTATTTAAGTGATAATATAAAGATAGTTATCATCAAATATGGTGATAGCAAGTGTTGGGAGATACCGAATGTACAACATTGAACAGCTAAAAATGTTTGTGTATGCCGTTGAATTAGGGTCATTTTCTGCAAGTGCTCGCCAACTTGGAAAAGTGCAATCGGCGGTGAGCCAAGGCATCAGTAATCTTGAAATAGATTTTAATGTTAAGCTTTTTGATCGTTCGACTCGAAAGCCCTCACTAACCAAAGCGGGCGAGCAGTTATTTAAACAGGTCAAAGCAATCGTGCTTCAGGTTGAAGACCTGAATGTGACGGTTAATGCGATGGGGAGCGGTGAAGAAGGACTCATTAAAATTGCATTAGATGATTCATTATTGGTCCCGAACCTATCTAAAATCCTAAGTGAGTTTAGTAAACAGTTCCCTGCGACTGAAGTTGAACTGGTGGCGTGTACCACAACAGAGGTTAATCCGTTGATTATCGAAGAGAGGGCTGACATTGGATTAATGTTTACCAACTTGGCTTTTGACGTCGGATCTGAGCCATGTTTTATCGGTCACTTACCGTTTATTGCTGTGTGTCACCCAAGTCATGCGCTCGCAAAAACAGGTGTTGCGAAACTCTCTGACTTACTTCCGCATCGTCAGTTAATGTTGAGGGGAGACAAAGGTAAGGTGATGGATCAGTTTCCGCTGATTGCCGGAAAGGTATGGTGGTCAAACAGCTTTATTGTTATCAAAGAGGTGGTGCTCGGCAGTGATATTGGTTGGGCTTATTTACCCAAACACCTTGTCGAAGAGGAGTTGGATAAGCAACGTTTAGTAGAGATTAATGTCTCATTCGATCACAAAACATGGTCGCCACCCGTTGATCTTGTTTTGTCTAAAACACGCTCGAAAGGTCCTGCATTACTTTGGCTTGAACAGGCCCTGAAAGGCTTATTGGACGAAACGTAAACTGGACGAAACTGAATAAAGAAAAGGCTCACCGTTTAACGTGTGAGCCTTTCTGTTTTATGTGATGCAGTTTTTTGTTAGTGCTAGATGCTAGATGCTAGCTTTAACGGTTTGACCGTTGTAGTACTTGTCTTTCATCTTAAGCGCAACGTTCACTAGGTAAATCAGTACTGGTACTTCAATCAGTGGACCGATAACGCCTGCAAACGCTTGGTCTGAGTTGATACCGAATACAGAGATTGCTACGGCAATGGCTAACTCAAAGTTGTTACCTGTCGCTGTGAATGCAATTGATGCGTTCTTGTCGTATTCAATACCCATCTTCTTACCAATGAAGAAGCTGATGAAGAACATCGCTGTGAAGTAGATAGTCAGTGGAACCGCAATCAGCAATACGTCCATTGGCAGTTCTACAATCATCTCGCCTTTTAGGCTGAACATTAGAACGATAGTGGCTAGTAGTGCAATCAGTGTGATTGGAGAGGTGCGTGGAATAAACACATCGTTGTACCATTGCTCGCCTTTCATCGACACAAGGATTTTGCGGCTTAAGAAGCCCGCTAGGAATGGGATACCTAGGTAGATAAGTACACTGTGTGCAATATCGATCATCGAGATATCAACCATCATGCCTTCGTAACCGAATACAGGTGGTAGAACGCTGATGAATAACCACGCCATAAAGCTGTAGCTCACCACTTGGAATGCGCTATTCAATGCAACCAATGCTGCGCCGTACTCTTTGTTACCGCCGCCGATATCGTTCCAAACCAGAACCATCGCCACACAGCGAGCAAGACCAATCAGAATGACACCCACCATGTAACCAGGGTGGTCACCCAAGAACGTCAGTGCCAGCACGAACATTAGAATTGGGCCAACTAACCAGTTCATGATTAAAGATAGCTTGATGGCTTTCTTATCTTTGACCACGGTGCCTAACAGGTTGTAGTCAACCTTAGCCAGAGGTGGGTACATCATTAAGATAAGGCCAATCGCAAGTGGAATGTTGGTAGTACCAACCGACATCGATTCATTCCACTGTTCGATCTGTGGGAACAAGGTGCCAAGCAGAACACCAAGCCCCATCGCAATAAAGATCCACAGTGTTAAGTAGCGATCTAGAAAACCTAACTTTGGTTTCATGATATTTTCTCTTTAGTTGATATCGTTAATCGTCGAAAAGCGATATTAAAAAACAAAAAAATACGCTTAGTTTGTTCTGTATTCGACAAACTAAGCGCGATGAATCTATTTTAGAATGGTATCGATTAGCGTCTCAAATTGCTGAATCTTATCTCGATTAATGCGGTAGCACATCTTCGGTGGTATCGATTCAGCAGTGATGAAACCTGAGGTTTTCAAGATTCTTAGGTGCTCTGATACAGTTGATTGCGCTAAACCTAATTCGCTAACTAGATCACTGTTCAAGCAGCCGCCAGACTTTTCTAAAGCGGATAAAATACTAAGTATGCGAATTCTCGCTGGATGCGCGAGTGCTTTTGCTAACGCAGCCATCTCTTTTTCTGCTTCGGCATTACTTGGCGGAAGAGGAAGAGAACAGCTTTCTGTTACTTGGCATGTTGTAGTCATACTTAAGTGGCTCACTTTACGCTAATCGTTAAAAGACGATTAATAGTAGGCTTATTTCTTTTAGTGGTCAACGCTAATTTGTTTAATGTCTGATAGGAATGGCCAGTTCTAACATTGATTTAAGATTTCCCTACCCAATATAGCGGCCACTTTTGCTGTGCTGACGTGTTATTGAGCATCGCTCCTACACAAACTAATGCGATGCTACCAATCAAAACTGGGGTAAATAGGAAAGTCCAATCCACAGCCGATGTGCCAGCTAACGCGATGACGATTGGGTTAGCTCCTGCTGGCGGGTGAACAGCGCGGAAATATTGCATCAACATGATTGCCGAGCCTACCGCCATCGCCATTACTAAATAAGAATCACCAAACCCATAAAGTGCGATCAACCCAACCGCGGCAGAGATAAAATGACCAGCGATGATGTTCCTTGGTTGAGCGAGAGGTGATGTTGGAACGGCAAACAAGAGAACGCAAGTCGCGCCAAAAGGTGCCATCAACCAAGGAATTTCAGATTGCTCTGCGAGTAAACATAAAAACAAGATGCCTACCGTGCCACCAACAAATCCCCTTATTAACTGACTGAGCGTTGCCCGTGGTGGAAGTTCACCCCCGCCGATTAGTTTTTTCATCATCGCGACTGACCTCTTTCAAGATTAAAAATACAAAGTGTACAGATCTGTACCTATTGAGCTGAATAATACAGATCTGTACACTGTTGACAACAGGTAATTTAGTCGCTGTAAATTTAGCAGCATCAAATTTTTCCCGATTTGAAAGAGTAATAGGCATGAGTAAGAAAGAACTGATCTTGGATGTAGCCGAATCTTTGTTTAACCAATTTGGGTATACCGCCGTTGGTGTAGATAGGATCCGAGATGAGGCCGAGGTTTCTAAGACATCGATGTACCGTCACTTTGGGTCAAAAACTAAGTTGATTGAAGCTGTGTTGGAAAGGCGTCACCAGCGTTTTGAATCGAGTTTAGAAGCGGCACTATCATCAACTTCTGGATTACAAAACCAACTCGATGCGCTGTTAGATTGGCACCTTGCATGGTTTGAACAACCTGACTTTAAAGGCTGTATGTTCATGCACGCGCTGGCTGAATTTAAAGAGTCTGAAGATGACATTGCGATGCTCTCGCGACAGCACAAGGTTTGGCTCAAAAATAGCATTCGTGATGTGTTAAGAGGTAATGAAGAAGTCGACACTGCAATACTCGAATTACGCAGTGAATCGGTTATGACTTTTATCGAAGGACTTATTGTAAGAGGTGAATTTGGTCAGCTTGATTCAAAGTCAGACTCAAACAGACAAGCCTACCGAAAAGCATTGCATTCACTGGCTATTCTAGCGATATAATCGAACGCAGAACCGTTACACAAGATAACGAAAAATCATAATTTACACTTTAATCTTTACTTATAGGTAAGCCCTGAAATGCCACAACAGAACATCAAATTTATCGCTGCTGATATGGACGGCACTCTGCTTAATGAACACGGAAAATTAGACCCGGAATTTTTCAATCTTTATGAGCGCTTAGAAGCTCAAAACATCATTTTTGCTGCGGCATCGGGTAGACAGTACTACAGCTTGATGGAGACATTTGCTCCACTTAAAGATCGCATGATGTTTGTTGCTGAAAACGGCACATTAGTGATGCACAAAGGCCAAGAACTTTACAGCTGCTTGCTAGATACAGATGCCATCAAAGAGATCATTAAAGAAGCGCGTGCTATTGAAGGTGCACATGTGGTGCTGTGTGGTAAGAAGTCGGCATACATCGAAACCAAAGATGAGCGTGCTTTAGAAGAGATCTCTAAGTACTACCATCGCCGTGAGCAAGTAGAAGATTTACTGGCGGTAGAAGATGAATTCATCAAGGTGGCTATCTGCCATTTCGACGGCTCACAAGAGAAAGTAAACCCAAGCATCAATGCCAAGTTTGGTGACAATTATCAAGTGGTTGTGAGTGCAAAAATTTGGTTGGATGTGATGCATGCTGAAGCGTCGAAAGGGGCGGCAATTAAACATCTCCAGAACACATTAGGTTTCACTTTCGAGCAGACCATGAGTTTTGGTGATTACCTGAATGACTTGGAAATGCTTAAAGAGAGCTACCACTCTTACGCGATGGAAAACGCGCATCCCAAGTTAAAAGAGATCGCACGTTTTAGCGCGCCAAGTAACGTCGATGCCGGTGTATTCCAAGTACTTGAGAAGTTGCTAGCGTAACGCGGTTAAGCTCAATCCGGTTTTTATCAAAGCCAACTCGTGAAGATGAGTTGGCTTTTTTGTTGGTGAGCCTGAGCTTTATAATTCGTCTTAACATTGATTCGCCAACGTACATTCAGGTTTGATTTGTTTACCAAGTTTACTCATCCAAAATGTAGCAGCTAGAACCACAATCCCTGCAATGATAAAACCGTACACAATGGTATCTGCTTGCGCCAATACCGCAATCAACACATAGCTTAGGCTTTGTGTGAGTGTGGCAAATAGGGCTAGCCCTCCATCCACTCTTCCTCGCTGTTTCATTGCCACCGCGTGGTGCATCCAATTGGTACGTGCGATTCTATTGAGCGCGTTGAATGCCCCGAAGATGAATGTCAGCACAATGATATACGCTGGGTTTTCTACTTGGCTCATGAGCAGTAAAGAGACGGCGATAATCACCATGGCTAATTGGATGATTGTTTTGTGGGAAGCGGACTTTAGAATTAATGGTAAAGACACGCCAATGATCAATGCACCCATGCCGAGTGAGATGTTGTAAAGCGCGAGCCAATCTCCGGTCACATTGAGCTCTGAAAACCAGATAGGAACCAATCGACTTAAAAAAGTCATCATCGGATATGAGAGACAAGAAACAATCAGGAATCCGTAGAATTGTGGCGACTGAGAAAATACTTCTTTAATCTCGGTTAGCTGCTGCTTGAAAGGTGCGTTGACGCTGTCCTTGATTCGTCTTCTGTACGGTGTCATTAGGTAGCTGATAGCTGAAATGGTCGAAGCAATACCTGCAAAAATCGCAAACTCATTGATGCTCCATTGTTCTAGTAGCACAACGCCCAAAGCCCCAGCACCTAATGTTGTCGACTGCAGAATAATTTCTTGGTGGCTAGAGATTTTGGCGTATTCGTGGTGATCGTAATTTTCTTGTGTAAAGGCGTTGTTGGTGTGCCATGCAAGGCTACTTGAGACCCAAAAGATCAGCTGAGCCGCACCTAACACCATAATCGAGCCAAATCCGAGCCAGTATATAGCTGCGACAATAAATGCGGTTGAAGCTTGAATTATCTGCGCGATGATCAGAATGTGTTTACGAGAATGGCGGTCGATCAACGCAGAAAAATACGGGGTTACTAGAAAAGTTGTGACGGTACAAAGCAGGGCGGTCAGTGCGACAAAAGTCCCCATGTTAGGTGTCGCTAGCATTAACCAAGGCAGCGCTAACATAAACAGCCCTGAGCTGATGCCATCAAAGAAACGTCCGGTAAGGTAGGGTGGTGTTTTTCTCTTCATATCGTTGTCTCATAGTCTCTGTTTTGCATAACTCTACAACTTAAAGTTAACTTTAAGTCAAAGGTTAATTGGCAGAAGTTGAAGTTATTTTGGAGGGAAGATATTGATATTTGAACGATTGTTCATCTTGTTGTAATCTTAGTGACAAAGATGGGTATTCACTTGTATTGAGTACGCCTTATCAACCACATTTGGAATGACGATGAGCAAGAAACTTCAACTCGATATTATTTCTGACGTAATGTGCCCTTGGTGCGTAGTCGGCTACAAAAACCTAGAGCAAGCCGTTTCTGAACTTGGCTTAGAACAGCAGATTGAACTTGAATGGCAGCCGTTTGAGCTGAATCCCGATATGCCGCAAGAAGGTGAAAACCTGCGTGAGCATATCATGAGAAAATACGGCTCTAGTGCGGAAGAGAGCCAAAGTTCACGTGAGCAACTGGCTGCTCGTGGCAAAGCGGTAGGGTTCGATTTCAATTTCTATGACAGCATGAGAATGGTGAATTCACGTCACCTACATGTGCTGCTTGATTTTGCTCTAGCGCACGGTAAACAGACTGAGTTAAAGCTACGCTTCTTTACTGCTCATTTTTCAGAGCAGAAAGATCTGTCTGATCTTGAGGTTATCGCACAAGAGCTTGAAGCGGTTGGGCTAGATTCGACGAAGGCATTGAAACGCCTAAAGAACATCGATAACTTGAAGCAAATTGAAGCTCAAGAGTTTGAATGGCAACGCATGGGTATTTCAGCGGTGCCAACAGTGGTATTCAATCGTAAAAGTGCGGTAACAGGTGCTCAGACGGTAGAAACGTACAAGCAAATTCTTCAAGAACTTATTGCTGAATCATAAGCCGATCATTGATATCAATTAGAGTCTGAATCTCATGGAATCACTGTCACTCGCTCAGGCGCAAAAAATGGTACTGCTTTCGCAGAAATTGCCACCTAAGAAGCTGCCGCCTAAAAAGCAACGTAATGGCGGCTCCTTGGCGAATACGCTGTCTGCGATTGAAAACCTTGGGTATGTGCAAATTGATACCATCTCTGTGATTCAGCGAGCTCACCATCATACGCTGTGGAATCGTAATCAAGACTATCAGCTTGATCATCTCGACAAGCTGTTAGAGCGTCGAGAGGTGTTTGAGTATTGGTCGCACGCCGCCGCGTATTTACCCATGCGTGACTTCCGATTCAGCCTACATCGCAAGAGTGGATTCGCAAGCGGTAAGCTTAAGCATTGGTATAAAAAAGACGATGCCCTGATGGCACATGTTCTCAAACGTATTGAGAGCGAAGGGCCGTTGATGGCGAAAGACTTTGAAGGGGATAGGCCAAACCCCGGTGGGTGGGGCGGTAAACCGGCCAAGCAAGCATTGGAAACCTTGTTCATGCAAGGCGATTTAATGGTGCCAAGCCGAGTGAACTTTCATAAAGTGTATGACTTAACCGAGCGAGTTTTACCGAGCGGAATTGATACCTCTGAACCGACTGAACAAGAGTACATCGAGCATCTGATAACTCGTTATTTAGAGGCTAACGGAGTTGGAATAGCGTCGGAAATGAGCTACCTACTCAAGAACACAAAGCCTCTTATTCAGAAAACACTCCAACAGATGTTTGAAAATAATCAGGTGCTGAAAGTGGATGTTCAAGGTTCTGATTACTATGCTCTGCCGGATGCCTTTGACCTGTTGAATCAACCCCTTTCTAGAACCAAACTAAAGATACTGTCGCCATTTGATAATTTGTTGATTCAACGTAAACGAATGCAATCATTGTTCAACTTTGACTACCTCCTTGAGTGCTATGTGCCAGAGGCCAAGCGTCAGTTTGGTTACTTTAGTTTGCCTATTCTGTGGCAGGGTGAGCTGGTGGCACGAATGGATTGCAAAGTTGATAGGAAGAGTGGCTTACTCAATATTCGTAACTTGGTTGTTGAAGATCGAATCAAAAACCATGAATTATTAATTCACGCCTTATGCGATGAGCTTAAACACTTCATGGTGTTCAACCAATGTGATGAGATGGTCGTCCATAACACTACTCCTTCTGAGCTTGGTAAGCACTTGATGAGTCATTGGCAAATGGTTTAGCGTTCATCGTTGCTTTAAAGCCATTAGTAACGCAGCCCACCTTAGTTACTCAGATCACTCTAGTTATTTAGAAAGCTCGGCTAACAAGAACTCGACAAAGGTTCTGTTCTTCAACGACAGTTGCTTGGTCTTGTAGAGTAAGTGAATCGGTTTGGGTAACGGTGCCATGCCGGGCAAGATCTCCAATAGCATTCCACGCTCAATTTCTTCGGCAACTAAGATAGTCGGCTGTAACAATACGCCTACGCCTTGAAGGGCAGCATATCGCAACACATCCCCATTGTTCGACATCAAACGTACTTGCCCTTTATTCACCGCGCTATGCGTTGCTTGGTGGTTCTGAGGAGCTAGGAGTTGCGATTCACTGCTTTGCGCACCCCGCGCTTGTGTATCTCGACCACTCACATCACGACGACTGCTATAGCTGAATCCAAGCGATGGGTGTTGTGCAAGGTCTTCCAACACACGGATTTCTGCATGTTGGTTAAGGTACTCAGGAGCCGCGCAGTAACACATCTCATAATCCCCTAAGTATCTAGCGACTAAACTAGAGTCAGATAGATCGCCGATTCGCACAATCAAATCAATATCGGATGAATAAGGGTCGACAAGGTCATTGTTCAACACGAGTTCGACGTTGATCGTTGGGTGATTTGCGAGGAACTTAGCCACTATCGGGGCAAGTACCTTGTTTCCATAGGTGACCGGGCAGTTTATTTTTACCGTGCCTTGAGGCTGGTTTTCCAAGGTTTGAATCAGGTTTTCAGCATTGCTGAGGTCTTCAAGAATTCGTTTACATTCTCGATAATAAAGCTGACCTGAATCGGTTAAAGATTGCTTACGCGTGGTGCGATGAATCAGCTGAGAGTTAAGGCTCGTTTCAAGGTGGTGGACATGTTTACTGATCATGGTTGCCGACAGGTTGAAGTGGTTGGCGGCGCTGCGAAAGCTGCCTTGCTCCACTACGTAAACGAAGACCTTCATGCTAGTTAACTTATCCATTAAATACTCTCAGTTGATAAATAATAAACAAAAGGTGAGTTTATCAATTATTAGGGGTTAATTATATTAATGGCAAACCGATAATTAACTTAAATAAGAGCGTGAAATGCCTCAAACAAACGAAACCATCTTTGTGACTGCCGAACTTAAGATCAAAACCAACATTGAAAGTGAGGCTGCGGTTGAAGCTATCGAGCAGTTTTGCCTAGACATGCAAAGCGAACCTGGCTGCCTACAAGCAATTGCGACCTATGATCAAAGCCAAAGCGATCGTGTGATTTTGCTTGAGCAATACGCAAACCGCGAGGCTATTAATCAGCACTTTGTGATGCCTCATACCCAAGCGTTTATTGAGCGTGATATTACGGAATTGGTGCAAGCATTTGAAACACAACGTGGACCTATCAAAACACAAGAGCAGGAGATCTAAGACATGAAATGGGGAATCCTAGGAACCAGTTTTATCTCAGGTGTAATGGCCGATGCGATTAAAGGTGATGCTCAAAGTGAATTGTATGCCGTCGCTGGACGCACAGAGAAAACACTCAATGAGTTTGCTGCACAGTACCAGCCAACACGAACCTTCAACAGCTACGAAGCCTTGATTGAAGACGAGTCGGTCGGCATTATCTACATTGCTCTTCCAAACCACGTTCATCACGAATACGTGATTAAAGCGGCTCAAAAAGGCAAAGCTATCTTGTGTGAAAAGTCTCTGTCGGTTGATATGGAAAAAACCGAGCAAGCTTTGCAAGCAGTGAAAGAAGCGGGCGTATTCTTCGCTGAAGGTCTGATGTACCTAAACCATCCACTGATCGCCAAGCTTCATCAAGAGCTAGCGACAGGTGAGATTGGCGAAGTGCGCTCTATTCAAGGTTCCTACGTTGCGGCGATTGATCAGTTCGTTAACCCTGCGAGCAAGGGTGCACTGTACAACTTGGGTTGTTACCCAATGTCTCTGATTCACTCTGTCGCGCAACAACAGTTTGGTGAGAGTGTGTTTGATGATGTGCAGATCTCAGCAATCGGTCGACGAGGTCAAGATGGCAATATCTGTGAATCGTCGGCGATGATACGTTTTAATGACCACTTCACCGCACAAATCCATACCGCAGAAGACCACGGCTTAAAGCATGGCTTCACGATTCTAGGCAGCAAAGGCTGCATCACTCTTGATACTAACCCATGGTTACCGACCGAAGAAAACTCGTTTACGGTAGAGATCTATGAAACGTCGACACGTGAAGTGAAAGTTGCAGCCCAAGGCGACGGTTTCCACTATCAAGTTCGTAATATTCGCCAAGCAGTTGAGCGAGGTGACACACAACTTGCTGCGCCAATGGCGACCCATCAAGACTCGCGCGTAATCATGAAGCTATTAACCGATTGGGATCTCGCGGCGAGTTAGTGTCTTAGTCAATTCTATGTTCGCCTCATGCTTGATAGCCTTGTCAGTGATCAAGCAGGAGGCGTTTCCTCTATATCTTCTAGCCGACTCTCCTAATAAATACTTTGCATTTGAAACTGCCACAGTGTCCAATGTCGGTTAAGACAACATTGACAGAAAAACCTTATTTTTTAAGGTGTTAAATAGGACCTTTGCCGCATGCGTAAATCAGACAAGAAGATCGAGAATCAAATCAGAGATGTGTTAAATGATGTTTGTGAAGATACACTGAAAGGCTTCGATGGTTTTTTGTGGGTGACTCACTCGGTCAACTTCTCTTCATTCCCACAAAGTTTGAAAATTGTCTGTGTATTCGATACCAACCAGGATAGAACGAACTTCTTAAATGGCGAAGGTCAACAGAGTGTCTCTGCGGCAATCCAACAAGCGTTCAATCAAGTTGGGATTCAACTGAAGAATATCGATAAGCACGTGAGCTTCGATACACAAGAGAATTGCGACCGAGACCATCAAGGGAAGTGGAATAAAAGGCTTTAATACTTTTTCTGCTTTAGAGCCCCCCTGTGTTGTGATCAAAAGGTCGTGAAATGAAAAAAGCTTAAATATCGCTTAACAAGAACACACTGCTAAGTGTGTTCGAGCAACTTTTAATACCAGCCTTATGGCTACTCGCAGGAAGTGTCGTTTGGTTTGGTTTGTTTGGTTTGTGTGGGGGATTAACGTTGTCCCCTTTGACGATCCTTACCTCTCTGATACTGAGTATCAGCGTCTAATTAAGTAAGAAACTCAGCTGATCAATATCGGCCTATGGGTAGGCAAGCTTTATATCGCGTGTGTGGTGATGTTTTTTATTGTACGCGTTAGGAAAGTGCTTCGAGCCTCAAGCGATTGATGAAATCAGTAAGGGTTTCGCTTTGAACAACTTTTTGTATCAATTTGACTTGGGCTTCGGTCATGGTTTTCGCAAGTGCATTTTCTTGTTCGATGCGTTCCATTCGCTCACTAAACGTTTCGGTGTGCGCGGAAAATACAAAAGTAACGGGTAAAACCAATGCCAAAAGGCGCTTGAAAAACATAACCTAACTCGTTGAATGGACTCATGACTATTATGCCGACCAACGACAATATTATTAATGAATAAACACGCTTAACTGTAAAAATTATTTTTATCGAGTGGATAAATAAATGTTCTTGGAATTGGGTTATTCAGGCTCTGAATGTTTGGTTGGTGAGCCTGAAAATTGATGAGGATCCGTTACGAATTAATGACCTTAATACCTTTGTCTTGAAGTTCATCAATCACACTACTCGAAAGATCAATATCGGTGATCACGCCATCAAGCGCGCTTAAATCTAAGGCGTGGAAGGTAGCGATGCGCCCGTATTTGGTTGAGTCTGAAATCAGATAGTTTGAATTAGCTGCTTGAACAATGGCTTGTTTGACTAACACCTTATTTTCACAAGGTGTCGAGAGCCCTTTTAGATTCCAAGATGAAGAAGAGATAAACGCAATATCAATATTCATCCCTGCCAAGAACTCAGCCACTTTACCCCCAATACTCGATTGATTTTCACGGTCAATCTTGCCACCAGTATGGTAAATCTCAGATTGTGTGTTGTTCATTAGGTACGCGGCAATTGCGAAGTCATTGGTGATGATAAGCAGATCATCTCGCCCTGCAAGTTGGTGGGCGATCTCCAAAGAGGTTGTTCCAGCGTCTAAGTAGATAGTCGAATACTTAGGAACCAATTGAGCCGCTAGTTGACCTATTTGAGCTTTTTCGCTTGCTTGCTGTTCTACCTTTATGTCGTGTGACAATTCGCTGTGAAGTGCTTTAGTCAGCTGAACACCGCCCGAAACTGAAATCACTTTCCCTGATGTCTCTAGCTTTACGATATCCCGACGAATGGTCATATGAGAGACCTCTAGGTGCTCTACAAGCTCAGAAATACTGATCACTTCTTGGTGTGATAATAGTGACAAAATGGTTCTCTGACGTTCCGCTGGAATCATGATTCTTCTTCTATGTTCTTATTTTTCATCATCCTATCAATCTTTCTCTGTTTTGTGAATATCTGTGAATATCTGTTGTTAAATAGTAATTAGAACTGTGATAGTCGCCGAAATTACCATTATCAAATGCCTCGAAAGGGTTAAATTACTCATAAGTGTTAACTTTTGTTAAAAGTGTGACTTATCACTAAGTCGCATTCGATTGCTTCACATATAATCACAAACATAAACAAGAATTAACAAATTTAGAGTTTAACAATTACGTGAAAGGCATCTTGCTATGAATGAAGTTCAATCTGTTGGTGTTATCGGTTTAGGTTCTATGGGCATGGGCGCAGCGAAGTCATGTGTGCGAGCAGGGCTTGATGTATATGGTTTCGATTTGAATCCGCAAGCGCTTGAAACCTTGGGTGAATATGGTGCAAAAGTGGTCTCGACAAGTGCGGTTGAGTTTGCAGACAAACTTGATTCTGTTTTGATATTAGTTGTGAATGCTGCTCAAGTTAACACGGTACTGTTTAAGACTGGTCTTGCGGCGGCACTAAGACCTAATACACCGATTATGGTATCGGCGACGATTTCCGCGGAAGACGCAAAACAAATCGAAGCTCAGTTATCTGAGTACGGTCTTGTGATGCTTGATGCTCCCGTTTCAGGTGGTGCAGTAAAAGCAGAAGCCGGTGAAATGACCATTATGGCTTCAGGCGCAGTAAGTACATTTGAAGCTCTGGCTCCTGTACTCGATGCAACTGCAGCAAAAGTCTACAACATTGGCGAAGCGGTTGGACTTGGCGCGACTGTGAAGATTATTCACCAGTTACTTGCAGGTGTTCACATTGCTGCAGGCGCGGAAGCGATGGCATTAGCGGCACGCGCAAACATCCCTCTAGATCTTATGTACGACGTAGTGACCAATGCTGCGGGCAATTCTTGGATGTTTGAGAACCGTATGAAGCACGTAGTGGATGGCGACTACTCTCCAAAATCTATGGTCGATATCTTTGTTAAAGACCTCAATCTAGTATCCGATACGGCTCAGGATCTTAAATTCCCACTTCCGCTATCCAGTGCAGCACTGAATATGTTTGTGAGCGCAAGCAATGCTGGCTTTGGACAAGAAGATGACAGCGCCGTTATTAAGGTATTCCAAGGTATTGATCTACCGGGTGTGAATACACCAAAAGTGGAGAAGTAATCATGTTATTAGGCGTTATTGCAGACGACTTTACTGGTGCGACAGATATCGCGGGTTTCCTTGTTGAAAACGGTATGCGCACTATCCAATTAAATGGCATTCCTACTGGTGATTTTGAGGTTGCAGCGGATGCGGTCGTGATCAGCCTTAAATCACGTTCTTGCCCCGTTGATGAAGCTATTACCGACTCCGTTGCCGGGCTTAAATGGCTACAAGCACAAGGCTGCCAACAGTTTTACTTCAAATATTGCTCCACTTTCGACAGCACGGCTGAGGGCAATATTGGGCCTGTCACTGATGCGCTTTTAGCGGAACTTGGGGAATCATTTACGATGGTTTGCCCTGCATTGCCAGTAAATGGTCGTACGGTTTACAACGGTCACTTGTTTGTTTTTGGTGAGTTGCTCTGTGATTCAGGTATGCGTTATCACCCTGTTACACCAATGACGGATTCAAGTGTGGTTCGAATGATGGACGCACAGTCAGCAGGTGTTTCCGGTTTAGTTAACTTTCAAACGATTGAACAGGGCTCTGATGCTGTTACCGCTCGTCTTAACGAACTCAAAGCTCAAGGTAGTCGCTACGCCGTGGTAGACGCATTTAATGCAGAGCACTTGGTGACGTTAGGTCAAGCGGCTAAATCTCTGAAACTAATCACAGGTGGCTCAGGCCTAGCTGCTGGTATTGCTAAAAATTGGACGAAACATCTTGCTGACCAAAGTGATGCAAAACATGCAGGTAGCCCAGTCAAAGCACCAACGGTTGTATTCTCTGGTTCTTGTTCAGTGATGACTAACCAACAAGTTGCGCTATACAAACAGCTTGCTCCTCACTTTGCTATCGATGTGAAGGCTTGCTTAACCAATGATCAATACGCCAATGAAGTATTCGATTGGGTGATGACTCATATTCAAAGTGAATTTGCACCGTTGGTATACGCGACGGCTGAAGCAACGGCACTAAAAGTTATTCAAGAAGAGTATGGCGCGCATGCCTCTAGTCATGCGGTTGAACAGTTCTTTAGCCAGCTAGCGATTAAGTTGCAGCAGAACGGAGTGAAGAACTTCATTGTCGCTGGTGGTGAAACCTCTGGTGTAGTGACCCAAAGCTTGGCTGTGAAAGGTTTTCATATTGGCCCTCAAATCGCACCAGGTGTGCCTTGGGTGAGGTCGGTTGAAGGTGATCTTTCATTGGCACTTAAATCTGGCAACTTTGGTGATGAAAACTTCTTCGCTAAAGCTCAATCATTCTTTTCATAAGCGAGATTCAAATGAGTAAAGTTTTGATGAACGAGCAGCAGTTAAGAGAGCAAATGGTCACGCTCGCTCGTTCAATGTTCGAGCGAGGTTATGCTACAGGTGGCGCAGGTAACCTATCTATCAAATTGCCAAATGGGCATTTTCTAGCAACACCAACAGGCTCTTCATTTGGTCGCCTTATCGCTGAGGAATTGTCGGTTGTTGATATTGATGGTAACCACATTTCAGGTAAGAAGCCTTCGAAAGAAGCCGCGTTCCACTTAGCGATTTATAGAAATAATGAAGAGTGCAATGCGATTGTGCACCTGCACTCTACATATCTAACTGCACTGTCTTGCCTTGAAGGGTTGGATGGTAACAACGCGATTAAGGCTTTCACACCGTATTTCGTGATGCGAATTGGTGAGTTACCAGTGATTCCTTACCTACGGCCCGGCGACCCAAAAATTGCTGAAGAGTTGGCAAAACGAGCAGGTGATTATCGAGCATTTTTGTTAGCAAACCACGGCCCAGTAGTCACTGGTACCGATTTTGTAGATGCGGTGGATAACGCCGAAGAACTGGAAGAGACCGCTAAATTGGCGTTCTTATTGAAAGATAAAGACATCCGTTACCTAACAGACGAAGAAGTGATGGATTTAAAAGGGAGAGGAAAATAATGGCTAAGTTCGCTGCAAACTTAACAATGCTGTTCACAGAAGTGCCATTTCTAGAGCGTTTTGAGAAGGCACACCAAGCGGGCTTCAAAGCAGTTGAATACCTATTCCCTTATGCATTTGAGGCCGAAGAGCTTTCAGAAAAAATGCAGAAATTTGGTTTTGAACAAGCGCTCTTTAATATGCCTCCAGGTGATTGGGATGCAGGCGAGCGTGGCTTTGCCGCTATTCCTGGTCGTGAAGATGAATTCAAAGCCAGTGTCGACAACGCGCTTATGTATGCCAAAGCTTTAGGCTGTAAAAAAGTACACGCTATGTCTGGTCTACTGGATGAACGTTTTACTAAAGAGCAACACGTAGAGACGTTCATATCGAACATTCGTTTTGCGGCAGACCAGTTTGCTGAGCAAAACATTGAATTGATGATTGAACCGCTGAATAGCCGTGATGTTCCTAATTACTTCATTGCTCACCAACGTGATGCTGTCGAACTGATTAAGTTGGTCGATAGGCCAAATGTGAAGTTGCAACTCGACCTTTATCACGCGCAAATTATGGATGGTGATTTAAGTACTTTGATTCGTGAAGTTGCTGCTTATACCGGCCATATCCAAATTGCTTCTGTACCAGAAAGGCATGAACCATCGGAAGGCGAATTGAGCTACCCACACTTATTTAGTGTTTTGGATGATTCAGGTTACCAAGGTTGGATTGGTTGTGAATATAACCCAAGAGGCACGACAGAAGAGGGGCTTGGCTGGGTAAAAAGTTATTTATAGCGTGGTGTGAATGGCGTTTATATGTAACGAACCATAAAAGTAAAAACTGATTTAGATAACACGGCTTATAGGTAAGCCAACACATAACGATAAAGTGCAATAGGTGATCCCGATATCACTTATATGCACCACCCTACAATTTTCATAAAAATGAAGAAAGAGACAAAAGGAATATAAAATGGATGGAGCACTGATAGGCATCGTAATTGGCATTTTAGCCATGATGGGTATGATTATTAAAACGAGAATCCCAGTCGCACTTGCTATGATTATTGCAAGTATCATCATGGGTCTGTTTGCAGGAATGGCACCAACCGAATTGATCAACGCAATTAAAGCAGGCTTCGGTGGTGTTTTAGGCGGCATTGGCCTGATTATCGCGTTTGGCGTGATCATGGGCGCGTGTTTCGAGCGTTCTGGGGCTGCGGTTCGTATGGCAAAAACCTTTGTTAAGCTTTGTGGTAAAGGCCGTGAAGATTTAGCACTAGGTTTCACTGGCGTATTAGTGGCTATCCCGGTTTTTTGTGACTCTGCGTACATCATTTTGCATTCCCTTGTTCGCGCAATCTCACGAGATACGGGTAAGTCAGCGGTTGGCCTTGGTGTGACTCTAGCACTTGGCTTGCTTATCACTCACGCACTTGTGCCACCAACACCGGGCCCAGTTGCTGTGGCTGGAATTCTAGGTGTAGATCTAGGTGAGTACATGTTGTGGGGTTTGATGGTTTCTATCCCTATGATGCTTCTTTCTATGATTTATATTCGCCGAGTAGGTAACGAGTACTACCGCGTACCAAACGGTGAAACATGGATTACGAACCAAGCTGATTGGGCAAACCTTGAAAAAGTAAAAGAAACAGATGACAGAGAGCTACCAAGTAACTTTTTATCATTCGGTCCAATTTTGTTGCCAATCGCATTCATTCTAATCAATACGCTTGTTGGTCAAGGTGATACTGCAATGCACAACGTTATTTCGTTGATTGGTAACCCAGTGGTGGCTGTAGGTATCGGTGTTCTTATGGCGCTATACGGTCTTACTCGCCACATCGAACGTAAAGACATGGTTAGCTCTATGGATGATGCGCTATCGACTACAGGTCTAATATTAGTAGTGACTGGTTGTGGTGGTGCAATGGGGGCTGTACTTAAAGCATCAGGTGCTGGGCCTCAAGTTGCAGAAGCGATCGCGAGCAGTGGCATTCCACCATTATTAGTACCATTAGCAATTGCATCTATGCTTCGCTTAATCCAGGTTCAGCAACGGCGTCCATGATGGTTGCGGCGACAATGACATTACCTCTTGTTGAAACGTTAGGTTTGGATCCTGTGTTCGTGGCCCTTGCTTGTGCAGTAGGTCCTGTAGGCTTCTCTCACTTGAACGATTCATACTTTCATATCATTAACCGTACGTTAGGTATTACTGAACTTGCAGACCAAATCAAGATCTGGTCTGTGTCTTCAACTATCGCATGGGCGATTGGTGCAAGCATCATCATGGTTCTCAACCTGGTATTTGGTAAAGGCGGTACGTGGATTGATCCACTGATACCAATTGCTGTGTTAGGTGCTCTGTTTGTGTGGCTAAAAAGTAAAGAGAAATCACAAGTAAAGACAGCCGTTACTAACTAATATTGCATAGCTTTATATACTGCCCCTATTAAGTGATTAGCTTGCTGATCTTCAATAGGGGCATTTTTGGATCGGGCACTCATCAAAATTACTAATCTTTTGGATATCTCAGTATGAAAATTGTTATTGCACCAGACTCGTTTAAAGAGTCTTTATCTGCCTTATCGGTGGCAGCGTGTATCGAAAAGGGCTTTCGTGAAATCTTCCCTGACGCTGACTATGTGACCTTGCCTTTGGCCGATGGCGGTGAAGGGACTGTGGATGTATTGCTCCAAGGGCTTTTTGGTGAAAAGCGACATAGCCAAGTCGAAGGGCCGTTAGGGCAACCAGTCAATGCAGAATGGGCAATGCTAGAACCGTCGGATCAGAATCCTAAGAAAACGGCTTTAATTGAGATCGCCGCTGCCTCTGGTTTGGATTTACTTAAATCAGAACAGCGTAACCCGTTAATAGCTTCTTCATTTGGTACAGGGCAATTGATCTTAGAAGCCATTGAACAAGGTGCTGAGAGCATTATTTTAGGATTGGGTGGCAGTGCGACCAACGATGGTGGTGCAGGTATTGTTCAAGCGTTAGGTGGACGCTTGTTAGTTAGTAAAGGGCAAGATAGTACTGGACAAGAGCTTGGCCGAGGTGGTGCTGCACTTGCAGAATTAGCATCAATAGATCTTACAGGTTTGGATTCGCGCTATGCAGATGTCGAGTTGATTGTGGCATGCGATGTTGATAATCCATTGTGTGGCGATAACGGTGCCAGCCATGTATTTGGTCCGCAAAAAGGAGCGACACCTGAACAAGTCTTAATGCTTGATAAGGCGCTTGCGAATTTTGCTCAAGTCGCAGAAACGCAAGGTTGTGTAGACGGCGGTGAATCCGTTCAAAAGCGTATGGGTTATGGTGCGGCTGGTGGCTCGCCGATGGGACTTGGTTTGCTATTCAACATGCAAATTAAACCTGGTATCGAGATGGTACTGGACGTTTTGCAAGCCGATGATGTGTTGAAAGGTGCCGACCTTGTGATTACCGGTGAAGGGCAGATGGACAATCAAACTCTGCAAGGAAAAACACCTTATGGCATTGCCAAACGTGCGAGCTTACAGGGCATTCCAACAATAGGAATTGCCGGATCTTTAGGCACCGAAGTAGAAGCGCTTTACGGCGAAATGAGCAGCTTGTTTGGAACTGTAAGATCGCCACAAACTTTAGAAAAAGTATTACAAGAGGCGGAGCTTAACTTAACAAGAACGGCAAGAAATATCGCAGCGACTTTACGGTTAGGTCACAAAATATCTCAAAAATAGTGGGCTTCTACGAGGTAGGCTGCGCCTAGCTTTGGTTTGCTGTGTTTTGTAAGTTCATGATTATTATATTGTAAATATTATTGTCAATATTGAATGATTATGATTTAGATCATTAATTTGATAGGTTTTATCCATGATAACGATAAATACAAACGATTATATTTTACTTTAGCCCAGGCGTATTCTATATCCTTAATTACTGCGTGGTTTTGTGTGATGAATAGCCACCATTCAGAAGTAAAGATGCAACAAAGATGGTGCATCTAAAAGGTAATAAGGAATAGATGATGAGTAAAAAATTAACTACAGCTGCGGGTTGCCCTGTTGCTCATAACCAGAATGTTCAAACTGCGGGTAAACGCGGTCCTCAACTTCTTCAAGATGTTTGGTTTTTAGAAAAAATGGCGCATTTTGATCGTGAGGTGATTCCAGAGCGTCGTATGCACGCGAAAGGTTCAGGGGCTTACGGCACTTTCACTGTGACTCACGATATTACTCAATACACCAAAGCTAAACTATTCTCTGAAATTGGTAAAAAGACGGATCTGTTTGCACGATTTACAACGGTAGCGGGCGAACGTGGCGCAGCGGACGCGGAGCGTGATATTCGCGGTTTCGCGTTGAAGTTTTATACTGAAGAAGGTAACTGGGATATGGTGGGTAACAACACGCCAGTATTCTTCCTTCGTGATCCTCTTAAGTTCCCAGACTTAAACCACGCCGTTAAACGTGACCCTCGCACTAACATGCGCAGCGCGAAGAACAACTGGGATTTCTGGACTTCTTTACCTGAAGCACTTCACCAAATTACTATCGTGATGAGTGATCGCGGTATCCCTGCGACTTACCGCCACATGCATGGTTTCGGCAGTCACACGTTCAGCTTCATCAATGCTGACAACGAACGTTTCTGGGTTAAATTCCACTTCAAATCTCAGCAAGGTATTAAGAACTTGTCTGACGCAGAAGCGGCACAAGTGATCGGTGATGATCGTGAAAGCCACCAACGCGATTTGCTAGACAGCATCGATAATCAAGATTTCCCGAAATGGACGTTGAAAGTTCAAATTATGCCAGAAGCTGATGCGGCAACGGTTCCTTACAACCCATTCGACTTAACTAAGATTTGGCCTCACGCTGATTACCCATTAATTGAAGTGGGCGAATTTGAGCTAAACCGTAATCCACAAAACTTCTTCGCAGAAGTTGAGCAGTCGGCGTTCAACCCAGCAAACGTAGTTCCGGGTATCAGTTTCTCACCAGATAAGATGCTTCAAGGTCGCCTATTTGCTTACGGTGATGCACAGCGGTACCGTCTAGGTGTTAATCATCAGCATATCCCAGTAAACGCACCTCGCTGTCCTGTACACAGTTATCACCGTGATGGTGCGATGCGTGTTGATGGTAACTTTGGTAGCACATTAGGTTATGAACCAAACAATGAAGGCCAATGGGCAGAGCAACCCGATTTTGCAGAACCAGCATTGAATCTTGATGGCGCAGCAGCGCATTGGGATCACCGTGAAGATGAAGATTACTTCTCGCAACCCGGTGACCTATTCCGTCTGATGACACCAGAGAAGCAAGCGATACTGTTTGATAATACCGCTCGTAACTTAGGCGGTGTACCAAAAGAGATTCAACTACGTCACTTAAGACACTGTTACAAAGCTGACCCTGCATATGGTGAAGGTATTGGTAAACTGCTTGAAATCGACGTAAGCGAGTTTAATTCGTAACGGTTTAATCTAATTCGATTTAGATGCTTAAACTTTAAAAGCTGTTGGGTGAACACCTAGCAGCTTTTTTCTATTTTAATTGATAGCTTTTGCCTATCGAAGTTATCAATTTATCCCATTATATTTCTAAGCCTGAGCGGATTATTCTGTCCCTATCAATTTATAAAGTAGTTGGGTTTGAGATGAGTAAAAGCGCATTAATCGTTGAAGGTGGAGCAATGAGAGGTATTTTCGCTGCCGGAGTGTTGGATGCTTTTATGCAAGACGACTTCCGTCCTTATGATTTTGCCATTGGCGTATCTGCGGGTGTGTCTAATTTGGTGGGTTACTTATCTCAAGCACCGAAGCGTAGTTATGATGTTATTACAACGATGGCAACCGATAAGACGTTTTTTAACCCCGCGCGCTTTGCCAAAGGTGGCAACTTAGTAGACGTGAAGTGGTTATGGAACGAATCCAATCAACGTTATCCACTCGATTGTGGTGAGCTGTTTTCAAGCCTCCCACTCATAGCAGCTGTCACAAATGTCGATACGGGTAGTGCAGACTACTATCATATCAAGCCAGAAAACCTTTCTAATGTGGTTGAAGCAACAACAGCTTTACCTATAGCTTACCGCGAAACACCGTGTTTCTCGGGTGGTTGTTATACCGATGGTGGTGTAGCGGATTCGATTCCGGTTCGCGAAGCATACCGTCGCGGCGCACGAGACATTACGGTGATTCTTTCTCATCCTCTTAGCTACCGAATGAAACCGCAGAGGTATCAGTGGATGCTGAAAAAGCTGTTAAAGAAATTCCCAAATATTGCTGAGTCGATGGCTGTGCGCGCCGAAAACTACAACCAGTCTTTGGAGTTCATTCGTAACCCTCCCAAAGATGCGACCATTAAAGTGATTGCGCCGCCAGAAGCCTTCGCGGTGAAGCGTTTGACCATGGATCAAGTGACACTTGATGCAGGTTACGAGATGGGCATCCAAGCTGGGGAAGAGCATATCGCGATCCGAAAAGGCGTGTATGGTTTGGATATTGAAGATTGTCACTTTTGTGTCTAGTTCTGTTTTCGATAATGGACTAAGCTAAAAAGCCACGCTATTCATTAAGACCTAGCGTGGCTTTATATTTTAGAAAACAATCTATTTTTAAAACAATATTTTATTAAAGCAGCCTGTTACTAAACCAGTCTATTACTCGACCAATTCATTACCGCTGGTGTTACCAGTAAAGAAGGCATCAACACTGGTGAGCGTTGTGTTGGCAATGTTGAACAACGCATCTTTAGTCAAGAAAGCTTGGTGACCTGTGAACAGTACGTTGTGGCAAGCGGACAGGCGGCGGAATACATCATCCACAATGACATCGTTCGATTTGTCTTGGAAGAACAACTCTTTTTCGTTGTCGTAAACATCGAGGCCAAGCGCGCCAATCTTGCTCTGTTTAAGCGCTTCGATTGCAGCTGTTGAATCTAACAATTCACCACGACTTGTGTTGACTATCATCACGCCATCTTTCATTTTATCAAATGCAGTCGCATCCAATAAATGGTAGTTTTCTTTGCTCATTGGGCAGTGCAGAGAAATAACATCAGACTCTTGGTAAAGCTCGTCTAGTTCAACATATTTAGCCCCAAGTTCGACAGCCAACGGATTCGGATATGGGTCGTAGCATAGGATGTTCATGCCTAAACCTTTCAGAATACGCATGGTCGCTAGGCCAATTTTTCCAGAGCCTATCACACCTACAGTTTTACCGTGGAAGTTGAAGCCTACCAAGCCCTCAAGAGAGAAGTTTGCATCACGAGTACGCTGATACGCTTTGTGCAGCTTGCGGTTTAAACACATCATCATGCCGACCGTATGTTCTGCTACTGATTCTGGTGAATAAGCAGGAACGCGAACCACTTGTAGACCAAATTCTTTGGCTGCGTCTAGATCGACTTTATCAAAACCTGCACAACGCATCGCAATCAGTTTGGTGCCACCTTGCGCTAGAATTTTAAGCACGTCTCGTGACAGGTCATCGTTTACAAAAGCACAAACAACTTCGTTGTCGTGCGCCATTTTTGCGGTTGTTGTAGTGAGTCGAAAATCGTGAAAATGAAACTCAGCATCGAGTTTACCTTTCGCAAGTTCGAATGATTTTTCGTCGTATGACTTTGAGCTAAAAAAAGCAATGTTGAGCATAGCTTCCTCTCTTACCTAAAATGTGAAGACCCAAAATTTTATTATCTAAAACCGGGTTCAAATTAATAACTTTATTCAGTGTGCTAGAGTTTTTTTGTCTTGTCTATCACCATTAGCCATTGTAATTATTATGGTTAATTAGATTTCACCTTCGCTTTTTTAACATTGAAAACCATATTACGAAGTAGCTAGCTCATAAGTTCATTCAGATTGAATTGATCTTATTTTCGGGTATTAAACATTTTCTTGGTCTCTTTTTCTGACCAGAAGTTGATATTAAACTGAGCATCGTCACTAAGTTCAATACGGTGCCAATATTGCGGAGGGCTTGTCGCAAATTGTCCGGCATTGATGATCACGGTGACTTCTGGTTCTGTCGCATCTGCGTTTGCAAAACCGTGGTAGGTAACCGTACCTTCCATAACACATAATTGACCGAATACACCCTCTGCGGTGTTGTGGTGGCTGATTAACGCGGCAGGCACGTTGTCTTTAGTGAAGAATGGTGTTGAACGTTGAATCTTCCAATGTGAAGGAATGCGTAAATGACTCATATAAAACCTCTCAGACTTTCATACTTTATGTAATGGACGTATCAAGTGCACGATCGCCCCTCAATATTTGTTAACTTTATTACCAGTAGTTTTCGCTACTAAATTGACCTGGTTTTTTACGTAAGTGTTTTTGTAATCCCAATGAGATCAGTGCTTCGCTCGTGTCTCGAACCATTTGGGGATTACCGCAAAGATAGAAGAAACTATGTCTTTGGTTGATAGTGATAGACGAGGCTCGCTCAAGGTCGCCTCCACGTAACAAGCTTGGGATTCGTCCGCGCAATGTTCCGGTGACTGATTCTCTAGAAATAATTGGCACATACTGTAGTTTCCCCTGAAAATGTTGAACAAGCTGAGTGATACGATCTCGATAAGTCAGGTCTTGCTCTGTTCGTACTGCGTGAATCAGCACAAGGTTTTTGAACGATTTACCCTTTTCTGGCCCTAACCCTGCGTCTTTCTGCTGTTGTATCTGCATGCTTTCGAGCATCGAGATAAACGGACCAACCGCGGTTCCTGTCGATAGCATCCATAGATCGTCTGCGATCTCTGGGATCTCATCCAATGTCATAAATCCACTAGGGTCTTTGCCGACAAAGACATCATCACCCACCTTCAGTTGATGGAGTTGAGGAGAGAGCTGGCCGTTTTGATCCTTAACAATCAAAAACTCCAGGTGTTGATGACCTTTTGCATGTTCTGGCGCATTCACCATTGAATAAGCGCGTCGAACAAATTCACCTTCACTGTTGCGTAACCCCAACTTTGTGAATTGACCAGCTTGGTAGGATGAAACTGGTGCACTGACTTGGAGTGAGAACAATTGATCGGTCCACTCTATCTTGTGTAGGACTTTTCCGGTTACCAAACCATGAGGAATATCTGTCATATCATCACCTTTACGTAGAGAAGCTATCTCATTAAGGATACTCAACTATCTTACTTTTTGGAGTTGCATGTACCATGCCAATAATGAGAATGCTTATCAGTACTAATTCTTTAGTGGGATATAGGTTTGATTGAGTCAGAAAGACTAGATTATTTTGGTGTCCAAAAGACTCTATTGTGTTTTTTTGTTTCTATTAGCGTTCTGAGAGTTAAGTGAGCCATGTCCGAGATCTGTTGAGTGGTTCGACCCTTAGGATATTCCACCAATAACTAAAGAGAATAATTTGTAGATGCGTATAATGGCGGCTTTCGATCTCAATATAGCCGTGTTTTATGCTTGATAATCTTCGTATGGCCTTGAACGTGTTGTTCGTGACCATCAATACTGCAATGACTGCGTTTACCGTAAGCTTCTTTGGCCTCATTAAACTAATTCTTCCAATCCCTGTTGTGCAGAAGTCATGTACTCGTCTCGCTAACTTCACATTTTGGTGTTGGGCTTCGCTCAATCTTTGGATGTTGAATGTTAATAATGATATCGAATGGCAAGTCGAAGGGGGGGAGGACATTTCAACCAAGCAGTGGTACTTGATGATGTCTAATCACCTGAGCTGGGCGGATATTGTGATTTTGTCTTCTATCTTGAAAGATAAGATGCCGATGACTAAGTTCTTCCTCAAGCATGAATTGTTATACGTTCCTTTTGTCGGACTGGCATGTTGGGGTCTAGATATGCCTTTTATGAGACGCCATTCACGTGAGTTTCTGATTCGTAACCCTGAACGTCGCAATGATGATTTTGACGCAATTAACAAGGCGTGTACTAAGTTCAAGTTGGCGCCGACGACATTGGTGAATTTTGTTGAAGGAACCCGTGCCAACCATGAGAAATTATCGACAGTGAAGACACCTTATCGACACCTACTAAAGCCGAAAACTGGTGGTGTGGCGTTTGCTTTGTCTGCAATGGGTCCGATCTTAGATGGTATTGTCGATGTTACTTTGGCTTATCCAGAGAATCAGACTTCTCCATTTGAAGACATGCTGAAAGGTAAGATGAAAAAGGTGGTCGTGCGTATTAAATTACACCCAATGGATGAGAACGTAAACGGTAACTACTTTGAAGATAAAGCCTTTAAACGCCGTTTCCACAGTTGGTTGAATAACACGTGGAAAGAGAAGGACGACTATCTTGATACGGTTTATGGGGTTGATACGCCCTGTGAGGTTGAAACGTTTGATGAGCCCGATGCGGTTCATAAGAAACAAGAGCAGTAAGCTTAAACTAAACCAATAGCATCAAAAAAGCCGATAGTTCATTGAACTATCGGCTTTTTTATTGAATTGGTTGTATCAGAGGTAAGCGATAGAGTTAGTACTTACTACAGTCAAATCGCTTGGTAAGCATCAATGATGTACTTCACTTCGCTAGGCTTACCTTGCTGATCTTGGCCTTGATGAATGCGTAAATAATGCTGTAATGTTTTGGCTTTGTATTGCTGAGATATCTGTAACTGATGCTCACAACTTGGCGCCCAGATCTTGTCACCAACGTTTGATATCTCACTAAGTGGTCGAATGTTTTCGCTTTCGCCTTGGTTGTTACTGACCAATAAAATCTCGTAGTAACGGCGGTTCTCTTCAATCAACACTTCGTCAACAAGGCCGAACTTGAGCGCTTTTAAATGGCTTCTTAGTTCGAATTGCTGATGCACTGGGCAAAGCAAAAAATCGATATCTTTGTCTGGATGCTGGTGATGAATGTCGTCGACGAGCTTCTGAGTCAGATCGCCACCCACACCAGCAATAATAACGAGGTGTTTGCCAGTGTGCTTATTCAGAGGAATGGCTGCGACATCTAAACAATAGACTTTCCACTGACTCCGCTTGTGTTGTTCAACGTTGTTATCTTGAGGAAAGTAACGCGTTAATTTGCCTTCAAGATCGTGCATAAGAGAGGGAACAATATCGACAAAGTGAATCAGAGGCGCTTTGTTGTCTGACAACAATTGAACACCCAAGAATCCATGATCACAGCAACAATCCCAAATGTGTTGGTAATCATCGCTGACAAGAGAATGGAGTGTTTGCAGTCGGTTACTTAGCTTCATAAGGTTCGTGTCGTTAGGAATAGGGTATTGTCGTGGCGAAGGCGCATTGTAATGACTTTCTATAAAAACAAAAGCACCTAGAAAATAAATCCTAGGTGCTTAAGAAGTCGATGCTTGAAACAATGAGTGACTTCAAGGCTCTTTAAGATTCTTTTGCGACTGCTCTTATATGGCCTTCTACTCTGTTCTTTCCGAGTTGTTGGGCGATAAGTTTCGCCTGTTCCGCTAAAGCTAACGCTGAATCTCTTTCGCCTTCTATTCGTGAAAACCCTACACTAACACCTAACGAAAGCGTGATGTCTGGTGTAGCGATAGTTTTCTCTGAGATCCTAATTCGACACTGATCCAATTGGAATTTGGCATCTTTAGCATCATTTGCTTTGAATAAGATGGCGAACTCTTTCCCACCAACTCGAGCAAGGCACAAGCTCCTTGGTTTAGGGAAGTAGGAACGTAGAGTTTCTGCAGTGAGCTTTATCATATTGTCGCCAATCGCTTCACCGTAGGCGCGGTTTACGTGGTCAAAATTATCGATATCAAGTAAAGCAACATAGGTCTCTGGCTCACTTGCGTAGTTTTTTAATGCGACATTGAAACTACTTTTGTTATCTAGCTGCGTCATCAGATCCTTGCGGCTCAACTGGTGGTTGAGTAACAAGTTAGATAAAGAGACTTCAGTGTAATCTCTGATCATACGCAGAATACTTTGGCTGATCGGCAAACTCGCATTCACATAGAGAATCGCAATCAACTGTTTGCGAGAGTGTAAAGGAATACAGTAATGACGTTGATGGATCTTGAGTTTACATGCCAATGGATCTGCGTACTTTCCGTTTCGGTAAACCATGGTGTCTTCTGGAAAGCGCTCTGCAAGGGATTGACCATAGTGTACTGTTGATTTGTTCCCATGATAATCAATGGTACTAAACGAATGATTTTCCGGCTGATAAAGGCAAAACTGAACGCCTTTATGGTACGTAAAGCTATCCAGTATCGATTTTAACTCTCGCTTAAAGCTGGCGAGGTCATTGACTTTATTAAGTCGTGATAACAACACATTTAAGCGGTAAGCCAGATAGTTTGCCCCAATCCACAGTAGAAGCAGTGAGCCTAGCACCACGCCCGTTAACGTAAATTGGTGTGAACTGGTTAATATGTCGTGGCGATCAGTACCCGCGATGAAAACCCAATTTAAGCTGTTGTCTGCGTCGAAAACCGATATCTTAAAATTATCTTGGTAGTAGTATTCGTGTAACCCGCCAGTTTCACCTTGTGAGAGTTGCTTGCTGATACCGGCATGATAGCTGATTGATTTAGAACCAATACGTTTCGGATCTGGGTGGAATACCAGTCTTTCAGTTGTTCGATCGACAACGAAAACATAGCCATTGCTGAGTGTTTTAAGGCTTCTTAAACCCTGCGTGGTGTGCAACAAGTCAAATTCAATCCATATTTCCTCGTTCAATCTTTCTACCGTGTGTTTTACCGCAAATACCCAACGCCCATCAGGCTTTTGATAAACGGAAGAAATGTAGAAATCCTCAACGACGTTATCTATTGAATGCCATTGTATTACGGCGATTTGTTCGCTCGAAAGTGGAAGACCTCGAGTGGAAATATAATTTTGAGATTGCGGTTTGTATCGAACGATATCTGAGAAATTGGGTGTTCTTTTTAGGATATTATCACTGATTTCGCGAAATTTTTTGTCATCAAAGCTGGATGCCTTAGGTAAGCCTAAACTGGTCTCAAGAAAGTAAAGCTTGCCGAAAACGGCTTCGATATTTGAGCGAATAGTGGAACTAGCGATACGAATATTTGATGATGATTGGTTAGTTGCTGTAGTTTCTACTTTCTCTAGTTGAGCGATAGCTAAATAAAGCATTCCTCCGGTTAGTAAGAGCATGTATGGTTTGAAAAGCCGAATAAGTGTTTTAGGTAAAGCCATGATATCCAAGACGTTATAGATTCATTTTTATAGTACGGCAATACTAAACAGTTTCATCCATCACATCAATGCAAATGATTCCATATAAAAGAATGATTTATGTGATATTCAGCTAATAAAAAAACCAGCTATAAATATAACTGGCTTTTATGGTTTTTGGCGTTTTATTAAGCTAGCTTAGCTTTTACTTCAATCAAATCAGTGTTATCTGGCGAGTAGTGCAAAATTGCCATCGAAGTCGGCGATAGCAGCATTTCACCTTCTGCATGACCTGGTTTTACATTCCGTAAGTTGGTATCACAAATGGTGACCCAGTTTTGGTCGCGATCAGTCGGTAACGAGAATCGAGCGGGTGCGTTGGTTTGGTTTATCAAATAAATCAATTCGTCACCGTCTTTGCCAATACCTAAGTGCAGCGCAACAGAGCTTAAACGGTTCCAATCATCATGCTCCATGAGTGTGCCATCGACACGGCTCCAGAAGATGCGGTTCGAGTTGCGTTTTTCTCCACTGAACGCCTTAATAAAAGGCACCATATATTGTTGACGTGCAGAGATCATTTCAGCTAACCAAGTCTTGAAATAAGTTTTTCGCTCAGAATCTTCCCAGTTAATCCAGCTAGTTACACTATCTTGACAGTAAGCGTTGTTGTTGCCTTTTTGAGTGTGAGATAACACATCAGCTGTCAGAATATGTGGAATGCCAAAGGCAAACAACAGACTCGCCATGAAGTTACGTTTCTGTTTTTCGCGTGTGGCAACAACCAATAGGTTTTCGGTTTCCCCTTCAACACCGTAGTTATCAGAGCGGTTATCACCGTGTCCATCTCGGTTGTTCTCGCCGTTATCTTCATTGTGCTTGTGTTTGTAAGAGACAAGATCTTGCATTGTGAAGCCGTCGTGATACGTGATGTAGTTTACGGTTAGTCTATATGGCCAGTGTGCTGCGCTGTAGATATCGCGAGATCCCATTAAGCGCGTCGCAAACTCTTTTAGATAGCCTTGATCACCGCGCCAGAAGCTACGTGTGATATCACGCAGTTTGTCGTTACATTCATTCCAGCCTAGTGGAAAGTTACCTACTTGATAACCGTTAGGGCCAATATCCCACGGTTCTGCAATCAACTTGGTCTCTTTGAGCACAGGATCTTGAGCAACGGCTTTGAAAAAAGCAGCTTCAGGGTTGTAATTATCGCCTTCACGTCCCAGCGTCGCGGCCAAATCAAAACGGAAGCCGTCGACTTTGAATTCACTCACCCAGTAACGAAGCGTATCCATCACTAAGTTGAGTGCGGGCTGGTGGGTGAGATCTACTGTGTTTCCACAACCCGTGAAATTCGCATAATGGCAGCCATGTTTAATGTAGTAGCGGCTATCGAGTGCTTTTAGGTTGAAGGTGGTTCCGCCTTCTCCACCCTCTGCTGTGTGGTTGTACACCACGTCTAGAATGACTTCGATGCCATTGCGGTGCAGTTCGCGAATCGCAGTCTTTAACTCGTTTACGGCATCTTTCTCTGCGTAGCGAGGGTCAGGCACCATAAACAAGTATGGGTTGTAACCCCAATAGTTCACTTTACCCATGTCTAATAGGTGTGGTTCATGCATGCATGCGGCAATGGGCAAAAGCTGTAGAGAGTTGATATTTTGCTGTTTGTAGAACGCAAGCATTTCAGGGCTAATCAACCCTAAATAACGACCTTTCGCGTTAGTCTCCACCGCTGGATGAAGTTTAGATAGGCCTTTTACATGAGTTTCAAAAAGAACAGTTTCTTCGCGGCTAATACGTGGCTTTTCGACGTCTTGCCAATCAAAGGTATCATCGACAACAACACATTTCGCCATCGAAAAGCTTTTTTCATTGGTATATGGAGTGACGTAATCGAGCGGTTCGCTGATTGATTTGGCGTATGGGTCTGAAAGTAAGATTGGGCCATCGTCAGTTTCAGCAATGAAGCCGTATTTTTGTCCAGCTTTAATGCCTTCGATAAACACATATCTGATATCGGCGTATTCATCTTCCAACGTGTAAGTGGTGAATTCATCGTTCTCATCAAAGAGCGCGAGAGATAGAGATTTACAGTCAGGAGAAAAAATAGAAAAGTTACAGCCAGTGTTACCTAGCGTTGCGCCTAGCGGATAAGGGCGAGCGAGCGTTCTAGTCATTGCTTGATTTCTTGTTCGTTTATCGACATCAGTGAACTATAAGTAAAAAGCTTTGTCACAATAAGGTCAAGCAACTTCACAGATTAATTACGGTAAAAAAAATAATTCATCGATGAAGTTCAAATTATATATTTGAGCTAGATCTCACTTATGTTGAATAATTAGATCTGTGTGCTGTCTACTCCTCCTATATTAAGTGATCTACCTCTTTAAAACACCATTCTGTATATTTTCTACTCCCCTCTAGTCCCCCTTAATTAACTTAGGGGCGGAGGAAGTCAAACTTGTCATCCCCTCTTAATATTGACCCCGTTGAAACGAATCAGGGGAAACCCTAAACCTCTCTATCTTACGACTACCATTACTGCCTTTGGTTGCCGCAAGAGAGCAAAAATATAAAAACCTAAAATAAATCGTCCTTAATGGAGTTAAGAATGAAAAAAATAAGTTTGATTGCTACAGCAGTGGCAACTACGCTAGCTGCTGGCTCTGCGTTCGCTGTAGATTTCCATGGTTATATGCGTGCTGGTGTTGGCCTTAGCGCTGACGGTGGCCAGCAAGTAACATTTGAAAAGAACAAAATCGGTCGTCTAGGTAACGAAGGCGATATATACGGTGAAGTTCAACTAGGTAAAGAAGTTTACAATAACAACGGCAAAACGTTCTACGTTGACTCTATGTTTGCAATGACTTCTAACGGTTCAAACGATTGGGAAAGCACTTCTACTAACTGTGGTCTTGACGACGCTGGCGATATTAAATGTGTTGATGATGCACAATTCGCGCTACGCCAGTTCAACGTTCAAGCTAAAGGTGTTCTAGATTTCGCTCCTGAAGCGACTCTATGGGCAGGTAAGCGTTACTACCAACGTCACGACATCCATATCTCTGACTTCTACTACTGGAACATCTCTGGCGCAGGCGCTGGTATCGAAAACATCGAAGCTGGTCCAGGTAAACTATCTCTAGCATGGGTTCGTAACGACCGTTCTGACATCGCTGACCCAGGTAACGATGGCGGCGACGCAAACGTAAATACACTTGATGCGCGTTACGCGGGTCTTCAAGTATGGGATAATGGTTCTCTAGAACTAGGTCTAAACTACGCGTTAGTTAACGAAACTGACGCAGCGCCAGACAGCACTAAAGATGCTAAAGATGGCGTAATGTTTACAGCTGAATTGACTCAAGGTCTAGATACAGGCTTTAACAAAACTGCAATTCAATACGGTACTGAAGGTTACTCTAAAACAATGGCGTTTTACGGTGACGGTAGTTGGTACGGTGCAGAAGCAAACAGTGGCGCATCTGGTTACCGCCTAATCAACTGGGGTGTAATCGGTATGGGTGATAGCTGGGAACTTGGTCACCAACTTGTTTACGGTGTAGGTGAAGACATGTGGGACGGCCAAGATAAGTGGGAAGCGATGTCTGCTGTTGTTCGTCCAATGTACAAATGGGATGACAACCACAAAACTATCTTCGAAGCAGGTTACGCTATCGATGATAACGATGGTGCAGAGAACAAATACGGCAAGCTAACAGTTGCTCAAGCATGGTCAGCTGGCTCTAGCTTCTGGGCTCGTCCTGAAATCCGTCTATACGCCTCTTACCTAACAGCGGATAAAGACGACAACTCTAACACATTCGACAACGGTCGTTCTGACGATACATTCCAGTTCGGTGTACAAGCTGAAGCTTGGTGGTAATCATCTAGCCATTAAGTCCTAAATTGTCCTAGAATGATACAGCCAGAACCTTATCTGGCTGTATTTATTTCAAAAAAACAATAATGAGTCGAGGTAGAAGGTAATGAAAAAATGGCTTGCTCCCGTACTGTTGGGAATGTTGGCTACAGGTTGTACTTCTGTAGAACAAGTCGATATTAACCCGAAAGGTCAGCAACAAGTGATCACGCAATCGGGCGACATTCAATGGGTACAAATTGATGTGCCTGTGGTTACTGAGTTCGCTTTGACTGACAAAAGCCAAATGCTGTTAGATGGCAATAGCGCTGGCGCAATTGCAGCGTTCGTGTTACCAGGTAATCGCGGCAGTCTCGATATCAAACTAGAGACATTTGTAAACAAAAATCTAGAGTTTTTCGCTCCTAACGTCACGGTAATGAATACGGCTGGCGAAACTATTTACCAAGCAGATTTCTCAAAGTTTAAGTACGAGCCAGCAAAACTGTTGGATAACGATAAGTTTGTACTTGAAATGAATGTGATTCCTGATATGACAGGTAACGACTTGCATGTTTTGGTTTACACGACTTCTTCTGATCTCAAAGGAAGTTCAGAAGTTCTTCACCCTGCAAAAGCCTTCGCTCTGGCAAATCACACTCAGCCGCCAGATATTGCAGACCCTCAAGCGAAACATAACCCACTCGGTCAGTTCCGTTTTTCAATATCCGCGAATGATATAGTGAATGCTAAGATTGTCGCGAAAAACGACAATATTCCGCAAGGTACAGACTTAACCAGTTACTACCATAACGCCATCAAAGTGGCCGTCGAAGCTAATGATATCCCGAAAGCTCTGACGCTTCTCGATGAAGCAAAAGAACTGGGTATTGAAGGTGCACAAACTGTATTTGTTAAAGCAATAAATACGAAATAATAAAATCGAAAGGCCAGTATTATGTTGGCCTTTCAAAATTTCAACTGGTTCATTATAAATTCGCCCTCCCTACATAGAGTTAGCTTATTAAAAAATTTATTTGTTTTGCTTTGTTTTTCATATTTAATAGATCAATAATTAATTTTGTTTCTAACCTTACTCATCCTAGACTAGGAAATAATTAAACCTATCAAAGTGATTTATCTCAAAAAAATAGAAAATAATATTCTTTATCAGTAGTTCGATATTTGCTTATTTTTAAATGTTAAATTTTCACGAACTTGGTGAGTTTTTATTTATTTTGGAATATTAAAAAGGAATTAATGTGAAAATGGACATGATGAAAACTTCGCTTGCTGCTCTATTTATTGCTCTTGTTGGTTGTCAATCGACGACTAAACCTGAAGCGACTGCCGAGCCAATTGTTAATCTGTCTCAAGACGAAGTCGTTGCTTTCATGGCGGCTTGTGACAAACCAGATAGCACTGCGAAAGGCCCGATATCTAAACCTTTGTTTGTTGTCGGTACGTTTGTTGATTCTGATTGGAAGCATGTACCTCAACGTAAATACACTTACAAAGGCAATAACTTCTACCAAGTTGTGACGCAAGAAAAAGTAGGCTTTTATAATATGCAGTATGCAACAGAGTTGTGGACCCCTCAATTTACTGCAAAAGGCAACCAAATGAATGTTGGTGAATTAACCCCACTTACATTTGGTGGTTACGAGTTGGATACTTCGGTTGATATTAAAAAAGATGGTAAATATGTCTGGAGTCTTCAATTTGAAGAAAAAGGCAAGCCAGTTCACGTAATGGTTAATAAGTGCCAGTAATATTCTATTCAGTCTTTATATTTTATTTGTTATTTATTAACCCCTGTATGTAATTTATGTTGGGGTTAATTTTACCTGGGAGAGTTTTAATGCATTATATCCGATATAATAAGATGCTCGGTAAATCTCTTATTGCCTTGAGTATTGTCAGCGTTTTATCTGCATGTAATTCATCTGGTGGAAGCGATAGTGGCAGCACACCATTGCCCGATACAAGTTACGCCTGCCAAGCGAATGTAATGGAGCAAAGCAATCAGCTTCGGACTTATCAAATCATGGTTGAAAGTTTTGTAGATGGAGATTCGAACATAGGTCATGGAACGGGTTATGGCACCAGTCATCACAATGGTGATCTTCAAGGGATTATTGATTCGCTCGATTACATCCAAGATTTGGGTATGAACGCAATTTGGCTTACTCCGATTTTTGAGTCTCAAGCGATCACGGGACAAGATCATTGGGCCGATCGTTTGGATGCAACGGGCTACTTTGCCACGGATTATTTTAAGATTGATCCTCGCTTTGGTGATTTGGAAACCGCGAGAACGCTGGTAGATGAAGCACACAAACGTGGCTTATATGTTTTCTTTGATGGTGTGTTTGGTCATCACAAAGAAGGGTTGATTAAGACATCTCCATCGGGTTTGTTACCTTCTGGTTCGAGCAATCCAGTGGATTACCCAGCAAGCTTGGATTTCTATAAAGAAGTCGCTACTTACTGGGTAAAAGAGCTAAAAATTGATGGTTGGCGTTTAGATCAAGCGTACCAAGTTCCAACCGACGCATTGACACAAATCCGCAAAGCGGTGGATGAAGCCTCGCAAAGTGTGACTTACACCAATGCGGATTGGGAGCAAGTTAATCCTTTGGGCTACATGGTAGCTGAGATTTGGAAAGGCGAATCAGAGATTGCAAGTGATGCGTATGGTGCGTCTGCTGAACCTGCGTTGTGCTCGGCATTTGATTTCCCTATGCGCTATCGTGTGGTGGAAACTCTTGCAGTGAACGAGAGCGGTGTTGGCGGTCGTGGTGTGCAATGGTTAGACAATGGTTACCAAACACACAACCAATACCCGTCTCATGCTCAGCCAAACTTGATGATTGGTAATCACGATTTGGTCCGCTTTGGTGACTTGTTGCAACGAGGCGGGTTAGCTGATGTGAACGACGCTGAATACTGGCAACGCCACAAAGCAGCGTTTGCATTCCAAGCGGCTTACACCGGACCAATTACTCTCTATTACGGAGATGAAATTGGTGACCAAGTTGATGATTTTTCGGCAAAAGAAGACAACAACACCTGCGCAGCCCGAGGCGTGTGTGATGATCACGTCGCGCGAAGCAGCGCTAAGATCGAAGGCGTAACTGCGACCTTAGATGCCAACCAGGTTGATCTGAAAAACTACGTTAAGTCATTGATGGATATGCGTGCTGTTCATCCTGCTTTGTATCAAGGTAGCCGCACTAACTTGCTAGCAAGTAATGGCAGTTATGTGGACTTGAAAGTATCTGGCGATGACCAAGTCTTATTTGCTTTGAATACACTAGAGAGTGCTCGCAACATTGTACTGACAGAATCGCAAGTTGGTAGCAATCGAGTGCTGGTGGATTTAATCACTAACCAACAAATCACATCAAGTAACGGGCAATATCAGTTCTCAATGTCTTCGTTACAAGGACGCTTCTTCAAAGTGAGGCTAAGCGGACAATAAGTTTTCCCTATTCATCCAAAGCCAAGTGTTGTTGCTGACCCCCCATAGGTGCACGCTTGGCTTTTTGTCCAAAATGCCGCTTTTTCTTGGTAACTATTCAGCTGCGAACTATTGACGTCGGCTTATGCTAGAATTCTGGTGTCTGATCATCCTCTTGGATCATATGGTGCTCGATAATTTTACGCAGCCACTTATAAGCTGGGATTTTCTGAAGCTTGGCGGTTTCTATCAGTGAGAACATGTACTCACGAAACAGATCTCCTCGATATGAGCGAGTCACGTAACAAAACTTTCTCATCAAGATATATTTACGCAGGACTCGCTCTGTAGCGTTGCTTGTCAACGGGCACATCCATAAAACGCCAGACTATGGCGTCATCAGCGATGAGATTTCGGCACCTACCTCGATATCGTTTCGAACATTGGTAACTGCCTAATTTGAGCCAGTGAAGCCAACTCTTCCTTAACTGCCTGAGTCGACAGTAATATTGGTTTCGGTAATTGTATTCTTGATATATCGATGGTGACACCTGAATACGCAATAAGCGACTAAAGCGAGTTTTTCTCTGATTTTTTGGTTTTCAGGATAAACGCTCTCCTCGATAGATATGACATTCCTTAGTATTTGAGCCCAGTATAGTTGGCGCTTAGATTCATCTATATATTTATAAGCTGAGTATTGGTCAGTCACTCAAAGGTGTGAAGCCGCCTCACCAAGCAGTGTTTGAATTCCAAGTTAACTGCAACCCGTTTGTGGACCACCCTGAGTTTGTAGAGATGGTTTGGGGGAAACTAACCACATTAGTTAAAGCGACTCGCTAGAAATAAAAAAGGGAGACTGACGTCTCCCAAAGGCTAGCTTTCGCTGGTTTTATTATTTGTTATTAGAATTCTATGCTTTAAGACTTAGTTCTTGGTTACTGAAACGACCGCTTTTTCAACGCTGTCATCCAACTCATGAATCGCATTTAGAGTGAATGTGTAGTCGCCAGCTTCTACTACGCTTAATTGGCAGTTACCATCAGTACCAAGGTCGATTGAACCATCAGCAAGTTCAACTGAATCACAACCGAAGTTAGGTGTTTTCCAGTCAGCATCGGCAAACTTGAAGCCATAGTCCCCCGCTTCCAAAGTACCTGTTACAGAGTAAATCCCATTAGCAACAAAGCTCATCGCCCAATTATCAGCTGCACCCCATCCATTCATGTCACCACGAACGTAAACCGTTGTTTGACCGTATGGAGGAATGCTAGACACATCTTTATCAGAGTTATCAACTGGCAGGCCGACACCTTGTGCGTCACCTTGTACTTGTACAAATACAGCGGTGGTTAATGCAGGTACCGTGAAGGTTTCAGCGGCAAAGCTTGCGCCTTTCACTGTGTTATCAGCGGAGTTTTGTTGAACGCCGTGAAGTGTAAAGCCTTTCGCACCTGTGATTTTGAACGATTGAGATTCATTGGTTGAGTTTACAACTGCCACAATCGCATCATTGGCTGGGTCAAGATCTTCGCCCGCAGACACGCCATCATCGATAGACATCACGACCAGGCCTTCGACTTGATCTTCGCCAACGTTACGGAAGTCGACTCGCTTCATGACTTCGTCTGCTGTGTCTAAGCGGAACAGTTCACTTGAGCTACGGATTTTGAGTAGTTCTAGGAATTGCTGCTTAGTCAGCGCAATGTCGTCTGCGTCCGGTTCAGCCGTGCTGTCACCAATGATGGTTTTGATCAAATCCCAGTTAGCACCATCTTTATCTTCACGTGGTAAACCAACATTCCAGTTATTGTCAGTACCATCAAACATGACGCGGTTGTACCAGTCACCTGAATCGTAAGAATCACGCTGCATAGACTTAGAGCGAAGTAGTTCAGAACCCATATGGATGAATGGTATGCCTTGGCCTAACATCACGGTAGAAAGCGATACAGACTGCATTCGAGCACGCTCTGCTGAGCTAGTACCTGCCGCGATCTTGTAAGCGTTGTTATCCCAAAGCGTTTGGTTATCGTGTTTTGAAACGTAAGAAATGTTTTCTGAAGGCATTTTGGTGTAGCCAGCAGGCGCGCCGTTGTAGTCAACGTTTTTACCCAGTTTGGTGTCGCCTTTGTAATCAATCAACACGTATTCTGCGAGGTTACCTGCCATACCTAAGCGAACAAGGTCTTGGTTATGCAAGCGACCATTGATCGAATCTTGATCAACTTTGGTTTCTTCGTTGGCAATCGCTGCGTTACCAAAGCCTTGGTTAAAGCGAAGCGGGTGGTTGCCTTCTGAATCGACGCCACCATCAAATGGGCTGCCGCCTCGTACTGCATCACGTAAACGATCCGAGAAGGTACCGATTTCTGTGCCTGCCATGTTGATTTGGTTTGCTTGGTCGAAGCGTGCATTGTTTGCTACTTCGCCAAAGTCCCAGCCTTCTCCATAGAACAAGGTATTCGGATCGATCTTACGCACTTCTTCCAATGCTTCTACCATCACGTCTTTTGGCTGGTGGCCCATTAAGTCAAAACGGAAACCATCCACTTTATAGTCGTCAGCCCACACCTTAAGTGAATCGACCATTAACTTACCCATCATTAGGTTTTCGGTCGCAGTGTTGTCACAACAAGTCGAGTTTTCGACGCCACCAGTGTTTACGTTAAGACGGTGATAGTACCCAGGGACAATCTTATCCAGTACTGATTTATCGTTCACACCAGACGCGTTGGTATGGTTGTATACCACGTCCATGATCAGCTTGAGATCCATGTCGTGCGTGGCTTTCACCATTTGACGGAACTCTAGGATACGCTTAGAACCATTTGGATCTGTCGCATAACTCCCCTCTGGAACCGTATAATGGAATGGGTCGTAGCCCCAGTTGAAACTGTCGAGCATGCGCAGGTCGTTCATTAGCGCTTGGGCATCGCCTGTAGAAGGGTCATAACCATCGAGTACATCCTCGATGACCTTATTTTCGTCTTCGTTTCCACACAAGGCGGCAGCAGGTTTTACATCACATAGCTTACCAACGGTGTCCGTAATATCGACACGGCTCGCTTCATCTTCATCTACGGTAGCGATATCGAATGCGGGTAAGATATGTAGTGTCGTTAAGCCCGCATCTTTCAATTCTTGAAGGTGTTTAACCGATTCACGATCTGCTTCTGTGAGCGCTAGGTATTTGCCGTTCCATTCTTTTTTACCTAGAGTGTCGCTGAAGCTAAAGTCTCGAAGGTGTGATTCGTAAAGCACGTGGTCTTCGTCTTTCTTTACAGTAGGACGTTTATATCCAACCCAGCCTTCAGGCATTAATGCCGCATCATTAAGGTCGATAACTTGAGAGTATGCAGAGTTTTTTGACAAACTGAGTGAGTAAGGGTCGGTTACTAGGCGAGTTTCAATGTTACCTGTGGTTGGATGGTAGACCTTCACTTGGTAACGGTAGTAACTGTTGACTGCATTAGACACAGCATCAGTCGCCCAAATACCGGTTTCAGTGCTCTCCGTCATTGGGAACACTTGTGAATTTTGCAGATCTTCGCTGTATAGGACGAGTTCTACATCTTGCGCTGTTGGTGCCCAAAGTTTGAAGGTAGCCGCACTGCCTTCAACAATCGCGCCTAGTTCTTCACCCATTGCATTACCAGCATCTTCGCTAGCAAATACCGCATCAAGCACACCTGGCTTTTGAACCTCAGTTGAAGAGATAACATCGCCATTGGCATTATAGGCAACAAAAATTATCTGAGATTTTAAGATGGTGCGTAATGTGTTGTCGTCAACGTCGATAGCAAGGGCAGGTAAGCTTGCAAGGTGGCGGAAACGCTCTTTCAATTCAGAAGACAATTCCCCATCTTTGCTTAGTTCAATTGCAGTGCCGCCCACGATCTCTTTGTCGTCGTTCATCGTGATGCTGTTATCGAGTGCGTAGAACAGTTTCACAGAATCGGCGTTACCAGCGGCTTCCCAGGCGATGGTCTCTGCGTCCAACCAATGCGCTTTTTGGCCATCGATATTGACGGGGCGATCTGAAATCGGGTCATAATACAATTCACTGCTGCCATGGAAACCGAATACGCCTTGGGATTCACCAAGTTTATCTAGCTCGACTTTAGAATTGGCGCTACCAAATGCTTTCTCATCGCCATTATGTAGGATGAAGTTCATACACTTGTGCGGGTCAGATGCGTCCGGATTCACTCTCAACACGTAGTAAGCACCATAGGTATCGCTGATACCCTCGTATTCGTAAGGGCTGTTCCAATCGGTTCCAGTTTCACTGAGACCCATGGCAACGAGGTCAGTGCTGGTACAGCCTTCGCCGTTCCACAGATGAAGGCCCCAGCCGTCGTAGGTTGAGCCAGAAGTACTCGCGGCTGCAACATCACGTTTGTAATAAATAACAACCTCGTTTTCGCCCGCTTTGTACAAGCCACTGTTGCCAGCCTCTGTACCGTTGTCGCTATCATTATCACTGCCACAACCTGCGATCAAAGTTGCCGTGAAGAGAGGTAAAATCGCTTTAGCCAAAGTAGAGCGTTTGAAGCTCCTCTTTTTGGTCATGTTAAAGGTACTTTGTAGAGTCGCGTTTTTATTAATATTTATATTGTTCACGTTTAATATCCATATTTCACTTTTTATGAAGATGAATATCCTAGTCCGAATGATGGCCAACTATTTGTGATGGCTATATGTAAAGTTATTTTTAATATGTAAAAATACGAAACCTAGTGTCAGTATCACGCTTTGTATTTAGTTTAAGTAAAATTAATTGGATCAATAGCTCATATATTCGATATTAATAACCTAAGGCGTAGATGCTAGGAGTAGATAATAAGGATGAGAGCTCATCCTTATTAATGTGAGGAAGGTATCGAATTGAGAGTCTGTTAATTTAACTCGGAAATTAAGTTAATTATCAACGAGAAAGGTAATAGTTGCTTGGAAACTAATATTGATAGATAGGTTATTCATCTAACGATAATACCCAAACCAAAGATGCGAGCGGCTTTAATTCGATATTAAAAGTACCAATGCCCTTTTCAATGGTGAATTTTTGCCGTTGAACGCCTTCAATATGTTCATCTAGCAAGTAATTACCATCAGTTATTTTGAGCTTTAGGACAACATCGTTTGGAATCTTCAAGTGAATACTCTCAGTGGCGTCCTGGCTGAAGTTTGCGGCAACAATGGTGAGCTCTTGGTTGTCATAGCGCAGGAATGCGTAAACGGAATCATTCAAGTTGTTACTCTGGTGTAAGTCTTGATAATCACCAGTTATTGAAGAGTGCTCAAGGGAAAAGTTCATGACCTTCTGATAGAAGTGACGTAGTTGCTTTTCGTTGTCGTTTAATAATCCGCCATCGAATGCACCGTGATTCATCCATTTTTGATGTTGTGGGACTCTGATGTAATCGAATATAGAGGTACGTGAGGGTTGTCCAAAGCCTGCATCTTCCGCTCCCGGTTCGCCAACTTCTTGTCCAAAATAGATCATGGTCGGTGAACTGCTTAATAATGCGCTGACGAGCATTGCAGGCTTTGCGATATGTGGATTGCCAACAAACTCTGGGGAAGCGATGCGTTGCTCATCATGGTTATCCAAGAAATGCAGCATGTGATGTTCAATATCCATCATCTGATGTTGGATATCGGGGATGATTGCCGTTGAAGCCTTGCCTTGCATGATGTCTTTTAGACCGTCATAAAGGTCAACTTTATCGTACAGGTAGTCCATTTTTCCTAGGTGAATATAGTCGCGGTACAAGTCCGGCTGATAAACCTCTGCCATTAAAAAGGCATATTGGTTTTCCATCTTTATCGATGAGTTGAGGTAACTCCAGAACTCGACGGGCACCATCTCTGCCATATCGTAGCGAAACCCATCAACGCCTTTTTCTAACCAGAACAAGGCGATGTCTCGGAATTTAACCCAAGAGCTAGGTACATCAACAGATTCCCAGAAGCGGAAATGATCCATGTAATTTCTCTGAGCATAGTCACTTGGCAGTTCAGGGAAATCTTTTGAGCCGTCAGGGCGCACGCCGTAATTGATTTTCACCGTTTCATACCAATCATCGAAATTGGGCTTGTCTAAGCGAGAGCCGTTACCTGTCCATTTGGCGGGCGTTTCGATAAACGGAGAGCGTAGGTTAGGGTGCTGTTCACCACCAAGCGGGGTAAAGGCAGGAGCTATATCTGGCAGTTCAAAGGAGCTGTTGGGAATGTAATAAAAGTTGTTATTTCGGTGATATTCGAGTGTTGTGTCATCTTGAGCGCCAAAGTCACTGACTCCCTCTGGGTTATTTAAGCCTTGATAATGACGCGCAACGTGATTCGGTACGATATCGAGGATCACTTTTAAACCGTTGTTGTGGCTCCTTTTGATTAGTGACTCAAATTCTTCTACACGGCGTTCAGGGTTCTCAGCGAGGTCTGGGTTCACTGAGTAATAGTCTTTGACTGCATAAGGTGAGCCTGCGCGTCCCTTTACTACGCTCGGGTGATTGTCTGAAATCCCGATGTGTTTGTAATCATTGATGACGGCGTGATGTGGCACTCCGGTATACCAAATATGCGTAATGCCGAGTTTGCGGATTTCCGATAGCGCTTTGTCGGTAAAGTCATTGAACTTGCCGACGCCATTTTGCTCGATTGTGCCCCATGGAACATGCTGGGTGTTTTTATTGCCGAATAAACGCGTAAAAACTTGGTAGATGGCGTACTTTTGGTTGTACATATTTAAAATTCCTTTAACTTCCATCATGTTATGTAGGGATGGAAGGGCTTTTCTCTTAATTGGGAGGCTGACCTAATTGCTGTTTTATTTATACCAATCGTGGTAAATAACGGCTCATCCTTATCAAAATCTATAGGGCGTAATTGCTACAGTATATGAGCTGTTACCCAAAAGGAGTTGATGTTGTCTTCATCTATTCAAATCGCTATCACCTATATGGTGTTGGTGGTGGTGTCTGTGTTGTTTGTAGAAAGTTCGAAAGCGCTGTTGGCGTGGTATTTAGTTATCGGTGTGGTGACGTTTTTTGTATACGCAAAGGACAAGAGAGCAGCGATCAATGGTAATTGGCGTGTGCCTGAGAAAACCCTGCACATTTTGTCTGTTGCTGGTGGTTGGCTAGGGGCGTTAATCGCTCAAGATAAGCTGCGTCATAAAACGCAAAAACAACCGTTCAGAGCGATTTATTGGCTGACTGTGTCAATGAATGTAGCAGCGTTTGTGTGGACGTTAACACCGAGCGGGCAGGCGTTATTTGGTCGTTGGTTAAGTGAGATTATTGGGTATCTTTAACGGCAATGATGGCTAGTACTCGTGTACTAACCATCACAATATAGGACGTTATTTGATTAGAGCATCGGAATCGTCGAGGCTAACAGTAAGCCCGCCATGCCGTAATTAAAGCTTTTGATGCGTACCGGCGTTGTTAGCCAGTGCTGTAGCTGTTTGCCTGCTGCCGTCCAGAAGGTCACCGATGGTAAGTTGGCTAGCGTAAAGATCGCCGCGATGATCGCAAGCTCCCACCATGAACTGCCACTGCTGTACACTGAAATCGCAGTCAGTGCCATTGACCAACCTTTCGGGTTTACCCACTGAAAACTTGCCGCGCCAATGAAGGTCATGGGCTTATAAGCCTCGGTGCTTTTTGCTTTGCCGCTCAATGCAATCTTAATTGCTAGGTACACAAGGTAAGTCAGGCTTAGGTATTTCAATATCTGGTGAGAGACAGGGTAAGCGTTGAAAATGCCCATTAAGCCGAAGCCAACCAACAACAACATGGCTGCAAATCCCAGAGCTATCCCAAGCATGTGCGGAATAGTACGGGCAAAGCCAACATTGGCACCTGATGTCATGAGCATGATGTTATTTGGACCCGGCGTGAACGTCGAGACAAACGCAAACAAGGCAAGTGCGCTAAGTTGTTCTAAAGGCATAATGGTTCTCCAGCAATAAAATGAACGAAGTGACTGACCGGTCATGACTTTCACGTGTTGAGAAACATAGTAGGTGGAAAGTGAGGCAATTATGTGCTTTTATTTCCTCTATTATCACTAAATGCACAATAATAAGTACCTATGGATAGATTTGACGAAAGGATATTGCAAGAGCTTAAATTGGACGGCAGAATCTCCAACATCGAGCTTTCAGAACGAATTGGCCTGTCAGCTTCAGCGACCCTAAGGCGAGTACAAGATCTCGAACGTAAAGGTATCATTCAAGGTTACCGCGCGGTTCTGGATAATGGCCTGATGGGTGTCGGCTTTATTGCTTATGTTTCGATTGGTTTATCGAGCCACAGCAAATCGGCTCAGCTAGAATTTGAACAGCATGTCAGCATGGAAAAAGAAGTGGTGGAGTGCCACAACATTACCGGTGCTAACGAATATTTGCTGAGGGTAGAAACCAAAGATCTGCCGGGCTATAAGAAGTTTCATGCCGATGTGCTTGGGGAATGCGCTCAGGTTCAATCCATTACGACCATGGTTGTGATGGATACCCCCAAAGATGAACGCTAGTCGAGTTTTATTTCAGGAGAGGCGCAGTGCCCAGTACTAATCAGTTGTTATTGTTCTTAGATGTGGTTCAACAAGGGTCGTTTACCAAAGCGGCAACCTTGCATGATATGGACAACTCATCACTCTCAAAACAAATAAAAAAGCTTGAGCAAGACCTAGGTGTTCAGCTGCTCAACCGTTCCACGCGCTCGTTCTCGCTGACGTCAGCAGGGGAAGATATTCTCGCGCAAACCTATGTGCTGAAAGATACCATCAATCAGATCCAAGGTATTGCTGATTCCTATCAGTCTGAACCCAAAGGTGTGCTGCGAATTACTTCACCGATCTATTTTGGTCAGCAATATCTGCAACCTATCATCACGCAGTTCATGAGAAAGTACCCGGATGTTCAGATCGTGCTGTCATTGGACGACAAGATCGCCAACATTATCGCAGGGCAGTTTGATATCGCATTTCGCTTCAGCAAGCTTGTTGAATCGAATTTGATTGCGAAGAAGATTGCCGACAGTAACTTTATGTTGGTTGCCTCGAACGACTTTGTGAAGCAGCATGGCGAACCTAAAACGCCACAAGATTTGCTCGCGTTACCTGCTGTAATTTATACCAATGGCGATATGACGGTCGATCATCTGCGTATCAGTGAAGAGCCGCATGGCAACACTTTCCAAAGCCTAACGATTCGTGGCAACTATAAGGTGAGTGATGTTCGCACCATGGTCTCTTGTGTAAGAGATGGCCTAGGGTACGGCTTCCTCGACCAATCAAACTTGTATGCCTCAATGAAAGAACTTGGCTTGGTCACTTTACTTCCAGACTATCCAATCTCTACTGCTGATACGGCTATTTATGCCGTTTATCCGCACCGTAAGCAGACCAAGCTGGTTAAAGAATTCATCACTACGGTTCAAGACTATATTGGCTCTCCGACGATTTGGGAGAAGATGCAGCAAGGTTAGTTATTTTTCTAATCGTTCAAACACAAAAAAGGAGCCAGATCGTTAAACAATTTGGCTCCTTTTTATTCGTCCAGTTGTAACCAATTTACAATGTAAAGCTTAGCTATAGCTGGTGTAAGCAACTATCCGGTCTCACTGAAAGGCATGACTACTCACGAAAGCCGGTTACTGCTCTTTAAAACGAATTAGTGATCATTAATCACTTCTTTACCACTTGGGTAGGCTTTTGAACCCAGTACATGACCGTCGACTTCTTTGCCATAGTAACCTTGGTGGCTGTGGTAACGCTTAGCATTGCCGGCAACATCGCCTTTGTATCGAGGGTCTTGTGGGCGTTCATGACTGTTTACAAACGCTGCCACATCCCACGCATCCTGAATTGACAGCTGTTGGCTTTTTCCAAGCGGCATGTTTTCGTAGATGAAGTACGCGGCGGTGTTCACTCGGTGCATACCTGCGCCCCAGTTGAACGAATTCTCGCCCCAAAGAGGTGGTAGGTATGATCGGCCATCCGCCCCTTTAATGCCTTCGCCATTTTGACCATGACAGGTTTGGCAGCTGGTTTGGTAAACCTTTTCACCACGCGCTATCGACGGTTCTTGTTCAGGGTTATCAATTTTAGGGTAGCCACGACCTGCCAACTTGCTGCGGTCATCGATTGGGTATTTGCTTAGCAGTTCTTCAGGAAGAGGGAAGCTATCTGCTTTTCCTCCGACTTGTAAATCGGCATCGCTGATCTCAGGAACCGGCGTGTCTTGCATGCCGTTCTTGTCTAAGATGCCGCCCATCGCTAGCCAGTATGAATAAGCCGTGAGCGCGACCATCTCTTTTGAGCCTACTGCTGGTGGCAGGCCATTCATTGAATAAGTGAAACAGCCTTGGATACGTTCTGCGTAGCTGTTTACCTTGTCGTTTTTCTTACGGTAAGCAGGGTAGGCCATATACGCTCCCCATAGAGGTGCTGCATTCGCCTTCATGCCCGCTTGCATGTGGCAGTTGACACAGTTTTGTTCATTGCCGACGAACGTACCGCGCATCTGTTGTGAATCGACAAACAGCGAGTAGCCCAGTTTTACCTTGTCGCCAAATTCCCCATCAGGAATATTTACCAAGTCTCGTGGGACCAAATATTTGTTATCTTGAGGCTTCTCAACGGCTGGTAATTCGGTTTGGCGATCAGGCAACTCAGCTTCGGCATAAGCGATTCCAGAGGCAAGGGTTGCGGTAATTAGAAGTAGTGTTTTCATGCGAGCCCTTTAGTATCGGAAAGATGCGAAGTAGTACGACAGGTTTTTGATTTCATCGTCGGTTAGCTTGCCCGCGATGTTGCCCATCATGTTCAAATCATCACCCTTCCGAGTGCCGTTTTTCCAAGCGTTGAACTGAGTTTGAATGTAGTCGGCGTGTTGACTGGCTAAGCGTGGGAATTTGTCTACGCCCATCCCACTTGGTCCGTGGCAGGTTGCACAAGCTGGGATGTTTCGGTCCCAATCGCCTTGGAATACAAGTTTACGATAAGGGTTATCGATATCAGCTTGTGAGCCGCGCTGTTCTAAATCGGTGAATTCGTATGAAGGCAGTGATGCAAAGTATTCTGCGACTTCACGACGAACGGCAGGGTCAGACACACCGTCAGCCATTCCCTTCATGATTGCGCTTTGACGCTCACCACTTGAGAACAGGATTAGTTGGTGTTCGAGGTAATCAGCATTGAGCCCTGCAAGCATAGGGGCGATGTTGGGCATGCCTTTACCGTCGGCTTGGTGGCAGCCGCTACAGGTTTCTGCAGCTTCTGGCATTGGGTTAGGCGCTGCTTGTGCAAAAGCGGATAAAGAAAGGCTTCCTAGAGCAGCGATGCAAAGCGTTAAAGTTTGAGTTTTAATTGTCAGCTTAATCATGAGGCGTCGCTATTGGTTGTAATGCACGCATTTTCGACATAATTGGTTGTTCGCGCTATTGTGGATTTCCACATTAATTCACTTGGAACTTGAGGTAAGTCTCACATTAATAACCTCAGTCACCATAGTGGCATTGATGTGAATTTCGATAGGCGAATCTGACTGCCGTTAACGAAATGCAAGGGAACTGCCATGTTCGCCTCGGTGTAACTGCTTGTTAAGGCTCTTTTATGGCACCGATTGTATAAGCATAGCCGCTTGATGGGGCTAGGTAAGAAACATGTAGGGAAGTGATGTGAAGGGTTGATGGTTTGGCGTTGAATAGGTTAGAAAAGAAGAGCAACCTCAAATGACGAAGTTGCTCTGCTGCGTTCCTATTCAGGAATGAATAGGGATAGGTATTGGATCACTGATTAGACTTTGTAGATCTTAGCCGGAAGTGCTTGTCTTGCTGCTGCGCCTACCACCCAATCCAGCATCACACCTTTGCCTTCTCTCGTCGGATCAATTAAACCAATATCATTGATGTTAACGCCATCGTTTGACTTCATTTTTACTGGTTGTTGTGTGTCTCCAATCCAGTGTGCACGTTCACCGAGCTCTTTATGGCCAAAGCCATGTTCAAAGCCTAATGTGCCCGGTTTGATGCCATCAATCACCATCGCCAACGCATGTGTGGTTGAGCTCGGTGTTTCAATAGCAAATACGTCACCGGTTTTGATGCCTGCAGAAGAGGCGTCTTGTGGGTGAATGTAAACCGGGTTCACGCCTTTGATCGACTCTAAGCGTGGTGATAGGTTAGATACCGCACTGTGAATATTGGATTTAAAGTTGGTCAGAGTAAATGGCCACTCTTTTGCTGGGAACTGCTCTGCTAATGGCGTGCCATCTGCCAGCTTTTGTGGATACCATGTAGGACACCCCATGTATTGCTCGCCGCTGATGGTGTTGCGAGAGGTACCAAGCTTTTCATTCCAAATAGCCAATGGTTTGGTCCATTTGTACTTCATGGTTTCATTGGTGTAGGCATTGGTTGCGTCTTCAAAACGACCGCCACGCGCAAAGATATACGCCACTTTGAGCATCTCTTCTGGTTTAAGCGTTTTGTTCATCACAGGGACTAGGCGCTCTAGACCAGACCAAACGATATCTTCAGCGTCTACATTCGGTACGCCGCCTTTTACGAATGCCAAGTTAGCTGCAGAGCGTAGATAGAAATCTTCAGCGCTATGAATACCGTGCCAGTTACCTTGATTGTCTTTGATTACGTTGTCGCCGAAGCCACCTAAGCCCAGTGTTTTTGCCACATCAATAAAGAAGTTCTCTAGGTTGATGGCACGTCCGTCTTGAGTGCGGGAAGTTTTAGGCTCAACAATCGGCCAACGAGCGGTGATCGCTTTGGTCGCAACGCCATGCCACGGTATTGCCATGCCCCAGCTTTCGTAAGTAACCGTATCTGGCACGAGGTAATCCGATAATGCTGTGGTCTCATTGATGAAGGCATCGATAGAGACGATCAAACCAAGCTGCTTTGGATCCTTAAGCTTCTCACCGAGCAAGTTGTCTAAACCCGGAACGCCATAAAGTGGATTCGCCATGTGGTTGATCCACGCTTTTGCGCGGTAAGGATAGCCATCAATGGCTGCTGATAAGTGCTCGGTTAAAAGCGGTGCTGAGATTGGGTACCACGGAGCGCGTGTTGGGTAGGGTGATTCACCTGCTGCAACGCGGCGCTTGTATTCGCTGGTCTTGTGGTAAGGAAACTTGTTACGAGATAAGAACACACCTTGCGGCTTAGTCTTGCCTTTGAATTTGGTAAAGTCATAACGTGGACCTGCAACAGAAGTTGGGTAGCCGCCTGCTTTCGCCATCGCACCGCCTTTCGCGTTGATGTTACCGATCAGCGCGTTCAGCATTAAGATAGAGAACGAGTTGTAGAAGCCGTTGGTGTGCATGTTGCCACCGTGGGTATCGACGACTGCTTTTGTTCCGTAGCTGGTAAAGCGTTTCGCCAGCGCAATAATTTGATCTTGTGGAATTTCACACTGCTCACTGTAGTAAGCAAGGTCATATTTGAAGGCTTCTTCCTTCAATCTTTGTAGAGAAGACTTAACACGAACGGTTTGACCATCGATTTCTACGTCTTGATCAACGAACAGAGCCGCTTCATTCACCTGAATATGCGATGATAATAGTGACGCTGTCACATCTAGTGCGATAAATCCGTCATCGTCAGACATCGGTTCGCCTGTTTCTAGCAAACCCACATCCGATGCACGGAGCATACGTCCATTTTGTGGGTGTGTTTCGTCACTGATCACAAGGTGTGAAGCATTACACCAATGCGTGGTGCCTGCTTTTTGCATCGCTTGTGCGCTTGGGCGAGACAAGAAATCGTGATTGTAACGCTGGTTTTCGATGATCCACTGGATCATGCCCAGGACTAATGCTGAATCAGTGCCAGGTTTGATCGGTAGCCAGTTGTTACGATCGCCCGCCGCAAGGCTTGATGATCCTGCTGGAAGGCTTGGAGTCACAATGGTGTAGCTCAGTTTTCCATTAGTACGAGCTTCAGCCAGTTGTCTTGCTTGACGCTTGAACGGGTTACCCGCTTGAGCTGGAGACATACCGATGAAAAGAATGAACTCTGCGTTGTTGAAGTCGGGTTTTAAGTGCGAGAACTTGTCTAAATCATTCATGATCGCGCCAGAACCTGCGCGGAATGCGTAACCACAGTAAGAGCCGTGGTGACCAAAGTTTCGTGTGCCGTAACTGTTAAACGCAAAGCGCTTCAAGATGTCATCACGACCTTCATTACCGGCATTAGTCACTAGTAACTGGTTGGCTTTAGGACCGTATTCAGGGTTGTTCGGATCAAGTGGTGTTTCGATGTCGCGAATCGATCGCAAGCCCTCAACTTCACCTTCACCGAATAAGTCACCACCCTCGGTGATCTCAGAGATGAGTTGTTCGTAGCTGATCGGTTTCCACTTGCCTTCACCACGTTTACCGACACGTTTGAGCGGTTGAGTGATTCGGTAAGGGCTATTTTGAATCTCTAACATGCCATTACCACGGGCGCAGGCTGTCGAGCGGTTATTGATGCCTGACTCACCAGACAAGCCAATGTAGGCGTCTTTTACCGGTGTTTTGAATGGGATCTGTTGGTCGCTTGATAGCGGATGGTACGGATTGCCTGAGATACGCAAGATCTCGTCATTGCGATTATCGATACGTACACGCAAGCCACACAATGTCCAGCAGCCAAAACACATTGATGGTGCAACGCGTTGGTTTGGATTCGGTGTGATTTTACCTTGTTCATCGACACGGTATTCTGTCTCTAACGAATTACCGTGATGGATGTGATTGGTTTTCTTACCTGCGGTGCCATCAATAGCACCGTGAACCATGTGTTTTGTGGTTGTCGCATAACCTGCAGCAAAAGCTCCAACACCACCGGCAGCAAGGCCTGTTTTCAAAAATTGACGACGTTTGTTATCCATGATGATTCCTCAGACTACAAGCTATGTGAGCGGTTAAGTGGTGACGGTGTGTTTTGGTTTGACTTAGATTTTGTCTTTTGTGAAGAGCCAGTTGTTCTTGTCGATCCAGTAGACACGATTTCAGAAGCGAACAGCGCAAGCGCTAACCAAAGGCCACACATACCAATAATGCCAAGTAACCCAGCGCTACCCATAGGCAGTTCATAAGGGAATGGGCCTACATCAAAACGTGGAATGGTTTGAACTTCCATCATGGTGACCCAACGCACCGCCCATGCTGAAACGATGGTCGCTAGCGCTATGCAGACAATTCCTAGCTTGCTTTGAGATAGACGTTGCAGTGGCAAAACTAAGATCATGCATAGCAAAATGCTGGTAGTCATGATGCCTAAATTGATGCCCCAAGCGTCGTTCTCATACAGGTTGAAGTGACCATGGTTAGATGCCCAAATCGAGGTAAGAATGATGGCAAGGCCACCTGTTAAGGTAATGGTTCTTTGTACTAGAGCGAGGTCTGTCGGTTTTAAGCTTGGCTTGTTTGAAGGCAGCAGAGCCCAAATCAACAGCGTTAAACCCGTTGCAGCAAAGAATGCGGTCGTAAACCAAAGCAGCGGAGAAGCCGGTTGATGCCAAAGCGGTCGGCTCGCCAAAATTGCAATCTCGGCGCCTGTGTAAAGCGCGATGCTTAAGCCAGAAATAGCGGTCGCAGCAGCGAGTGCAATCATCAGTTTTGCTGAAACCTGCCATTGCCCTAGTGTTAGCCAAGACAAACGCTTTAGAAGCGGGTTTTCACTCTCTTTAAGCTGTGCGATGTCATCACGCAGGTAAACCCAAGCTGTCGCGACAGCCAGACCAGAGAACAGAGGAAGAAACAGAGAGCCTAATGACATCCATGACCAAGGTGTGATGTGAGCGTAGAAGTGCCACGCACGGCCAGGTTGGTGTAAGTCACCGGTTAGCGCCAGTGGGCCAACAATTGCGCCGATGGCCATCACAAGCACAAGGGCAGAACGAAATTGATGACTGGTCGAGTTTTTGAAGATCAGTGCAATCAAAAACAGAATAGCCGCCGCGTAAGCTGAACCAATGTAGAAGAAATATTGAACCGCCCACGGTAGCCAAGCGATCTCTTGAGCGGGAACTAACACCTCAGTGATATTCATGCTGTCTCTCCTTGTTTTCCTAGTGCTGCGATTGCCGAGTCTTGTTTGCTAAAGGATGAGTTATCGATGGCGGCTGGATCATAAATCGCAGGTTGGCCTTCAATGTGGTTAACGAAACGCTCGTTCATGCCGATATAGAAAACATGGGGGTTGGTATTCTGCTCTGGCTTGAGCACCTTGATGTCGTCTCGATTTTCATTAAGCAGGCGGTTGATCTCGCTGTTTGGGTCTTTGAGGTCACCAATGACACGCGCCCCACCAACACAGGTTTCGACACAAGCGGGCAGCAAGCCGTCTTCAAGGCGGTGTGCACAGAAGGTACATTTGTCTGCGGTAAGGGTGTCGCTATTGATGAATCGAGCGTCGTAAGGACAAGCTTGAACACAGTAAGCACAAGCTACACAACGTTCGTTGTCGACCATTACAATGCCGTCTTCACGTTGGAAGGTCGCTTGAACAGGACAAACCTTGATGCAGGGAGCGTTGTCACAGTGATTACAAAGGCGAGGCAACATGAAAGATTTCACGTCTTGTTGAGCTGTCGAACCATCATCAAGGGAGACTTCATACTGTTTTACAGTGGTTCTGAACTGGCCAATCGGCGCTTGGTTTTCAACGCTACAGCCAACAGTACATGCCTGACAACCAACACATTTACGTAAATCAATCGCCATCGCGTAGCGTTTACCTATTTCGCCTTTGCGGTCAGGTTGGTTGTTATTGCGAATGGCTGTGCTCGCGACTGCGGTGTTGATTCCGGCAATGGGAATGAGCGCAGCACCGGCGGAAACTTTACCGAATTGGCTGAGAAACCGTCTTTTCAATGAGTCCATAGTGGTACCTATAAATGGGTATTCTTTCTGTTGAGCTCATTGTCAGTTTTTGACCGTACACGGGGTATTGTGGATTTCCACATACCCAGATCAAAATTGATCTAGAACAAATGTGGTTTTACTAATCTAGCTGTTATGCTTTGTATCAAGGCTCTATTTAACGTGTCATCAATGCGTTATTTGAGTGTGGATATGCCGTCAGTGTGGAGAAAGAGATTTTAGTGACAGTCCGAAACCTAATATCAATCGTTAGCCTTTGTTGGTTGAGCTTAACCGCAGGAATGTGTTTAGCCGCTCAAACGGAGCAAGAGATTACAAGGACAGGCACTGTTGAGTCGGAACAGGTTATTGAGGTCGGTGTATTGGCTATTCGAGGCAAGCTTTCCGCTCAACAGCGTTGGCAGCCGACAATGGATTGGTTGTCGGAGCGCATTCCCGGAAAACACTTTGTTCTCAAGCCTTTCAACTTGGAAGAGATGGCCGACGCGGTAAAAGGTGTTGAGGTCGACTTTGTTATCACCAACCCCGGTCAGGCGGTTCGCTTAGGACGCCAGTATGCGCTCTCTTGGATGGCCACCATGACCAGTCATAACTTTGAACAGTCGGGAGCCAGCAATACGCAAAGTATTGGTTCGGCCTTGGTGGTGAGAAGAATGTCGCCTTATATTTCGCTCGAACAATTGAGCGGTAAGCCGATTGCGGCGGTCTCGGAAAATGCATTTGGTGGTTACCTCACTATGCGTTACCAAGTGATGCAACAAGGGCTCAACCCTAATCACTTTTTCTCTAATACTCAGTTCTTAGGTTTCCCTATTGATGCCAGCCTGTATCAACTGCGTGAAGGGCACATTGAAGCTGCGGTGGTGCCTGCGTGTTTGGTCGAGAGCATGATCAGTGAAGGTTTGCTGGTGGCGGGACAATATCGAATTATCGAGAATCAAGCTCCAGAAGGATTCCGATGCCAAGTGTCTACGCCGTTGTACCCCAACTGGTCGTTTGCCAAAACAGAGCGGGCTTCTTCGACTCTGGCCAAACAGATGAGTCAGGTACTATTTGCGATGCCCAAAAGCAGTGCGCCCGCGATTGCAGCGAATGCATCGGGTTGGACATCACCGACAAGTCTGCTTTCGATAGACAAGCTTTATCAACAACTCGATATGCACCCACTACAACAACCTTGGTGGAAAGAGGCGTTAATCTGGCTTAAGTACAATCAGCAATGGGCATGGGCGTTCTTCATTCTTGTGGTGTTACTGAATGCTTACCACTTCTGGTTGGAGTACAAATTCAGTCGAAGTAAAAAGCAGTTGGAAGCCATGTTGCACAAGCTAAAAAGTAAGAGTGAGCAACTCGAGCACTCTCAACGCATTGCAGTCGTGGGCGAGTTGGGGAGCAGCCTCGCACATGAGATCAACCAACCTTTGGCGGCCATTCGTAACTACAGCGAAGGCGGTTTGTTACGGATTTCGAAGAACAAACCATTGACCGATATTGAACCTGTGTTCGAGAAGATTCAGTCGCAAGTGGATAGGGCTGATGCGATCATTCAACGTCTAAGAAACATGATAAAGAAACGCTCATCTGAGAAGTCCCAGACTGACATCGAACAGTTACTCACCGACACCATCGAATTGCTGCAATTTCGATTACAGAAACACAAGATAACCGTTGAACGTCATGCCGTAGGTAAGCCTATTGAGCTGTATGTTGATTCGGTGGGGCTACAACAAGTGATTGTAAACCTGATCAACAATGCGACCGACGCATGTAATGCACAGATGCATCGTGAACAAAGCGCTACGTCTGATATTGATAACAAAAACAGCGAGCCACCAACAATTAAAGTGATTACCGAGTATCAACCGGATAAAATGATGCTGTCGGTTATCGATAACGGCACGGGTTTAGATTTCACCGAACAACAAGTCACTCAAGCCTTTGTGAGTAGCAAAGAAAACGGCTTGGGTTTAGGGCTTGCGATTTGCCAAGACGTGATTGAAGACCACAGCGGCCAAATGGCCATCAAATCATTGACTCCTCATGGCTGTCACGTCTCAGTGACGTTACCTTTTTCTCTTTCAAATGATTCATAAGGAATCTTGTTATGTCTGAACTTCATCAAATGTTGCCGGTTTATGTGGTTGATGACGATGAATCGATGAGAGACTCATTGGTGTTCCTATTGGAAGAGCATGATTTTACGGTGTTAGCTTATGAAGATGGTCTGAATTTTCTGGATTCAGTGGATTTGAGTGCGCCGGGGTGCGTGGTGTTAGACAGTCGAATGCCTGAAATGAGAGGACAACAAGTTCACGAATTAATGATGAAAGCGCAGAGCCCACTGTCGGTGATCTATTTGACAGGGCATGGCGACGTGCCAATGGCGGTAGAAGCTTTACAAGCCGGCGCGTTGAATTTCTTCCAAAAGCCAGTGAAAGGCAATGAGTTAGCTGAGGCAATCAAACAAGGTTTGGAGGCTTCTGAAAAGCACTTACATATGAATGTGTACCGCCAAGCTTATGCTTCGTTAACCGAGCGCGAAGTAGACATCCTCAAGCAGATCATTGATGGCAAGCGCAACCAGAAAATTGCCGATGAACTTTGTATTGCAGTGAGAACGGTGGAAGTACATCGAGCGAGTTTGATGAAGAAATTCTCTGCGAAAACAGTTGCCGAGCTTGCTTACGTTTATGGAAAGCTGAACTAACGATGTGACGACAGTATGTGAAGCTACGAAGAGAAATACACCAAGCTTGCTACCGTTTTACAGATTTTTCTGATACTCGGTTCTTCAATATCACTCTATATTGAAGCAAGATCACACCATTTGGGGAGCGCATAACGATAGGTCTCTGCAGGCTTTTTATCGCTATGTATTCCTGAGATACTGAACTAAGTTCATTTTGGGGCGGAACGTGTCAATAACGACGCTTTTCCCTATAATTCGAAACATTCACTATGGTTGATGACACCTCGATATAGAGATTTGTATCAGCCGAGTTAGGTTAATATATTTTATGAGTACAATGGGAATCGCAATTGGTGCGACGGCTCTTTCGTTAATACTTGTGGCCGTTTGGCTGATTTCTTTATCGCTAAGAAAGCAACGGTTAGAGCAAGAACGAAAAGCGCGAGCAGTTGCTTACCGAAAGGCGATTGAAAAGGCTCGAATACAAGAACAAAAAGAACGCCACTTTAAGGCTGAAACAGGCCATACGCCATCGATTCTGTATTTAGCGAAAGAGGCTGAACGTAACAATATTAAAGAAGCTTTGTATTGGTATGACAAAGCGGCTCATTTAGATAATATCAACGGTATGTATGGCGTTGTGCGACTCAGTATGAAGCGCAAAGAAGACCTGATTTTAAGAGAAAAAGCCAATTTTTGGCAGCTTGCGATATCCGCACTGGATAATGATTTGGTTGCGAAATTTGAGATGGGTAAAGCGCTCGTGTTTGGTCGCGGTACGGATAAGAATATCCCTAAAGGTTACACTTACATCGAAGAGTCAGCTGCAGGTGGAAATACCGAAGCAATGCTGTTTATGGGCGACTGGTGTTTGGATAAAGAAAATTCAGACTATTCAGCAGAAAGTGCCGTTGAGTGGTATCGCAAGGCAGCAGAAAAAAACAGTTTAGATGGCAAGATCAAACTGGGTACATGTTATTTGAACGGCGTTGGTATAGAACCTAATCATGGTGAGGCTGTGTACTGGTTTGAAACCGCAGCTGAAAAAAACAGCGCAGAAGCCATGTTTAGAGCCGGCGAAGCTTGGATAGACCATGGTGAACATGGCAGTGCAATTGCTTATATCTGGCTGTTTTTATCAGCACACTTTGGCTACTCAGATGCGAAACAATTACGAGACAAAGTTGGGGGCGATCTTGGTGTGGATGCGGTCGTGGGTCTACAGGCTCTGACTAAGCCGATAATGACCAAGCTAACGCAAGAGGCGATAACTAAGCATTCAATCGTCAAAGCGCTCAATAAGCTCTACAAGCGTAATGTGCCTATCCCTAAGAAAGTAAAAGAAGCTTCAGATGAAGATATTGATGAGTTAGGTGTAGAGAGTGGTCACCCAAAGACAGAGGCTTCGAGTGAGCATGTTTCTAATATGGATTACGGACAACAGGCGACAGCCAACCATAATGGTGCGATGACAGAACAAGAACTTAACGTGAATCAGCCATCATCAGATAAGCCATCAAGCGTTAACAGTGGTTCTTTGGACTTTAGTCAGTCTGCAGTCGAGCCTAGTTGGAAGAATAACCACTAAGCAAGCTCTAGTGCATCTGTTCAAGAAGTCATCGACAAGATAGGTGTAGATTGAGTGATAAAAATGGTCAACTAGCTAAAGCTTTAACGATAATCTGGAAGATAAGAACAACAAAAAAAGGGAAGCATCTGCTTCCCTTTTTGTTTATGTGCTATTTACTTTAGAGCTTAGAGCTTAGAGCTTAGAGCTTAGAGCTTATTACGCTTTGTTTTGCTCTGCTTTACATACAGCAGCAGTGAACACAACGTCTGTTGAGCTGTTAAGTGCTGTTTCAGCAGAATCTTGAATCACACCAATAATGAAACCAACCGCTACAACCTGCATCGCTACATCGTTCGAAATACCGAATAGGCCACATGCTAGCGGGATAAGCAGTAGTGAACCGCCAGCAACACCCGATGCACCACACGCTGAAATCGCAGCAACTAGGCTTAGTAGGATTGCTGTGAAGATATCAATCTCGATACCCATAGTGTGCACAGCTGCAAGTGTTAACACAGTGATAGTGATTGCAGCACCCGCCATGTTGATCGTTGCGCCTAGAGGGATAGATACAGAGTAAGTATCTTCATCTAGGTTTAGCTTCTTACAAAGGTTCATGTTAACTGGAATGTTTGCAGCACTTGAACGAGTGAAGAATGCTGTTACGCCTGATTCACGGATACATTGAAGTACAAGTGGGTATGGGTTCTGCTTTGTCTTGATAAATACAAGTAGTGGGTTAACCACAAGCGCAATAATCAGCATTGAGCTTAGTAGAACAGCTAGCAATTGACCGTAGCTTGCTAGAGCATCGAAACCCGTTGTTGCGAAAGTAGTCGAAACAAGGCCAAAGATACCGAATGGTGCAAGACGGATAATGAAGCGAACAATGTGCGAAACACTGTGGCTTAGGTCTTCGAAAACCGCTTTAGTTGTTGCAGATGCGTGGTGCAGAGCAAGACCAAGGCCGATTGCCCAAGCTAGAATACCAATGTAGTTTGCGTTCATTAGCGCGCTTACTGGGTTATCTACAAGCTTGAATAGAAGAGTATGAAGAACTTCAGCAATACCTTGTGGAGGGTTCGCACCTTCAGCGCCAGCAACCAGTGTCAAAGTGGTTGGGAACATGAAGCTTAGAACGACTGCCGTTAAGGCTGCAGAGAAAGTACCAATCAGGTAAAGCACAATGATTGGACGCATATGAGTATGCTGACCTTTCTTTTGGTTTGCGATAGAAGCTGCAACAAGAATGAATACTAAAATTGGGGCAACAGCTTTCAGAGCACCAACAAACAGACTACCGAGTAGGCCTGCGTCTTGAGCTGCTGAAGGAGAAACCATGGCGAGAACGACACCGAAAACAATACCAGCAAGGATCTGTAGGACTAGATTCCCACGAGCGATGCGGGCGAGTATGTTGTTGTTTTGCATAAAATACCTGCAATTGTTAAATTATTATAGTGATGTATCTTTTTATAAAGTTGTACCAAATCCAACTATACACTAGTGGAATGGGCGGTAATATTAGCGAGATCTAAGAGAGTGTCTAGGAATAGTTTACTTTTAGGGTGATTGTTTGCGTCCAGTGGCGTTTTTGGAGCTAAATGTTAAATAAATGTGTTAATGTTGGTCTATAAGTCTACATGTTTATGTTTGTAAGGGGCAATATTCTGGTTGTTGGGGTATGTAAACTGTTATTGGCAAAATCATTGTATTCAGAAATAGTTATACAGATACCAAATTGAAATAAAAAAGCCCCACCTGATTAACAGGGTAGGGCTAAGTCGTCTTATAGTCGTTAACCTAAAAGGCTTAATCGGAGGCTTTCTTAAGGTTGCGGCTCTCTGATTGTACAGTTTATATATCTTAGAAAGCGGATTTCTATTAGCGCGTTGTTCGGCTAACGAAGCGCCATTTCTAGCTTGTTCCTTCAACAACTATTGATTTTTGGCGAGATCAAAAAGCGAGCTCAGTTTAAAAAAGCCACGATGGCAAAAAGTCATCGTGGCTTAAATTATTCCATCAATTGTGAATGCGATTAATGATGGTCGTGGTTCATCTTTTTCATGCCGCTCATCACTTTCTTCACTGGTGCATCGAAGGTTTGTGTTTCACCGTTGGCGAAGGTTAATGTCATCTCGATTTGATCACCTTCTTTTAAGCTGCTTTTTAGGTCGAACAACATGATGTGTAGGCTACCTGGTTTCAGTATCGCTTCCCCATTCGCAGGGATTGTGATCTCTTGAACTTGGCGCATCTTCATTACGTCGCCATCAACGATAACATCATGAAGCTCTACCTTTCCTGCTGCTGGTGTTGCTGCAGAAACAATAGCGCGATCTTTATCGCTGTGGTTCATCAGAGTCGTGAATACCGCGCTGTTCACTGCTGAAGGCGGTGTTGCACGAGCGTACGCATCATGAACCATAATATCGCTATTAGCGTGAGCAAGAGGAGTGAGCAATAAGCCTGCTAGAGCGAGTGCTTTTAACTTCATGTTGTTGTCCTTATTTTTTATGTTCTTTGGTCTGGGACCTGACTTTTTTGATCGAACTTTATTCATTAAGTTCTTTGTTTTTACGTTTTATTGCGTCAATTTGTTGATGGCCTCAACAATTGGCGCTGGCGTTAACGTATGCGGCACTTTGGTAATCAGTGTGCCATCGGGCTTTAAAAAATAAAAATATGAGCTGTGGTCTAGGGTGTATTCCAACTCTGAACCTTCCAGCTTTGTTTTTCTAAAAATAACACCGTAATTGTGTGCAAGCGTTGTTGTCACATCCAATGGACCACTTAGCCCTTCCATCATTGGGTGGAAGTATTGTGCGTATTCGTACGATGCTTCTGCAGCATCACGTTCAGGATCAAGTGAAACAAACATCGGCCGAATTTTGGCTTTTGCTTCGTCAGAGACTTGGTTAAGTGCACCGGCTAGCATCGCTAAAGAAGTCGGGCAGACATCTGGGCAACGAGTGAAACCAAAGTAAACGATGCGAATTCTGTCATCGGTTTGGTCAAAGATTTCCGTTGGCTGGTTATCTTTACCGAAAAGCGTGGTCATTGAAAACTCTTGCTTTGCTGCGTGTTGTTCTTGAGCTTCGTTTTGCCCATCAAGATAGCTTTTGACACCAAAACCAAGTACAAACGCTACCACTAATGCTAACGACCAATTCTTACTCATCTTGCCATCCTTATTGCAGGGTTTACGGTTTCAACACCATCGGTGAGTTCGCCAAGCCAAGTCATTTTATCCATGGTGCACACAGGTAAAATCACATCCCCTTCGTAGATATTATTACCAATATTTTTTAACTGAAAACGTGCTGAACCCATGTCCATTTCTAAGCCCGTGAGTGACAACATTAATGTTTCAGATGCCGCTCCTTCCCAAACTACTTTCATTTTAGTAGGAACCAGTGGTTGGGCGGTCTCGCTATCAAGAGACATAGAAATCTCCTGTTGCTTACACGACGCTGTTGAAAGCATGCAATAGTCGTCTAAGTTAACGTCAGCTGAGGTGTGTTCCATGGTTGTTTTAAATTGCTGGATCGCTTGTGGTCCATAAAAGCCTGCCACGAGAGCGACTCCAAGAGCTGCCACCTTTAATGCCGGGTGCATGTCGTGTTCTCATTTAATTTTATAAGAGCGGCGATGTTATCATACCCGTCAATACGTGCTTGTATCAAAAAGCAATTTTGTGCGTATGGTAGAAGTAAAAAAGCGAAGCCACAGGCTTCGCTTTTGTCTATATAAGAGGGTCGTTGAGTTTAGTATTTCTTACACTCATCGGTTTGTCATGCTAAACAAAGGTTCGCTGAATGATTAGTCAGCATTGCACTCTGCAAACTTTTCCAACCCGAGAACCAATGCAATGGCAACAAGCATCATCACAATCGCCATAACCAGTTGAGATGGTTGAGAAGTGACCGCTTCGAAATCGAAAGGCGATAGATTTTCCTGAATCAAAGGAACTTGCTCACCTTTGGAGTTTGTACGCCAGCTGATGGTCTCTTTCCAAGGCCAGATCTTTGGTAGCGTACCAATCATCAAGCCAGTTAAGAATACTAATGTGAAATCGCGGAATGAGCGCAATAACCAAGAGAGAATGTGTGAGAAAGTCAGTAGACCGATCACACAGCCACCTAAAAATAGGGCAAGCACATCAATTTGAAACTCTTTGACCGCGCCAAGTACTGGGCCATACATCCCAATCAATAGCAGGATAAAGCTACCTGAGATACCTGGTAGGATCATCGCACAGATCGCAATCGCACCCGCAATGAGAACATTGATACTAGTAGGTTCCATCTGCAGTGGCTTAAGCACGGTAATACTATAAGCGAAGGCAATACCGAGCAGTAAAAATACGAAGCGAATTACATCGCGTTTCTCTACTTGTTTAAGAATATGGAAAACAGATACCAAGATAAGGCCAAAAAAGAAAGACCATAAAGGGATTGGATGTGTAACCAATAACCAAGAGATGAGTTTCGCGAATGTTGCAATGCTGGTGAACACGCCCGCGAACAGTGAAATTAGGAAAAACCCATTGATATGGCTAAACGCAGCCTTGAAGCCTTCACGTTTCCATAAGCCAAGCACGCTAGGGTTAATTCTTCGAATGCTTTCTAGCAAGGTATCGTAGATACCTGTGATGAATGCGATGGTTCCGCCAGACACACCAGGAACAACGTCGGCTGCGCCCATTGCCATGCCTTTGAAAAAAGTACTTAAGTAATTCATTGCTTCATAGAGTTGAGGATGATTTTGTGCAGTATACAAACTTTAGTGTAAAAAAAGTATGAATATGCCATCAATGAAAGGGCTTTATCCCCTTTTAAATTGTAAGGCAATAAGTTGAAGTGAACATGTGCCTAATATTTAGAATACAACCACTTAGTGTTTTATCACTAGTGCTTAATGATGAAACTGATCTCTTATCAATATTGCATCTTAGTTGCATTATGCAAGTGCACTTTGCAATTAGCATGATGAATTAGCAGTTTTTATGCGATGCAGGGCTTATAAAACGTCTTTTTAAAGTTGGCACGCTAACTGCATTGTAGTACTTGACCCTTCTTAAGCCGAGGGTCACCTAGCCAACTGACGTTGTTAGTGAACCTATTGATTTGTTCACAAATATATAGAGCCAATCGCGATTATTGCGGTTGGCTATTTTTTTATCTGTCGTTTGGTTATCTGTGATTTTTTCCTGCTATTTCCTTCATGCAAAGAAAAAAAAGCCAGCCACTATGGGTGACTAGCTTATGCTTTATCTCGAATCTCGAATCTCGAATCCGCTTTAATACCCCATTAACTGCAGCAAGTTCTCGGCAGTACTGATTGCTTCTTTACGGTTGGCAATATTGAGCTTTTGATAAAGATTTCGAATGTGTGTTTTGATGGTGGTCCCTGCTACATCGAGCTCTTGAGCGATCTGTTCATTACTGAATCCAGAATAGATCAGGCCAAGCACCTGCCATTCACGTTGAGTGAGTGGGCTAGTACGCACAAGCTCCGGGATATTAGGGTGATTAACCAAATTCTCAACAAAGTCTTCATCGAAGTGAACCGATCGGCTACGCTGAGTCGTCGAGATATCTTTCATAATCTGCTGCGCACGATGACGTTCTAAATCACCTAAGCCCGGCTTGTTGCTCAACTTATCTAAGATATGACCAATTGTGCCACCGTCTACTAAGAAGTTACCAACCATACCGGTTTGGTTAGTCATGTGTAAGGCTTCTTCAAGAAGTACGCGAGCACTGTCTTCGTCGTTAATTTGGGTGCGCAGTACCGCTTCCACGATTAAGTTTCGGTTGGTATCCGTCACAAGGTGAGAGCGTTGAGCTTCACTCTTCAAGAATGCCAATGCTTCTTCTGCGTCTTCGTATTGCTCAAGGATGATATGAGCGCGAACAATGTTTCTCCATTGAAGCTGACAGAAGTGGTTACTCGCTGATTCAGGTCGAACCGCCACATTTAACCAATCACGAATGGCTTCTTTATCGCCTTTTACTTGCCAAAATAGGATCAGAGAAAGAGAAGCGTTCGCCGTCCAGTCTACATGGTAGGTGGATTGGCGTAATAGGTGTTGAATTTGGTCGATAAACTTTGATGCTTTATCAATCTCTCCACGGCTCAGTGAAATACGAGCCAGCATTGAATAGCTGTGCAGGTGCTTACTTGGTGAATGGTGACCAAGAATATCTAAACCTTTGTAGCAACACTCTTCTGCTTCATCTAATCGGTTCCAACACCAGAATATCTGGGCACGTACACGCAATAGAAACTCATGTAGAGGTACGTATTGTAATTGATGCTCTTCGATCAATTTGAACGCACTGTCTTGCAGTTCGAACGCCGCTTGAACGTAGCCTTGAGCAATCAAAATTTCACTCTGTTGCAGAATGGCCCACAAGGCTTGATGGTAAACCTGATATTGGCGCGCGAGTTTCTCTGTTTGTTGCATCATTGGTAACGCACGACTGAGGTTGCCCATTACGTGATTCACTTCACCAACAACCGAGGTTGCTACAATGCGGCTACGATAAACTGTTGTGTTTAACTGACTCAACGAAAGTTCAGCAAGTTCTAATGCTTTTTCAGGTTCATTACTGTTGATGGCGACTTGGGCGCGCAAGGCATTGTATTGGCCTTGTTGTTGAGTATCGAGCTCGATGTTTCGATCTTGATATTGAGTTTCAGCCTCTTCCAACAAAGTACCCACTTGATCATAGCGGTGCTGGCTTTGTGCAAGCCACGCGCGCAGCATTGATAGCTTAGGCTCGCTGTAAAGCTGATCGGTGGTCAGTTGCTTGATCGCCATTTCTAACGAAGACAACTCACCTTGGTTGAACATCGGCCAGCCGTGCTCTGTAAGAATTTGAATGATCAGGTCCGGGTCTTCAGCACGTTGTGCATGTCGTAGTGCTTGGTGAGGCGTTTTCTGTTTGATCCACGCTTTAGCGGCACTTCGATGCAATTCAGCTTCTTGCTGAGGAATTCGCGCCTGACGTTCGTGTGCTAGAAATTCACCAAACAGATTATGGAAGCGGTACCAGTTTTTTTCGCCCTCAAGCGGGTAGATGAATAAGCCAAAACGGTTGAGTGATTCAATCATTCCGAGTGCGTCTTCACGTTGTGTCAGTGCGCAGACTAATTCGTCATTGAAGTGATCAAGCACAGAACATTGCATTAAGAAGTGTCGAGTTTCTTTGTCTAATAGATCGAACACTTCTTCAACCAAATAGTCCCAAAGGTGGGCATGGTTAAAGTGAGAGAACGACTCGGCTGACTGGGCAAGTGTGCGTTTTTGGTGTTGTGCTTGAAGCGCGATAAGTTGCAGTGCAGAAGGCCAACCTTCTACATAGCTACAAATACTGTCTGCCGTTGTGTCATCAATGCCATCGGCAACACGTTGATTGAAAAAGCGTGTGGTTTCTTCGGTATCAAACGCCAGCGAGTCATTACCTAATTCGATCATTAAGTCACGAACGCGCAGGTTTGCTGTGCCAAGTGGTGGTGTACCACGACTGGTTACCACAAGCGTTAAATTGTCGGGCATGTGTTTGAGGAAAAAGCGCATCGCTTCATGAATGTCATCATTATTAACCAAGTGATAGTCATCCAGCACCAGGAAACATTCGTGATGGAATTCAGACATCTCAGCAAACACTTCACTTAATAAAGAATGCAGTGATGAAAACTGTCGTTTTTCTGCCAATTTTTGGGCGTTAGGACAGGCATTTTGAGTCGCTTTATTGAGTGATTGTAGGAGGTAGTTGATGAACCGGAATGCATCGTTGTCACTATCATCGATGCTGTACCAACCTACATTGGGTTTATCTACCAGCCACTGCGCAGCCATGGTGGTTTTGCCGTATCCCGCTGGAGAGCGAAACAATACTAGCTTATAGCAATCTGCATGTTGTAGCAGATCGAGAACTCTCGGTCGCAAGATTGCGTTATGTAGGCGGCCGGGACGAGTCAGTTTCGAAGGGATCCACATGTTTAAGTTTTTCACCTATTCCGTGGCTTATGCTATGGATTATCTCAATCTATCGTTGAGTACATGTCCAATGACATTCGCCTGATTACTTAAGTCTTCAGTCATAGTACGTGATGCCAAACGATACCGACTATGATCCTCCTCAGAAACCTTGCACTCCTGCAGGTTTTTGATGTTCTACGCCCTTTATTTGTGACATATCTCACTTAGTGGGGCGTTTTTTTAATGTGACCTTGTCCTCCCCTGTACAAGATTTTATGTAAAAGATGAGACGAGAGAAATTTTTTCGTGATCTAAATATCAGATTTGGCAATAACTTCAAATGGGTTAAATAAAAGTCACATCAATTGAAGTTAAGTTATCGAACGGGACCTTGTGATCTCAGTCACTCCAAGTTTTTGTTCTAAGTCAGAACATGAGAGTCAGATCACTAACCCCATGTCGGTACGCCCCCTACGCCCTCTCATCTACTCCTAGTTAGTCGTACGGGCGGGAGGATGTTTAGTTAATGGTGACCATGCACGATATGTCACAGATGAATTAGAACTATTAAAAGCGAGATTTCTGAAATGAAACCAACTCAGCAAAAAACTTTCGATAAAGTGTCGTTCCAAGAAAGCGTTAAGAAGCATTTATCTGCAACCTACGCAACAACGATTGAAAACGCAGATAGCCGCGCATGGTACCTAGCAATGGGGCGTGCGCTAGCAGAACTCACAACATTTGATCTGTTAGAAACTGAAAATGACGAAAAAATTAAGAACGCGAAGAGCGTTAACTACCTTTCACTAGAGTTTTTGATTGGTCGTTTAACCGGTAATAACCTGATCAGCATGGGTCTGTACGAACAGATCACTCATGCAATGGAAGAGCTAGGTCAAAACCTAACGGATCTTCTAGAAGAAGAACGCGATCCATCACTAGGTAATGGTGGCCTTGGTCGTCTAGCTGCTTGTTTCATGGATTCTTGTGCCGCTCAAGAATACCCAACAGTAGGCTACGGTCTTCACTACGAATATGGTCTATTCAAACAGTCTTTCCAAGACGGTCGTCAACAAGAAGCACCTGACGCATGGCGTGGTGTTGAAGGTTACCCATGGGAAGTGGCTCGTCCAGAACTAGCACAACACATTGGTTTTTACGGTCATGTAGAAGTTGAATACATCGACGGTAAAGAAGTTCGTACTTGGGTTCCGGGTATGGAAGTAAAAGCAATGCCTTGGGATCTACCTATCGTAGGTTACGAGTCAAACACGGTTTACCCGCTGCGTCTTTGGGAATGTCAGGCAATTGCACCATTCTCACTAGCAAGCTTTAACAACGGTGACTACTTCGAAGCGCAACACTCGCTAATCGATGCAGGTAACATCACTAAAGTACTTTACCCGAATGACAACCACGAGAAAGGTAAGACTCTGCGTCTAATGCAGCAGTACTTCCACTCAGCAGCGTCTGTTCGCGATATTCTACGTCGTCACGAAGCAGCAGGTTTCTCTCTAGAAGACCTTCCTAAACAAGAAACGATTCAACTGAACGATACGCACCCAACTATCGCTATCCCTGAATTGATGCGCATCCTGATCGATGAGAAAGGTTTAACTTGGGACCAAGCTTGGGAAATCAGTGCTCACACGTTCGCGTACACGAACCACACACTGCTTCCAGAAGCACTAGAGACTTGGTCTGAATCTTTGATCAATCGTCTTCTTCCACGTCACATGGAAATTATTTTTGAAATTAACCACCGCTTCATGCAAGAAGTTCGCAAGATGTGGCCTGGTGATGGTGAGAAACAAGCGAAGCTTTCTATCATTCAAGAAGGTTTCCACCGTATGGTTCGCATGGCAAACCTATGTGTGATTGGTTCTTACAAAGTAAACGGTGTAGCTGCACTTCACTCACAACTGGTTAAGAAAGACTTGTTCCCTGAGTTCAACGAAATCTTCCCTGGCAAATTGACTAACGTAACGAACGGCATCACGCCACGTCGTTGGTTGAAGTTCTGTAACCCAGGTCTATCTACGTTAATCACAGGTAAGATCGGTACTGAGTGGCCTGCAAAACTTGAGCAGCTAGAAGGCATCGCTAAGTTTGCAACAGACGCGAAATTCCAAAAAGAATTCATGGCTGTTAAGAAAGAAAACAAACAGCGTCTTGCTGATTGGGTTCAAGAAAACATGGGTATCGAGCTAGATACTAACGCTATCTTCGACGTGCAAATCAAGCGTCTACACGAATACAAGCGTCAGCACCTAGACTTGCTACACATTCTATCTCTGTACCACCGTATTCTAAACGAACCTGGTTTCGAGTGTGAGCCACGCGTATGTTTCTTCGCAGCGAAAGCAGCTCCAGGTTACCACCTAGCCAAAGAAATCATCTTTGCGGTTAACAAGATTGCAGAGAAGATCAACAACGATCCTCGTATCGGCAACAAGTTGAAAGTGGTATTCATCCCTGACTACCGAGTGAGCATGGCTGAAATCATCATTCCAGCAGCAGACGTTTCTCAGCAAATTTCATTAGCTGGTAAAGAAGCATCAGGTACGGGCAACATGAAGATGGCTCTAAACGGTGCTCTAACTATCGGTACGATGGATGGTGCAAACGTTGAGATTCGTGAAGAAGTTGGCGATGAAAATATCTACATCTTCGGCCTAGACGTTGATGGTGTTGTGGCGTTGCAAGCTCAAGGTTATAACCCTTACGACTACTACAATGCTGACCCACTACTGAAAGCTTCTCTAGACCTACTGACAGGCGATGAGTTCTCTCCAGGTCAACCAGGCCTCCTGCGTGCAACGTTTGATAGCCTGCTAGACGGTGGTGACCCATACCTATGTCTTGCTGACTTCGCATCTTATGTGAAAGCACATGAAGACATGGGCAAGCAGTACAAAGACCAAGCCGGTTGGGCTAAGAAAGCAATTCTTAACACAGCATTGGTTGGTAAGTTCACATCAGACCGCTCAATCCGCGACTACGTGAATAATATTTGGAAACTTGAAGCGGTTAACCGTTAATAAACCCAAAAGCAGCCAAGGCAGTTTCTGCCTTGGCTCAATTGACTTGTGCACAAGCCAGTATTCAAATTAACGGCTTATAAACTGAATCGTTCACAAGCTGATTGATGAACAACAGATTAAATAACAACCCTACAAAATTGAAAGCGTTAGAACGTTTTCGGAGAGAGCGATGAAAGAACAGACCGTATTAAAACAAGTCGCAGAAATGGCAAATATTGCCGACAGTTACGTTAGTGCGTGGGGCGATGAAGCACAAGTATCAGACGAGACGATTACGTCTCTATTGGCTTCATTGGGCTACGATACAAGCAGCGATGATGCACTGCTAAAATCAGCAGAAAGAAAACACAAAAAAGATGTACTAGACCCAGTTCTTGTCTTGCGTGACGGTGAGCCAGTAGAAGTGGCGCTTAATCTAGGTGTAAGTGCTCGTGAAAGTGAGTTCAGCTGGCGCTTAGAAACCGAGCAAGGAGAGGTACTTGAAGGCTATCTTCAATCTCAAGTCGTTCGTGATGAGCGTGCAGAGGGTGGCCCTTTAGTGTTTGCATTGCCAAGTGATTTGGCATGGGGTTACCACAAGCTAATTGTGAGCCGTAAGCGCCGTAAGAAGCCTTACGAGATGACATTAATCATTACGCCAAAAGCGTGTTTCAAGCAATCACTAATCGAGCAAGGCAAAAAGCTTTGGGGACCAAGCGTTCAACTCTACACTCTCAGAACTCAGCACAACTGGGGCATTGGTGATTTTGGCGATCTAAAACAACTTGTTGCCGATATCGCGTCTCGCGGTGGTGATTTTGTTGGTCTAAACCCAATCCACTCATTATTCCCAGCGAACCCAGAAGGCGCGAGCCCATACAGCCCGTCCTCACGTCGTTGGTTGAACATATTATACATTGATGTGAGCTCAGTACCTGAATTCGCGTTAAGTGCTGAAGCACAACAAACGGTAGGCAGTGCTGAATTCCAACAGCGCCTACAGAAAGCTCGTGAAGCACACTGGGTGAATTACACTGAAGTGTCCGAGCTTAAGATGAGCATCTTGCCTCTGTTATTCGCAGAATTTAAGACTCGTCATTTAGATAAAAACAGCGATCGTGCACAAGCGTTCTTAGCGTTTGTTGAAGAAGGCGGTGAAAGCCTGATGCATCAAGCGGCGTTTGATGCTCTGCATGGTGAGTTACATGCTGAAGATTCAGGTATGTGGGGCTGGCCTGTATTCCCTGAGAAATACCGCACATTCGAAAGCCCAGCAACACAGAAATACATCAAAGAGAACCTAGAAAACGTTCATCTGTACATGTACCTGCAATGGTTAGCGGATTGCCAAATCAACGATGCCCAGTCTCTTGCAGAAGAGAAGGGGATGGCTGTTGGCCTTTACCGTGACTTAGCGGTAGGCGTTGCGGATTCAGGTAGCGAAACGTGGGCAGATGAAGGCAACCTAGTGATGGATGCGAGTATCGGTGCTCCACCGGATGTTCTTGGTCCTTTAGGTCAAAACTGGGGTTTACCACCGCTGAACCCTGAAGTACTTCAAGAAACCAGCTACGACGCGTACATTAAATTGCTTCGTGCCAACATGAAACATTGTGGTGCACTTCGTATTGATCACGTTTTAGGTCTGCTGCGTTTATGGTGGATTCCAAAAGGTGAGAACGCAACCCAAGGCGCGTACATCTACTACCCAGTGCAAGATATGCTTTCGATTCTGGCGCTTGAATCTCACCGTTACCAATGCAGCGTTATCGGTGAAGATTTAGGCACCGTGCCAGACGAAATCGTTGATATCCTAGCGGATGCGGGCGTACATTCTTACAAAGTGTTCTTCTTCGAAACATCGGAAGACGATGGTGGTTTCATTTCACCGAAACACTACGCACCACAATCGATGGCAGCATTGTGTACTCACGATATGCCAACGCTTCGTGGCTTCTGGCACTGTGATGACTTGAAAATGGGTCAAGAGATTGGTTTATACCCAGATGCAGAACAGCTAGAAACCTTGTTCGATGACCGTCTGGAGTGCAAACAAGGTATCTTAGATTCAGTGGCATGGCATGGCTTCTTACCTGAAGGTGTTGGTCGTGATGCAAGCCAAGTACCGATGGACTCTTATCTTGCTGAAGCACTTCAACTACACGTTGCGGCTGGTGGTTCAACATTATTGAGTGTTCAGTTGGAAGATTGGTTAGAGATGGACAAGCCAGTAAACATCCCTGGCACTGTAGATGAATACCCGAACTGGCGTCGTAAACTATCCATGAACTTGGACGAAATTTTCGCTCATGAAGGCGTCAATCGTATCGCTTCTAAGCTGACAGACGTTCGAGAAAAAGCAGGTAAGTAATGACGTTGAGTGACTTGAAAATAAGTGGTTTTTTGCTTACGGCGTACGAAACTACAACCTCGGTCACTCAATAATGAATGCTCATCTGGTAGAATAAATTGTCGTTATATTGCCCGCACTAATAGCGGGCATTTTTGTATTATATTTTTTGGATGTTTGGTTAGGGAGAAACGTTTTGGAACTAAGTTCGATTTCAAAGCAAAAACAAATATATACCCAACTATCACAGGCTTGTTTCACTGACCCGTTTGCGTTTTTAGGGCCGTACTTACCTTCAGATCAAGGTGCATTAAGAGTATGGATTCCAGGGGCAGATAAAGTAGAGTTGATCGTTGGAAAGGAACCTCGTATTGAGTTAGCGCGAGAGGGTGAAAGTGGCTTCATCCTTAAGCAAAAAAGAGACCTACGTTTCACTCACTATAAACTTGCGGTTGATTGGGCTGGGGTAGAGCAGATCATCGATGATCCATACCAGTACCACGATCTGTACGCGAGTTATGAAGATCTTCATACACCTAAAGATATGTATCATCACATGGGGGCTCAGTTTATTACGCTAGAGCGTGATGGACAGACGATTTCAGGTACGCGTTTCTTGGTGTATGCACCGCATGCAACGGCGGCAAGTTTGGTGGGTAACTTCAACGCTTGGGATGGTCGTCGCCACCCAATGCAACGCCTAGATTACGGTATGTGGGGCCTATTCATTCCTGAACTGGAAGAAGGCGCTCAATACAAGTTTGAATTAAAAGGGCCAAATGGTGAAGGCTTACCACATAAAGCTGACCCATGGGGCTTCTACTCAGAGCAATACCCATCGTTCTCATCAGTGACTTACGACCACGCTCGTTACGAGTGGCAAGATAGTCAATGGCAGAATCGCCCTGTTACGCAAAAGCGCAAAGAAGCACTTTCGTTCTATGAACTGCATGCAGGTTCTTGGAAGCGTAACGCCGAAGGAGAGTTCTTAAATTATCGCGAGCTTGCGGCAGAGCTAATTCCATACTTGACGGATCTTGGCTACACACACGTTGAGCTAATGCCAGTTTCAGAGCACCCATTCTACGGTTCTTGGGGTTATCAACCTGTTGGTCTATTTGCACCGACTAGTCGTTTTGGATCTCCTGATGATTTCAAATACTTTGTCGACCAATGTCACCAAGCTGGCTTAGGTGTGGTACTAGATTGGGTTCCTGCTCACTTCCCAAGTGATGATCACGGCCTAGCAAACTTCGATGGTACGCCATTGTTCCACGATCCAGATCCACGTCGTGGTTGGCATCAAGACTGGAACTCGTACATTTATGATTTAGGCAAAGAGCATGTTCGTCGTTTCTTGGTAGCAAACGCTTTGTACTGGTTCGAACAATTCCATATCGATGGCATCCGTGTTGATGCGGTTGCTTCGATGCTGTATCTCGATTATTCGCGTAGCCATGACCAATGGATTCCGAACGCAGATGGCGGCAACGAAAACTATGACGCCATTGCTACCCTTAAGTGGATGAACGAAGAAGTTTATAAACACTTCCCGAATGCGATGACGATTGCTGAAGAATCGACTGCTTTCCCTGGTGTTTCGGCACCGACCTTTATGGGCGGCTTAGGCTTCGGCTTTAAGTGGAATATGGGCTGGATGCACGACAGTTTATCTTACATCCAAGAGGACCCGATTAACCGTAAATATCACCACGATACGATTACTTTCCCGCTGGTCTACGCACACAGTGAAAATTATGTATTATCTTTGTCACACGATGAGGTGGTTTACGGTAAGGGGTCTATCCATAACAAGATGCCTGGTGATGAATGGCAACAAACAGCCAACTTACGTGCTTATATGGGTTACATGTATGCACAGCCAGGTAAGAAGTTGAATTTCATGGGTGCTGAATTTGGTCAGACGGCTGAATGGAACCACGATGATCAACTGCAATGGTTCTTGCTGGATTACGATCGTCATCAAGGTGTTCAGCGCTTAACCAGAGACCTGAATAACCTATACCGCTCTGAAGCTGCAATGCATGACCTTGATTTTGACCCGAAAGGCTTTGAATGGCGTCTACAAGATTCTGCAGAAGCGAGCATTCTTGCGCATGAGCGTATCAGTGAGTCAGGTGAGCGTGTATTGGTAGTTTCTAACTTTACGCCAGTCCCTCACGAGCATTTCCGATTAGGTGTTCCAGCAAAAGGGAAGTATTCACTATTGTTGAATACAGACTCGGTTGATTACGCAGGTAGCGGTTTTGAAGTGAAGAAAGTCGCTGAGATTGAATCAGTAGAAAGCGAAGGGCTAGACACATCGATTGAGCTACGCCTACCACCGTTATCGACGGTTTTTTATAAACTGAATTAACCGATTGTTAAAATAAAAAATGGGAGCTTTAAGCTCCCATTTTTATTGCTTCGAAACTAATTTGATGGTGTTCCAAGGTTAGTTAGGTAGAACATTGAACGTCCTATTACCGTTTCAAGGATGCGAGCAGAGTCGGTCCCGAAGCTATTCAGCATTTTTTCGCGAAACAGACCATCTGAACTGACATTGAATGCTTCGGGACTTTTGACCTGTGAGGCATGAAAAAACATCAGTTTGATAACGTATCGGAATTGTTCATTGTCTAAAGCATTTTGCCATGATTGAAGAAAGACCTCTTCCGAAGCGAAGTCTAGGTTTTCTATAACAATCGATAACATGTGCTTGTGAAGCACTGTTCGGATAGCACGTGTCGATGGATAATAGCCCTGAAGCGTTGTTAAACTAATGCCAATTTCCTGAGCAATCCTTGCATAAGTTAGAGCTTCATGTCCTTCAGCCAGAAAAAGGTTCAATACGATTTCATCGTAGTTTTTTTGATTTTCTAGTTTCTGTAATTGAGTTATTCGAGCCATTATAAATCCCACATTAGGTGTGACATTCTGTATAGAAATTACGGATTGAGGATGTTAACAAAATATTCCGTAATAGACCTTAAAAAACAAAAAATTACGCATAAAAAGATATAATTAATCGATAATTTATACATAAACTACTGTTTAGTGTGAAAAAAGGCCACTTAACTAAGTGGCCTTTGATTCTTTAACAGTGTTGTCTTATGACTTTGCAAGGCTAGAAAGGGTACCAGAACAGCTGCTCTTCAAGTACTCGCTTTGTGATGGCGAGTATTACGACTAATGCGATAACGGCTAAACAAACAAAATCTACACGTTTCAAAGGTGCATAGCTATACCAAGTACGCGCTTTGTGTCGACCAAAACCTCGCAACGTCATTGCATTAGATATCTCGTCTGCGCGGTCCAAGCTAGAGAAAATAAGCGGGCCTAGGACCTTGGCTACATTTTTGATTCGAGTAATTAGGGGCGCTTTCTTCGAAAGCTCTACACCACGAGCCTGTTGGGCGTGCATGATATTGACGAAATCTTTCTTAACTTCTGGCAAGTAACGTAGCGTTAAGCTCACCGCATAAGCTATTTTGTAAGGAACACCGATACGGTTGAGGCTGGCAGCAAATTCAGTTGGATGCGTAGTAAATACGAATATCAACGCAATCGGGAACATGCTCATGTATTTAAGCGTTACCGTGACTAAGTAAAACAGGGTCTCTTGGCTTAACGAGTAGTTGCCAGGTAGCGTTAACAATATGTTCTCGCTACCGATAAGCTCAGTACCTTGCTGTGGCGCAAGGAGGTACATGAATAAAGCATTTAGGCTTAATACACTCGCCGTACCCAATAACAAAGGCTTATACACGCGTACAGGGACATTGGTAAGCTTCAACAGGTATAAACCAGTCACAATAAGCAGCGTAATCAATCTTAGGTCAAACGTAGTTAACACCACGGTTACCCAAGCCAAGAAGAGTGCAAATTTGGTGATGCCGTTGAGTGCGTGAAGCGGTGATTTTGTATCAATGTAATTGATGCCGAATTTTACTTTTGATGCGTTCATTGAGCACTTCTCTCGTAGTCGATGAAGTATTGCATGAACGCATTAGTATCGTCGATTTTCATCATGGTCGCGAGTTCATAAATGCTGGTGGTACAAAGATTTGCGCGTTCTAGAAGTGATGGTTGGCTAAATACTTCTGTCATCGCCGCATTAGCGATGAGTCTGCTGTCTGCAATCACAATTGAACGCGTGGTGTATTCTAAAACGAGGTGCATGTCGTGTGAAATGATCACAACGGTGATATCTAGGTCGCGGTTGAGTTTTTGGATGAACGCTAACATTGACGTGTAGTTTCGGTAATCTTGGCCAGCTGTTGGTTCATCCAAGATGAGAAGTTCAGGTTCCAACACTAAGATAGAAGCGATGGTTACACGTTTTTTCTGGCCGTAGCTTAGTGCTTCGATCGGCCAATGGCGGAACTTACTCAGCCCACACAACTCAAGAACATGCTCTACTTTTTCTGTGATCAGTTCTTCTGCAATGTTGCGGTTACGAAGACCAAAAGCAATCTCATCAAAAATCATATGATGCGAGATCATATGATTTGGGTTCTGCATCACGACACCGACTTTCTGGCTTCTTTCAAAGATAGAAAGTTCAGATAGGTCTTCACCATTTAGATAGGAAGAGCCTGAATCGGCATCGATCACACCCATGATGAGTTTGGTTATGGTAGATTTACCCGAACCGTTTTTGCCTAGAATCGAAACAAACTCACCTTTGCCAATCTTGAAGCTCACATCTTCGAGTGCGTTTTTCTCGCCGTCGTAAGAATAAGTCAGACCATGAACTTCAAGTAAAGGTGGATATTGCTTATCTGCTACCGGGGCAGGGCGCTCAGCAAACCAAGCTTGAACAGCAGGGCGGAACCTTTTGTAGTCTAAAGCTTTGAGGTTTGACAGCTTATCTTCGCAGGTTAGTGGGGCTTTCGCCGCCTTAAGCGCCGACAAGTAAAGCGGTTCACGAATACCGTGTGTATCAAGTAATTCAGAAGCTAAGATTTCATCGGGTGTCGTGTCAGCGACGATTTCACCACGTTCCATTAAGATCACGCGATCGATATCGCGATGCAGGACATCCTCAAGGCGGTGCTCGATAATCACGATGGTCTTGTTGGTTTCTTTATGCAGCTGATCAATGATCTCAATCGTTGCCTTACCTGTTTTCGGGTCAAGGCTTGCTAGAGGTTCATCGAACAGCAATATATCAACGTCATCAACTAAGATGCCCGCTAAGGACACTCGCTGTTTTTGACCACCTGAAAGGTCATGAGGTGAACGTTCAAGCATGTCCGCTAGATCGACCATTTTTGCAGTCGACTTAACTAACGGGTACATGTCAATGTTCGACATCAACTGGTTTTCGAGTGCGAAAGCGATGTCTTCACCGATACTCAAACCTACAAACTGGCTGTCAGTATCTTGTAATACCGTGCCGACTTGCTCGGTATAATCGTGCATCGAAAACTCAGAGATATTCTTGCCGTTTATCTCTAAAGAGCCGGTTACCTCACCTTTGATTGCATGAGGTATCAAGCCATTGAGACACTGACCTAGGGTAGATTTACCACTACCACTTGGCCCAATAATGACGATTTTCTCTCCTTTCTCTATCCTTAGATTGATATTTTTTAGCGTCGGTTTGTCCAGCGACTCATATCTAAAAGAGAAGTTCGAAAATGCTATAGTCATTATCGCTTATGCCTCAGTCAGGTTGCGGCTTTGTTTGTTGCGTTTAGCGACTGATTTTAGGATCAGGAAGCCCACAACAGCGATCAGAACTGTGTTACCCGCTGCGATGATAGACAGTTGAGTGAAGACTTTAGTAAACGGTTCAGCGTATAGGATGGTGTCTAGGAACGCAGAGCAGCCATAGCCCACAACGTTACCTGCAAGGGCAAGTATCACGAACAATACAAAATCTTTCATTGGAAGCTCGCCTTGCTGAAGGCGATTTTTGGTTATTATTGGGAAAAGACCGATAACCATACCTACGATACCTGAGCCTAATACCCAAGTTAGCCATACGCCCCAACCTGCAAATAAGTCGGTAACCCAGTGGCCAATAAAACCAACCAAGAAGCCAACAATAGGGCCAAATAGAACCGAAAACAGTGCAAGGACGGCCATTGCTGGTTTCAATGTCGTGTTCGCAAACACTGGGACACCAAACATAGGTAAACCACCAATGCCGTACAGCGCCGCGCCAATGGCAATAACGACGACTGTTTTAGCTGAAAAGTTCATAGATAACCTCGAATACAGAAAGATAAAGCATGATAAAGAACGAATATTCGCCATTAGTAATATGCGTCTCAATGAGAACATTTTTTGGGCAAATATAAAAAATAAGGCGCGCATTATACAGTAGAACCCTTCCATAAGGGAAGATAAGTGTCTAGATGTCTAAAATTCCACCTTAGTAGGCTAATGTGGCGTAAAAAGCACAACTTTATGGTTAATCAAGCAACAAAAAAGCCAGAACAGATCTGGCTTTTTCATTCATATTAACAATGTGTTAAGTAGTTTTCTCTTTGTTCCACTACAGTTTAGTGGTCAAGGTATAGATAATTTTGCCAACTTTTCATACGAATAAGCACTTTACGCATAATAGATACATGAGTGAAACTGTCAGAATAAACGGCAACTTCAACCGCGGTACCCATAGGTAAATGGTATTCCGATAGATCATCGGTGATGCTTAATTTAACAAACACACGACCACTGGTACGCAATGCATCAGTACCTAGAAGCGCGCCTCTAGCTTGGAATTGGCTCTCACCGATAGCTGGAATCACCTCATCAATGCGCCCTTTGAATACTTCCCCTGGTAGCGCTCTAAACAAAAATTCTGCTTCGTAACCAGGTTGTAGGCGTTGTAAGGAGTTTTGTCTGAATGCTGCAGTATAGAACTGTTCTTCGGTGTGAACAAAAGTCATAACGGGTGCTAGTGGAAGTGGCACAGCCATTACACCAGGGCGCAGAGCAAGTTGAGTTACGTAACCATCGGTCGGTGCTCGTACCACGGTTTGCTCTAGATCGAACTGAGCTTTACGCAATTCGGCCAATAAACTCAAAACCGCGGTATTCTCGCCACCAATTTCAGAGTCCAAGGCGATTTTTGCTTGTTCTAGATTTGCATCTGCCACTTTCACGGCGGCTTCCGATGCTTTGTAAGCTTGTCTGCGAGTGTCTAATTGTTGCTCAGTAAAGGCGCCACTGTCATAACCACGTTTATAACGAGAGAATTCACGTTGGGCTTTATCTCGCTCTGCGATGGCTTTGATTCTTGCGGCTTCGGCTTCGGTTACTTCCGATTCCATACCGAGAGCGCCTTGGCTCGCCTCTTTTACTTTCGCCTCTAATCGTGCGACTTCAGCTTCAAATGGAATAGGGTCGATCTTGAAAAGAATATCCCCTTGCTTAAGAGGTTTATTTGCCTCTACAGGCACTTCTATAACTTTACCTCTTACACCAGAAACAACCGGCGTTGTTGAGTAAACTTGGTTACCAATTTGAGTAAAAGGGTGGTTGTAGTTCATCAATAGGATCAATGTACCTATGATGATAACACCACCAAGAACGGCGGTAGGTACAGTCCATTTGTTTAGCGGGATATTAAACACTTTGAAAATAGTGATACAAAGTGCCGCGTAGGTCATTATCAGCAGTAAATCCATTACTTAACCTCCTGATCTTGATCGTTGTTTTGAACTTTGTCTGTATTCACTTCTACGGAATTTGCCTGTTTGAGTTGAGCAATTTCTTCCTGAAGCGTGCTAACCTGGTCGATCAAAATATCAACACGATGATGAATGTCGTGTTGTTCTTCTTCTAATTTAGCGAAGCCCCAGCCACGATCTTTACGCCATAGCGTTGCCCAGATCCAAAGGAAGGGCCAAATAGCATGTAAGGTGAATAGGCTAACCCAGCCTGAGACGTGAATAGCATCTTGATGAGGGTGATTGCGTTCTTTTGCTATTTCGTAGGGAATATCGTGAATAACGATGATGCCGTAAAAGATTACTAATGCTACGAAAATAAGTAGGCCGAGCGCAAAGTAGTCTAAAAACATAACAGATCCTTGTAATGTTAGATATTAGTTATAAATATACTACGCTATCATCCAAGTAATTGTTATAAAAATGATTTATCGAGTTGAAAATAATGTGTGTTCGCTTCTAATGTGAGCATAATAGTTATTGGTTTTTATAAAATCCAGTTAGAGGCAAGGTGAGTCGGTGGCTAATTTTAGGTTCGATTAACGCCAAAAAGTGGGTGTTAATATGAAATTTTCAGAATGACAAACCGTAATTAGCCGAATCATCGTAACAGAAATCATGCAGGCTAGGTTGAAATGGCATACATATCACTGAGGATAAATACGGATGTATATAGGTGAACTTGCCGCGATAGGTGCGGCTATTGTGTGGGCGTGTGCGACATGGATTTACGGACAGTTCGGTCATCGCTTCTCTGCGATGCAGTTGAATATTGTTAAAGGCGTCGTGGCTTCTGGCATGATGTTACTTGTGATGCCCCTTATTCCAATGCCAGAGTTTGAAATGAGTGCGAATCACTTTTGGATACTGGCCATTTCTGGTGTCATTGGCATCGCGATTGGAGATAGCGCGTATTTTGCGGCATTAAAAAGAATTGGCGCGAATAAAACCTTGTTGCTTGAATCTTTGGCTCCACCTCTTTCTGGTGTATTGGCATTAATGTTTTTAGGTGCTGCATTGACGTTGCAAAGTTGGCTCGGTGTTGTTATCACGACTTTAGCCGTGACATTTGTCGTTTTTCAGCCGTCTCAGTCTGTGAATGGGGAGGCCGATTCTAAAAACAAAGCACAATGGAGTGGTATTGGATTTGGGCTTGTGGCGAGTGTTTGTCAGGCTTCTGGAGTAGTGATTTCCCATTATGCTTTGGTGGCTGGTGATATTCCCCCATTGTTAGGAGCGCTGATTCGCCTCACGATAGGTGTGTTTGTCGTGATGCTGATTATCCCTTTTGTTGAGAGTAAGCCTTACTCGTCTATGAAAAAAGATTTATGGGAGATGACCAAATTCGACAAGCTGTGGCTTTTAGGGGCAATATTTGTCGGAACATTTTTGGCGCTGTGGCTTCAGCAGGTTGCGTTGAAAAATGCCAACCCAGCAATTGCACAAACATTAATAGCGACCAGCCCTGTCTTTATTTTGGTGATCTATGTGCTCAAAGGGGAAAAGATCTCGAAGCAAAGTGTCATCGGGACACTTGCTGCGTTAGGTGGAATCTCTCTTTTTTTCTATCAGTAGTTTGGCTTAAATTATTCGGTACAAGTTTGATTACGACCGTTAGCTTTAGCTCGGTACAAGGCTTTGTCTGCTCGGTAGAAGGTACGTTGAGTATTCTCTCCCTCGCGGTGTATTGTGATACCAATACTCACGGTTAGACCGCGCTCTCCTAAGATCTCATGCCAGCCGAATTGGAAAATACGTTCTCGATAATTCTCAGAGTGCATTTCCGCTTTATCAAGGTTAGTGTTTTCAAGGATAACTAAGAATTCTTCTCCACCAAACCTAACACATGAAGCTCCTCTAAATTTAAAGTAAGAACGCAGCTCTTGAGAAACGCTAACAATCGCTTTATCACCCACTAAGTGACTGAGTTCGTCATTGATTGATTTAAAGTGGTCAATATCGACAACCATCAATGCGAAAGGTGTCTCGTGTAGGAGCAAGTCTTTGAGTTTTACGTCTAGCCAACGACGGTTGTGTAAACCTGTCAGTGGGTCGGTGAAAACATCTTGTTGTAGTTGAGCCACTGCGTTTTTGTGCTGTTCGGTGGTTTCTTTCAACTCACGATTTTCTTGTTCAGAGAGAATTAGCTTCAGTTGTAGTTCAAATCGCGAAAGACGACGTAGTTGGCTCGAGCCCAGTTCGCTGATAGGGATCTGTTTCATGAGATCCGTTTCAATGCGGTAGCCCTTTTTCTCATAGTTCAATGCTTCTTGAAAGCGGCCTTGGTTCATACACACATCACTCAAGGAGTCGTAGAAGCGCTTTGCGAGAACGGGGGATGAGTATTCATTCACACGTTTGTCTGTGCTCGATAAGATCATGCTTGCGTATTCTTGCTTACCAATAGCACTTAAACAATATGCCGTCTCTAAGCGAGTCATCGTAGCAAGCCAATTTGCTTGAGTATTATTGACTGGATACTGAATCTTAGTCAGACAACGCAGTGCGTCGTGATGTTTCTTCTTAGCGCGAAGCACTTTTGCTTGGTAAAGCAGTATTTGAGCTGTGAGTTGTTTGTCGCTGACGAGAATACTGAGTTCATCACACTCGTTAAGCAAATCACTGGCCGCAGTAATACGATTAAGCAACAGCAAACTTGCCACCATATGAAGCTTAAACTTGAGTCGAAGTGAGCGACTACTTATGGCATGGTCAATACTGTTGATTTTCTGGTAGTAGCGAAGGGCTCTACTGTGATCTCCGTAGGCATCACAGAGGTTGCCCATACCCAAAATAGCCATGACGTATTCATCAATGTAACCGTGTTCAACGGCGATTGACGATGAGCTCACGAATTCATTCAATGCTGAGGTATAATCGCCAATTTCAACCAAGCGGTCACTTAAGCTGGTTTTTACCGTAAGAATGTCTTCGATATCAACAGGCAAGTGCAGAAGGTTTAGTGCATGCCTTAATTCTTCGATACTGGTTTGATTTTGTTGTAATTCAGCGCGATATTCAGAACTGATGATATAACAGTGCGCTTGCTCCGTTTTGGTTGTCGAAACGTGTTGGCGAATATGGTTCCAGAAGATGATCGCTTCTTCACCTGAGACCGATGAAGGATCTAAACCGGCATCGGTGATCTTGCTTAATAGAGTTTCCATCAATTTAGCACCTCGGCATCGTCTTCTTCTAGTTGTTCAAGAGTGAACGGGAACGTCAATATGTCATTGAGGCTGACGGTTGGCTTCGAACCTTTTAGTCCTTTTCTATGCCACGGATAAATTTCAAGCATGGTGCTGAGAGTTTGGAAAGTTTTCTCTGCAGCTTCCCCTTTTTCAGAAAGCATAAGAGCGACTCGCTCTGAACTCAGTCTTGAAATGAAGTCATTCTGATTACACAAGGTATGAGCAATCTCGGTGCAGACATCTAAGTAATCGGTATCGATGTGCTGAAACATAATAATGCTGTGGTTTGAACGTTTGAGCTCTGTTTTAAAGAGCACCAGTTGTTCCCACCAAAAGGTTTCGGAAACGACATGAGAGAGGTGCTTTTCAGGGTCGTATTCGTGTTGGCCACGGATACGGTTAATCAATTTTCTTGCTCGCTGTTCAAGTTGGCGCTTTGAATTGCGTGCTTTATCTAGGCCAACGCGGTTGGTTTGCTCTCGAAGCATACCGATAGAATATTGGCGGTATTTTTTAAAGGCGATTAAAGCTGCGTTAAAATCTTGGTTTTCTTCAGCGACTAACGATTGTTGATAACAAATTTGACTGAGTAGTTCACCGTTATCGAATTCGTTTGCAGATTGTTCAGCGAGTTTAAGCAATTCAGCGGCATGTTCGGGCCTTTTTCTCAGAAGCTCTAATCGAGCTCGACTGATATAGGAATGCGCTTTCATCCATACGAGGTTATGCTCAACAGCTAGGCTGTGCGCTTTGGCTGTTGCCTTTTCTGCATCATCTAAACGCTCTAAACCAAGAAGCGCAAGACCTCTGAAATCCCACACCTCGGCATGCCAGGTATTATCTTTATGATCTTTTAAGGCTTCTTCCGCACCATCGAGTACCGACAGCATTTCAACATAGTTATTGAGTAAGTAGTAATCCCACGCGAGCAATATTCTTGCTTTGCCTTCTAACCAACCGATACGACTGTTGTTTGCAACTTTTACGGCAAGTTGGTGTGTAGAGCGCGCTAGCTTGTATTCGTGGGTCATTCGCCAAATGTTGCCAAGACCAATGAGGCATTCGATTTGTATCTCTACCTCATCAACTAGCGCAGATTGTTCTAAGGCGTTGATCCAGAATTGTTGGGCAGAGTAATACTTGGCTTGCCCCCAGAATTGGAGTGCGTGCAGGTGGAGAATTTCAGGGAGAAAAAGATCGGTGTCTAATCGGCTTTGTCGCTTGTAGGCTTCCTTGATGTATTTTAAACCTTTTTGGTAGTCCATTAGGTTCCAGCAACATCTGGCCATCAACATTAATGACTGGATCGCCCCCTCTTCAAACAAAACTTGTTCTGACCTGACGAGACATTGTTGAGTAATCTCAAGGATCACTAACGGTTCAGAATCGACGCGAGTTTTGAGTTGTTCTAATTCTGTTTCAAGAAGGTACTGATTTTTGTCCAAGGCTTAGATCCATAATTATCGAGCATATTGATAACACAATCATTATAAGAGTGTGATTTAGGATAAGCACCAATTATCTTTCCTAGAGCGTCAAAGAAACATCTATCTTTTCCAATTATGGGTGTTACCTCATGTTGTTGCTTTAAAATCAATGAGTTCCCGAATAAATATCTATATGCTTCGCTGCTATGAAAGTAGTTGCTTTAGGGTTAATGGCTGCTCCGCGACACCTAAGCGCTGCGCGGCTGTAAGGCCCTGCTTATCTTGGTAGCACAGATTGTGCCAAGCTCTGAATATATCGAGCAATGGAAGGATGCCCCCTGGACGAAGCTTACGTCTAGGTTCATTGATAAAGCTATCAAATAGCAGTTGAAACCGCTGCTGATAAAACTTAGTTTGCTGAATTGAAGCAGTGTTAAACCACTGTTTTGGCTCTGGATTATTACCTGTTAGGTAGCATATGCCTTTCTGGTTGTCACCTTGATTTGCGATAGCCCAGCGATCACGCCACCAACTCATATGGACGATATCGATTTTTTCAAAACTTTGATCGTCTTGCCAGCCTGAATCTTCTTCAACATACATCAGGTCAATATTTTGACTCTGAATGCGCGGCAAACAAACGCTGAGAGCGGCAGATCTTAGTAATGGATCTTGTGGCATATAAATAGCGACGTGTTTGTTTTCGTCACACATATCAAGCACATGCAAGAAATGAGCATAAGAGGTATAGGGTGGTCGAACTAGCGCGCCTTTAGAAGGGTAGCTGAATGCGGTGAGATTCCCCATTGGGTCTTCAACGTTACCTCTGGCAAGAATCACTTGGTACTTTTGTTCAATACGCTCTTTTAGCTTATCTGATGGCTGGGGAAGCTCTAGATTCGCTTCTGACGAATGCTCCTTTGATACAAAGCGTGCAACGTCGTCGTAAGGGTTATGATCGACATTCCCAGACGGTTCTTCGTTCTGAGAGTAATTGACGTGCTGACAAAGGATATAACCAGAATGTGCCTCGCCCGTTGCTATCCAAAGGACACCATTATTACTTTGCGGCTGTAGTCGCTGATAATGCGAAGCAAATTGGTAATTTTTTGCATGATTAACCCATCGTGCATCGATCATTGCCAACTTACGACGACAACGACTCGCGATATGGTCAACATGATCATAGAAAGTCTTTGGGTTGATCTCTAATTTTCTGCAGATCTCACGTACGGAATAACCCATGAACAATAAGCCCATGAGGTTCTCTTGAAACTGAAGTTTTTTATTGGATCCAGACCACTTATCAACGAAGGTTGATTGGCAGTCTTTGCATCGATAGCGTTGCCTGTCACCACTATAGCCAAAGGCATGGTAAAGATGTTTATGGGTATGAACCGATAGGCCAAAGTTCTCGCAATCATCATTACGACAAGCAGGAAGGCCATCGCTGTGAAGTTGTCTTAGGCGATGAAGTTCGCTTAACACTTCACGATTGTTAAGTAAGGGGGGGAAAGCTCCACACTCACGACAAACCATCGCTGGACGCTTAGGATTCGCATGTTGCAAAACATATCGTTTTGCATCGCTCAAGCCAAAGTTGTCACACGCCAATGTTTTACAAAAGTTGAGTTGTAATCCATCCGCATCTTTTGGCAGCTTGTCGTTGGACACGATCGCCCCCTCGGGGTTATTTAGGCAGCCAAGCGAACTTGGCTGCGAGGTATTGCGTTTCAATCTATGTATTGTCAAAAACTAGCTAGTGTAAAAGAGATAGCTATTTTCTTTTAATTAGATGTTGATTGCTGTTTCAAGAGCAACGGTCATCATGTCGTTGAATGATTTTTGACGATCTTCTGAACTTAGTTTCTCACCACGGATGATGTGATCAGATACTGTAAGAATTGTTAGGGCTTTAGCTCCTAAGTCTGCAGCAACACCGTAGATACCAGCCGCTTCCATATCAACACCAAGGATGCCTAGTTTTTCCATTTTTTCGAAAAGGTCAGCTTCTGGAGTGTAGAAAAGGTCAGCAGAGAATACGTTACCAACTTTAACTGGAACTTCTTGTGAACGCGCTTGTTTTACTGCTTCTTCTAGCAGACCGAAATCAGCGATAGCAGCGAAGTCGTGGTTGTTGAAACGAATACGGTTTACTTTTGAGTCAGTTGAAGCACCCATACCGATAACAACGTCCATTAGTTTAACGTCGTCACGTACTGCGCCACAGCTACCTACACGAATAACGTTTTTCACACCGTACTCAGCGATAAGCTCATGTACGTAGATGCAGCATGATGGGATACCCATACCGTGGCCCATTACAGAAACTTTCTTGCCTTTGTAAGTGCCTGTGTAACCAAACATGTTGCGAACGTCACAAACTTGCTTCACGTCATCAAGGAATGTTTCCGCAATGTATTTTGCGCGAAGCGGGTCGCCCGGCATAAGTACTGTTTCTGCGAAATCACCAGCTTGAGCATTAATATGAGGTGTAGCCATGGTCGTTCTCCAAAGTTTATGCGGTAATGATAGGAACAGAATTTAATCAATTACCGATTCTGTTGAATTGAATTCGTTTTGTTGAGGCAATATTAGCGAGTTGGAACGAGGCTCCATGAGACTTTAGTCACAAAACAGGTCTACCATTATAGTTTTATTAATATTGATAACCAAATCTGTTGAAAGCTTAAAGGCAATCGATTTTGTTTGGTAAGATCGTTGTATATAAAGAGAAGAACGCGCTGATTGGCTCAAAACAGATTGGCTTTTTAGTTGTAACTAACCGTTGTAGAGACATTTGATCAGCGATAATCTAAACTTTGATAAAAGACAAACCAAGGAATTGTATGTCGTATTGCGCTAACACTACGCCTTTGCACTCTATGAGAACACAGATACGTAAGGTAGCTTTGCCTCTAGTGAGGGTCACCTTGCTTGTGGCGGCGATGGCTTCGTCGTGTGTGTCTGCGGCGACCTTTGAACTGCCTCCGGCGGAAAGCCGCATTGTCGGCAGGATACAACAACACGAAGTGGCTGCTGGCGAAACGTTAGCCATCATTGCGAAACAATACGATATTGGCTTTCTCTCTTTAATGGCAGCAAACAAAGGGGTGGATCCTTTTCTTCCTGCAGAAGGCTACGTGTTAAGTATTCCTAGCCGTTTCATTTTGCCTGACACCTCAAGAGAAGGGATTGTCATCAATCTTGCTGAGTTAAGGTTGTACTTTTTTGAGCCGGATAAGAACCAGGTTCATGTTTTTCCTGTAGGCATTGGTCGAGTAGGGCGTGATACACCCGAGATGATCACCAAGATAAGTCAGAAAAGACCTAATCCAACTTGGACTCCTCCCAATTCAATTCGTAAAGAGTATTTAGAGAAAGGTATTGAGTTACCACGAGTGGTCCCTGCGGGTCCTGAGAATCCTCTAGGTGAGTATGCATTGCGACTTGCTTATGGTGCGGGTGATTATCTTATACACGGCACTAATAAAGATTTTGGTATAGGCTTGCGAGTCAGCTCCGGATGTATTCGCATGGAACCGAAAGATATCGAATGGCTTTTTGAACAGGTTAACCGCGGTGAGCAAGTCACAATCATCGATGAGCCGATCAAAGTCTCTTTAGAACCCGATAGAAGCGTGTTTGTTGAAGCGCATGAACCATTGACGCGAAGTGATGGTTCTAAGAAGGCGTTGCAGATTCCGGTTGAACTAAAATGGTGGCTTGAAGATGCTGATTTGCCAAATTCAAAGGCTAAAGCGGTTATTTTTGCTCAAAATGGTGTGCCGGTTGAGATAGCACCACCGCACCATTTGTGACTAAGTTTTAGTTCGAAAGGTTCTTTGAAAAGCATCACTGCTGTTCACTTTCTCTCACTCTTTTTACCCTTTCTTTTTTCTTTATTCCAAATAAAAAACACCACCTCTATTCGGAGGTGGTGCTATCAATTTACTGCATTTTGCGACTGATATAATCTACAGCTTAATTGCGTATGTCTTTATTACTTAGTGTAAGACTCTGCAATGTTGTCGATACGGTCGTTAGCACGATCCGCTTCTTCTTTTGCTGCCATAGCGGCTGCAGATGCTTCTTGAGCCTTCATTTCAGCGGCAGCTTTGTCACTCTTAAGCGCTTCAACTTCGCTGCTTAGTTCAGCAACTTGGTTAGTCAATTGATCCATTTCTGACATTGCAGCTTCTTCTGGCTCAGAAGAACAACCAGCTAAAATGAAAACTGAGGCTGCAGCTGCGATTAACGTCTTATTCATAAGAACTCCTTGCTTATTTATCATCAAAAGATGCGCTATACATTCTTTATCATATAGTCGCTTCATTAATGATTGTAGCGACTAATTTTTTAACTGCAAAAACAATAACTAAAGAAATTGCTAAATTTTTGAGGTAATTAGCTAAGCATCACGTTCTGTCTCATTTATGAGATGGAGAGATTAGAATCGATTTTTGTCTTATTTGGAAGGACTATCCCTTTAGTGTCAATGCATACAATATACTAGGCAACTTGAGATATAAGGATAAATTTACTGTGATCTCTATCCTTATAAAGTACTTTCGCGGTATCATGTCACGTTAAATTAATTTTATTCAATACCATCAAGACTGGAGAGTCCTTTGCACTTTAAAGATTTAGGCTTAGACAACCGCTTACTGAAGAACTTAAAACATTACGACTTCAAGAAAGCGACAGAGATCCAATCAAAAGCGATCCCTGTTGCTATTGCCGGTAAGGATCTATTGGCTTCATCAAAAACGGGATCAGGAAAAACGTTGGCGTTTGTGTTGCCAATGATACACAAAGCATTAAAAACCAAAGCGTTTTCTGCTAAAGATCCTCGTGGTGTAATTTTGGCTCCTACTCGTGAGCTAGCTAAGCAAGTTTATGGCGAACTCCGTAGTATGCTTGGTGGTTTGTCTTACGAAGCCGCACTTATCTTAGGTGGTGAAAACTTTAACGACCAAGTTAAAGCTCTGCGTAAGTACCCTCGCTTTATTGTAGCGACTCCAGGCCGTCTTGCGGATCACCTTGAGCACCGCTCCCTATTTTTAGATGGTGTTGAGACGCTAATCCTTGATGAAGCTGACCGTATGCTTGATTTAGGCTTTGCTCCTGAACTACGTCGTATTGCGAATGCCGCTAAACACCGTCGACGTCAGACTCTAATGTTCTCTGCAACGCTCGATCACGCGGAAGTGAATGGTATTGCAAATGAGATGTTAGACGCGCCGAAGCGTATCTCGGTGGGTGTTTCTAACGAGCAACACTTAGATATCACACAAAAGTTCTACTTGTGTGATCATCTAGACCACAAAGAGGCGATTCTTGACCGTGTATTAGAAGAAGCTGAATACCGTCAGGTTATGATCTTCACGGCAACTCGCGCAGATACCGACCGTCTAACGGAAAAGCTGAACGAGAAGAAGCTTAAAGCGGTTGCACTAAGTGGTAACCTAAACCAAACGCAACGTAACGCGATCATGAGCCAATTTGAGCGCGCGGTATACAAGATCTTGGTAACAACAGACGTTGCTTCTCGTGGTATTGATATTCCAAACGTAAGCCACGTTATCAACTTTGATATGCCTAAGCACACGGAAGAGTACGTTCACCGTGTTGGTCGTACTGGCCGTGCTGGTAATAAAGGTGATGCGATTTCATTGGTTGGTCCAAAAGACTGGGACAGCTTCAAGCGCGTTGAACTTTACCTTCAGCAAGATCTTACTTTCTCTATTTTAGAAGGTTTGAAAGGTAAGTTTAAGGGCATTAAGCCGCGTAAACCCGCTGTTGCTAAAGGCGGTCCAGCGAAGAAGAAAACCAATACTCAAGCTAAGAAAACGCCTAAGAAACCGGTTAAGCGCGATAAAAGCTTCCACAAGAATGTGGCAGTGGGTGATACCGTGTTTATCCCTAAGAAGAAAGTTGCTCCAAAAGCGGACGACGAGTAATCAACTTGCGTGACCTAAAAGCTTAGCTTTGAAAGGTTGATGCAAATAAAAAACCGCCGATGATGGCGGTTTTTTTGTATCTGTACCTTGTGTAAGCCTTAACTTTCGGTACTTACAGGCGGCAACTCATGAGGCTCGATGAGCTCTTCCTCGCTAGAAATTGAACGTTGAGAACGAGTACGCCAAGATATGGTCTGCGATGTATTTATGAGTTGCTGTCGTTGGGTGTGTCACGCCCCAAAATACATAACTATCCGAGCCATATGTCGCGCAGTCGCTGGTTAAACTGTGGCTTCGTAAATAGTCGGTCGATGAGCTTCTGTTGATATTTAGGCAGGCATCACTCGCATTCCTAAAGCCATGCTGCTCAGGATTATTAGTGATACTGGCAAAGAGTGCGTTTGCATCGAACAACACCACGTTTTTCCCCATGCCTTGATAATATTCGGCTTGAGCTTTGATGAATTGGTTGAACTCTAAAATCTTGCCACGAACTTTAATGATCTCTTGCTCGGTCGAATATTTAAATTGCGGAGCCTTGGTCGCATCGGGCAATGTGAAGAGTAAGATATTGTTCGCTCCAGATTCTGTTAAGCGGATCAAAGCGCTACTGAAGTCGGCTTTTACATCGGCGACCTCTCTGCCGTAATTCATGAAATCATTGAGGCCAAATTCTAACGTAAATAACGAATTTTCCGGGCGGTAGTTTTTCGCAACTTTCATGTAGGTCAAGTAAGACGTAACTTGGTCATAAACACCAGTCAGTGCGACGTATTGATTGGTACCTGCTGCGCCACCCACGGCCCAGTTATAAAGAGGAACGTCTTTGGCTTTAGCTAAATATTCGGTCCAAACCAAACCGTTTGAAAAGTGCCCTAGAAACCATGAGTTTGCATTTGGGAAAACCCATTGAGAGCCATTAAATAGGTTGCCAGTATCAGAAAGGCTATCACCAAAGGTAACAATACGATTGATACTATTGGCTTGCACAGCGTTATCGTTGGTCCAGATTGAGTGATTGTAAGAGAAGCGATTGTCTGCGGCAAAATAGGTGATGTCTCCGACATCATGTTGGAGGCCGAGAGTCTGTTCACAACGCTGTTTGATTTCAGATTGTGGGGCGTCACTGTAAAACATATTCTTGAATGAGACTGAAGACCACCAGTATCCATTTATCGTGTAATAATCTCCATTTTCCTTCTTTGCCCATTGCCAATCTGTGGCTGGAGAATCATGTGATGCGTCGGTTCGATACCAACATCGAACATAGGAATAGGTTTGTTCTCCTTGTGTTTTTAGAACCTGTGCAGACGTAATCGATTCAGGAGTGGGTATAGAATTTTCTTCAGATGCATAAGCACCAAAAGGGATGGTTAACGCGAGCATCAAAGCCGTATTTTTCATCACTGCAATCTCTTATTGTATTTAGGTAAGCCAAATAAAGACGTTGTTTTGTGTTGCTTGTTATTCTTAATAACTGAATAGCGAATAACTGGTACGACCTATATCTAATGTCAATAATTCTCGTCAACATATTCAACCTCTGGTTGTCCTCTAACTGGCATAAGCATCAAATTTTCAACGGCTTTTCTATTGTTCGAACAATCAAATATAAGACGAAGTTTGCCATTGGATTTTGGTTAGTATTTGTTCCTTAGTAGGCTTTCATTGGTGAGTACTCACGAGTAACCTGGACGTGAGCCACTATTGTGGAATCGAATTCGATTTTTCTAAGTCATGTAATAATGCATTTAAATCAGTTATTTACTGTTGGGCATGTTGTTAGGAGACATAGGTTGAATGTTAATCACCGCTGTTTAATTCAAGTTCATCATCACAAATATCAATCTCCAATTTTCTTTTTTATAAAATTCTAACCTAGGGTTCCTTTACTCATCAGAGGTCTAATCTGTTTAAGGAAAGAGCATTGAAAAAGATATTAATTTGGACGATCGCCTGTCTATCCAGTTTTGGAGCCTACGCAGGCACAAGCGCATCGGCATTAGAAGCCAGTGGATACACAGAAACGAAATATCCCATTATGTTAGTACATGGTCTGTTTGGCTTCGATACATTAGCGGGTGTGGATTACTTCTATGGCGTACCTGAATCTCTAACCAAAGATGGTGCGAGCGTCTATGTAGCGCAAGTATCAGCGACCAACAGCTCTGAAGTCCGTGGCGAGCAGTTGTTGGCTCAAGTTGAGACACTGTTAGCCGCGACAGGGGCAAGTAAGGTGAACCTTGTCGGTCACAGCCACGGGGGACCGACAGCGCGTTATGTCGCATCAGTTCGTCCTGATCTGGTTGCCTCTGTGACAAGTATTGGTGGCGTCCATAAAGGATCTAAAGTTGCCGATCTCGTGCGTGGAAGCGTGTCAGAAGGTTCTCCCGCAGAAGGTATCGCGGTTAAGTTGGCTGGTGGATTAACTACGCTCATTAACCTGTTATCTGGTGGAACGGATCTTGACCAAGACGGTCTCGCATCTCTTGAAGCTTTAACGACGGAAGGCTCACTTGCATTCAATCAGTTTTACCCTGAAGGCGTTCCGACGTCTGAGTGCGGTGATGGTGAATGGCAAGCCAATAACGGTGTTTATTACTATTCATGGACAGGGTCATCCACTTTTACCAACCTTCTTGATCCTACCGACGGAGCGATGACAATCCTTGGCTTAGCCTTCAATGAACCGAATGACGGACTAGTGGGGGCATGCAGCGCGCACTTAGGCAAAGTGATTGGCGACGATTATAAAATGAATCACCTAGACGAAATTAATGGTTTGCTGGGGATTCACCATCTCTTTGAGACCGACCCTGTGACGCTCTATCGTCAACACGCCAATCGATTGAAGCTGGCTGGCCTTTAGGTTGCTTACCCATTTATTAAGACCTTAAGGAACACATAATGAAAAAGACCGCCATTTTGTCGATAACCACGATAGCCCTGATGAGCACAGCGGCGGTCTTTTTATATCTAAAAAAGGAAGACCCAGATTTACACAATGACGAAAAACGAAGCGCTTCTTCATTAAAGGTCGCCTCTCAACAAGATACCGACATCGATAACGCATCAGCCAAAGACATGATGGAATATTTCGTGTCAGGCAATACAGAATTAACCCTTGAAGATATTCGTGACAATGTCGCAAGGCACCACGAACAATCACCAACAGTCATTGTCGATGAGGCACTGTTTACCAAGTATCTTGAATACAAATCAGCGTTGACATCTATAGATGTTCAATTCGATACGATCTCAGCAGAAGATTTGCGTTTGCTCAATCAAACGTTACTCGATCTCCAGGCTCAATTTTTTAGTCAGAGTGAGATAAGTATTCTGTTTACCCATGACAATAAAATGAGGGAAATAGCCTTAGAGAAATTGCTTCTGAGACAGGAAGGTTTAGCCGAGCAAGATTACCAACAAAGGTTCGAATCGTATTTGTCTGAACAGCCCAATTACGTTCAGTCGAGTTATCAGAACCAGGTGTTACTCCAACAGCTTTCTAGCTCTGAAGGTCTAGATGAACAAGCGAAATATTTGAAGAGAAACGAACTGGTCGGTGAAGAAGCAACCCAAAGGCTTGAATCTCTGGATCAGCAAAGAGCCGAATTTGAAGAAAATTTGAAGGTTTACTTTGCCGAGCGAAATGACATTTTGAACGACTCCGCCCTCTCAGAAAGCGAACTACAAGAAACCATTGCTCAACTTAGGGCGGCGCGCTTCGCGCCAGAACAGGTTCGAAGGGTTCAAGCAATTGAACGAATCAGAGCTGCGAGTCTGGGACTGTGAATTTAGTTCGCAAAATCAACCATGCGAACCGGCCACACTAGTTAAGTCGATGATTCCTACTAACTCAAAAGCTCTAGATTTAAGTCATTTTATCAAAGATAAGAAAACGATTGCTTTCTTTAATTAATTCCGACAAATCCAATATAATCAATATTATTGACTGATTTGTTATTCATATGCAAATTTAAATAACACCTGATATTGCAATGGTAACGCATCATAAATTAGCGTTCTTCTCGTGACTGGCATCACATATCTATGTAAATGATAATTGATCTCATTATCGTTTGGGTGCATCATGCGCGAAATTTATTGATTTAGCGTATGGATTTGTTTTGTTTATGAAAGCATTTGTGTTGTTAGCTTTTGTTTTGGTCTTGTCGGCAGGAGTTGGTGCTTCGGATCAGTTCTCTTGGCTCAGAGATGATTCCCGTAGTGCGAATAAAGTACTTAATTATCTCAATCAACAGAATGATAAAACTCAGTTGCATCAAGAACGTATTCGATCTCTGAGCGAATCCCTACAAAAGAAATGGCAAGACAATCGTCCTGAACGAGCCGATAGACCATGGCAGGAAATCGGTGGCTACGAGTATGCGATCCTAAATCACAAGGGCAAAAGAACCTTATTGTCCCGATTAGTTGGGAGTAAGGATTTGACCGAGTTGCTTAACATTGATGCTCGTTCTGCGGAGCACAATTACTATCAGTTAGGTGATTGGGCACTCGACTCAACGAAAACCAAGCTCGCAATAGCAGAAGATATTACGGGTACTGAACAGTATCGAGTGAGTGTTGTTGATCTTAAAACTCAGCAAGTCACACTAGTAGCTCAAAATGTAGACAGTTCGCTTGCGTGGTCGAAAGACGGTCAATCTCTGTATTTGATTCAACTTGAACAACAAACTTCGAGACCTTATGCGCTAACGAAATACTTCTTAAATGAGTCAAAGCCGATTCAATTAACGGAAGAGTTGGATTCCGCTTGGTTGCTTTCGTATTACCTTTCAAGTGATAAGCAATTTGCTGTCGTTCAGGCAAACAGTGAAAACTCCAGCGAGCAACGTTTGTTAAACCTCGATAACGGTGAAATCTCCAAACCACTATTACCACGAAAAACTGGGGTGGAATACTACGTTGATGTTTCGGATTCTATGTTGTTTGCAAACAGCAATCACGACCGCAATGATTTTGCTTTTTACTCTGCACCACTTACTCAGGCTCCACATATCAACCTCTGGCGAGCGGTTTTTGAACCAACGGACGAGTCTAGAATCAGTAACTTCTATTTGTTTGAATCCGGCGCTGTGGTTGTTAGCCAAAGTGGTGCGTCTCAGTCTCTAAATTTTCTCGACAAAGATAACCGCTATCGTTCAAGCCAGTTATTGGCTGACGCAGGCCAAGTTGCTTGGGTAAGCCAAGTGGGCGACTACCAAAGTAACAAATTGCATATTCGCAGCATGTCTTTGACTCAGCCAGCAAAGTGGGACCGGTTAAATACTGATACTTTACAACGAGAACGCTTCTCTCAAGACCATTACCCTCAATACCAACAATCAGCGTATCAAACCGAGCAAGTTATGGTGAATTCTGGTGGGGTAACAATTCCAGTCACACTGGCTTATCGCAAAGACAAATTGACTAAGACCACACCAGTGTTTTTGTATGGATACGGAGCTTATGGCATGGCGATGAAGCCCTATTTCATGCCACAAATTATTAGCTTACTTGATGAAGGTGTTATTTATGCAATTGCACATGTTCGTGGGGGCGGGTTTTATGGTGAGTCTTGGTATCAAGCCGGTAAGGGGATTAAAAAAGAAAATGCCATCTTGGATTTCATCGCAGTTGCTCGTGATTTGACAGCATACAATCTTGGTAAGCGCCCTATTTATGCGATGGGTGGAAGTGCTGGTGGCACTCTTGTTGCTGCAGCTTTAAATCAAGCTCCTGACTTGTTTGATGGTGCTGTCCTTAAAGCGCCATTTGTTGATGTTGTTAATAGCATGTCTGATTCTGCATTACCTCTAACAGCTCAGCAGTACGGTGAGTGGGGCAATCCAAACATTGCCGATGAATTGAAGGTCATGCAGCAATATGACCCTTATCTGAATCTTAGCGAACAAAATTACCCACCGATATTGATTCAAGTTGGCCTCAACGATCGCCGCGTTCCCTATTGGGAAGGGGCTAAGTATTACGCAAAATTAAGCGAGCTAACGACTGGAAGTGGGCCCTATTTATTGTCGACAAACTTTACTCAAGGACATTCGACAGATAGACGAAAATCCTTAGCGCAACAAGCGTTTGAATACGCATTCCTTTTATCACTTACCCTGAAAGACATTAAAGCGGAGCAGTAAATGAAGCTTTCCCCCCTATCAGCGGCAGTACTGAGTGTACTTGCTGCCAACGTCGTGCACGCCGAATCTGAGGTTTACCACTTTGAAGAGGTGCTCGTAACGGCGAACAAAATAGAGCAACCGTTATCTGAAGTAGCAGGTTCAGTTGCTGTGATCACGGGTGAAGACCTAGAAAAAAAAGGCGCAACAGAACTCTACGACGCAATAAAAAATGAACCTGGAGTCAGTGTTTCTGGGGGGGCAGGCCGACCGCAAAACATTACTATTCGCGGTATGACAGGTAACCGGATTTTGATTGTTAAAGACGGGATAAAATCTGCTGATGGTTTTGGGGCTAATGACATCAACGACAAAATAGGGCGCAACTCATTCGATATGTCGAACCTCGACAGTATTGAAGTCATCAAAGGTGCGAGCTCGTCTGTGTATGGGTCCGGTGCGATTGGTGGTGTTGTGGTTGTGAGATCTAAAAAGCCGGGAGACTACCTCGACGATAAAGATTTCTATAGCGACGTCTCTGCAACCTATACCGGTATCAGTAATAAATACAAAGGTGCGACAAACCTTGCTTTCCGTTCGGGGAAATTCGAAAGCTTGGTTAATCTTTCTTATTGGGAAGGTGAAGAAACCCGTAATTTTGATGAAGACCTATATAACCGAAGTATCGATGGCGTCGGTGGTGGTTACACCCTGAACTACTGGTCAAGTGACGCTCTGATGCTCAAAGGCAATGTCGAGTATTACAAAGAGAATTCAAGTCGTAAAGAAGGGTCTTCTAAGATCCAAAAGGACGGTAAATGGGACACTGAAGATTTTGACCAACAGTCTTATACCGAGACGTTCTCTGCGTATGCGGGGTTTGAGTATCTACCTGCCAATACTTGGTTTGAGGAATTAGATGCCAAGATCTATTGGCGTGATATGACTAATGAAGATACCACTAATCGTTTGATGTCTCGAAACAACAATAACGTTTCTGAGTTACGTAGAACGATTAATATTCGTGGTTTTACGGATCAGCTTCTCGGTGTAAACGCCGATTTTATTAGCGCATTCCAACATCAAAACATGAACCATACCTTGTCTTATGGTGTGAATATGGAAACCAACCTCCATGAGCGTCCAAGTCAATCTTCTGTTTTAGATTGGAACGGAGTGTCACTTAACGCGGATGTCCCTTTTGCTCCAGCCCGTTCGTACAATTTTGCTGCTTTTATTCGTGACGCGATTGAAATTGACCATTGGACTGTGACGGCAGGAGCCCGTGTTGATTTACACCAGTTGAAACCTGAATCACAGAGCACAATCAATGACTATGAAGTGAAGGAACAAAATTCGAGTGAGTTTTCTCCTAGCTTATCGGTGAGTTATCAGTTAACAGACTCGCTAAATACATACCTTTCGTACAACCACGGCTTTAGAGCACCGGGTTATGACAAAATTTATGGTTATCAGAACCATGATTTTGTCCCAATTACCCCATTTGTCATTGTGCCTAATATGGACCTAGAGGCCGAAACCAGTGATTCGTTTGAATTAGGCAGTAAGTTTGATAATGGACAAACACAGCTATATGCGGCCGTTTTCTATCAAAAGTTCGATAATTTTATCGACGTTAAACAGATCTCATTTGTGCCGGATCCAAATACAGGTAACTACTACAAGCAGTATCAAAACGTAAATGGAGTCGAGACATATGGCATTGAAGCTTCTCTTGCACATCGTTTAAGCGATTTTTGGAGTGTGAGTACTAAAGTCGGCTACGTTGATGGAGAAGATGAGGATGGAGAAAAAGTTCGTACGCTAACACCTTGGGAAGGTAATGCCGAGGTGACTTATGACGATAACGCCTTCTCCGCTTATGCGCAGGTTAATTGGGCGCAAGCGATGGATAACGTCCCTCAATGTGAAGATGATTTAGGTATCGTTACTGACTGTGCGACTACTTCTGGCTGGGCGAGTGTTGACCTTGGCGTAAGTTACTCTTGGACCTTCGGTTTGGATGTCAGCGCTAATGTTATCAACCTTTTCGACAAAGAATACATCCGTTACCAAGATGTCGCGGGCATAGCTGATAGTAATAAAGTTTACTCTACAGAGCCTGGTCGTTACTTCACCGTTAACGCCAAGTATGCGTTTTAAGGAGGACATATGAAAAAGAGTCTTCTATACATTGCTTTGTTGTTGGTTTCAGCAACAAGCAGTGCTGCCGAATGGGATTACCCTCTCGGTAATATTGTTGTAACAACGCAGCAGGAAGCCAAAGCGTATTTAGAAGAAGCTTATCCTGACGTTGGTACGCTGAGGTTTCGCTATGAAACACAGTCTAAGTTGGGACACCACTATAACTTCGACTTATTGATCAAAGGTGAGTACCAACAACAGAAATCTGTGGTTCTATCCACTAACTCTGACGAGCAGGTTTCACGCGTTTTCAGAAGCTTAGAAAATACCGTGTTACTCAACGGAAATCCGACAACGGCTGCTGAGCTAGAAGTTCCTCGCTTATTAGAAGCAGAGCGTGCGCCGAGCTTAAGCAGTGGCCAAGTGGTTGCGACGCATGTGAATGTGTTCAGTCCTGATTTAAGAACCATGGATAGAGCTGCGCCACCAGAAAGTTTGCTCACCGATGTGAGTCAATATCCAAGCCTCCCACACTACGTGCAAGCGGATGTGGAGGTATTGAACCACAGCGATGGTATCTACCTTACCAATGCTCGTATATCTCAGGTTGATGCAACAGCCTTGTATTCACTTGACCCAGACTCAGGTGCTGTAACGAACCGTGACACTTCAAGTTTTCTCGCAGCTGAGGGGCTCACAAAGTTTGCGGATCTGAACGAGCTGCAAAATGTGGATTGGCAAGATGTGCGATTCCTACAATTGATGGTATTTGCTCATCTAGATCAGTCTTTACGTTATATCAGCAGCTTGGGCTTTGATCTGTTTGATGCCCCTCTTGAGTTCGATGGCAGAGGCTTATCTGCAGATAACTCGACGTACTATTATGGCCCCAAAGCGGCTTTATTTGGTATTGGCGGTGGCTCACCTGATGCATTAGATGGTGATGTGATTCTGCATGAGCTTGGCCATGGGATTCATTATCACATCGTAAAAGATTGGGCTTACGGCCATACAGGTGCCATCGGTGAAGGGTTTGGAGATTACTGGGCGGGTAGTTTTAGCTTTCGTATTCAATATGAAAATGCACAGACTCGCGGGCAAGAGTTCGAGATAGATACTGTCTTTAACTGGGATGGTTACTTCGGGGTAAGGAATACCACGCGTAGCCTGTGGAACCAAAGGGCACGTTACTTTAGACAAGCAGAATATCGCCCTCATGAAAGTGTTGCTGGTGAACTAGGTGATGAGCTTTGGTCAACGCCTTTATTCCAGGCTCTGAAAGCCTCAGTTGAGCAGTATGGTGAGATCGCTTTTAACGAGTTCGATTCAATCGTACTCGAGTCTATGTATGGGCTAGGTCGTGGATTGAAAATGCATGACCTAGCTGAGAGCACTCTGTTTGTGGCTCAACAACTATATCCAAATCGAGATTATGCTGAAATATTGAAGCAAAAGTTTGATGTGCATGGATTGATCATCGAGCCATTTAAAGTAGAGGCTCCTGACCGTTATGTTGATCCAAAGAAGCCGTTGACGATTGAGTTGTACCCAACATTAAGACAGGCTCAAGTGGATGGCCAAATCAATATTTCAGAATTGGTGAAGTCGTTCGTTAGCGATCCGGTTGATCAGTTGTCGATAGAGGCGACACTTCCGACCGGCGAGATGTGTGGTTCTTCAGTCGCCATGAATACGAGTGTCGACTACCGATACAACGACGCCCTCAAATTACACAATTGGCAGCATGATTTGTCTCTTGTATATGGCTTACCTGTACTCGAATCCGATATCAAAGAAGTGAACAGTTACCTTCCTGATAGCCGGTTTAGCTCAACTAATCAGCCGATCGTTGGCTTTAAAACATTCAATTTCACTCTAAATGGCACGGCTCAGACCGCAGACGAAAATTTCGGTCTGTATTTAGATATCGATCACCCTCGGTTGAGTGATTTAGTGGTGACCCTTATTTCCCCGAAGGGAACACGAGTCGATTTACTTAACCATAAATCGACGCGATTTTCTGGCTTTGATGGTTACTTCACACTTAAGCATGACTCGGTTCTTGATTCGTTTAAGGGTGAGCCTACTAACGGGTCTTGGCGTTTAGAAATTGCCGATTACGTAAATGGTGAAACTGGGCACTTAAAACGGTGGGGGCTTGGCACGATTTCGAAATACGAATGTGGAGAAACAACGACTTCACCAGAAGAACCAACAGTTACCAGTGGCTCTTCTGGTGGTTCAGCTTCACTCATATCAATTCTATTCATGTCCTTGCTCTCGTTCGGCAGGTCATTTGGTACGCGTTACTTGTCTCTAATGGCAAGGCTCTTTAAAAACAAAACAAGAAGATAACTCTATGAAACCTCAATTGACAATTTTGGCCATCTCTTTGGCTCTTGCTGGCTGCGGTGGTTCGGGCGGTTCCGATACCTCTGCATCAGCAGCACCAACCTATACAGTGTCAGGTACAGTGACAGCACAGAATGTAGATTTACAAAGTAAGGTCTGTGCAGACATAAATCAAAACTACATGTGTGATAGTGGAGAACCAAGCTCGACGGCTAACGCGAATGGCGAATTTAGTATTACTAGTACTAAGAAGTCGATTTTATCGGTTCCTTTGTTAGCTCAGGTGGATACGGGGATTGCAGCCAATAGCACGAGCGCTTCTGCCTCTTCTTACGCTTATATTGCCGCTCCCGGTCTTCAAAAAAATACGGGAAATGAGATTAATGGTATCAGTTCACTATTGGCGGGTTATGTTGCTGACGGATTGACGGTAGCTGAAGCTAACAACAAATTAAAAGCGCAGTTGGCGAAAAGTGGCATCGCTATATCTGGCGATATTCAAGACGATTTATCTGCATCTGAACTCGCGAGTCTGGAACAAAATATCGTATCAACAATTAAGGCGTTTAAGCACTCTAATCGTGCGTTCATGCTGGCTCAATTGAGTGCGAAATTTGATAAGAGTGCGGTCGATTATGTAGGTGGAGTACTCACTAATGACCAAGTTACTGCTTTTGCAAATTTCCTCGAAGGAGAGCTAAAAGCTGCGACAGCATTGAATGATACGGGTGTTTTACGCTATTTCTCAGATATCGATGACACACAAAATGTCGTTGAACCACAGAGTTCATTCCCAGGTCAAGATGCAGAATACGGCTTTGATAAAACAGAGCTGAATGACAATACCGGCAATGGTTTCCAGTTCGCAAAGTTAGATTCAAGTGGTCAGGTGCTTGCCGATGATGCTGCGGAGTGGTCTTGTGTTTTGGATCAACGCAGTGGCTTGATTTGGGAATCGAAAACGGATGACGAAAGCTCTATTCAATATAAAGATCGCATATTAGCGCTTGAGCTACCCGGACTAGTAACGCCTTACGATCAAGATGTTGATTTAGCGACGTGTAAAACGAAAGGCGATGCGATATGTACCACTCAAGATTACGTTGAACATATCAATGCAATGAACTTATGCGGCAAGTCAGATTGGCGCTTGCCAACATTCAATGAATTCTACAACGTGCTCGACTTCGGTGAGACAGAAACCAACTCGGATGGTGAAGTTTATGGTTTAACTTACAAGTACTTCCCACATCAAACCCTTGGTATTGACTATACGGCTTACACTGGTTCGGTATGGACTCAATCCATTACTTATAGCCAATATACAAACACAGCTGTTGAAGGTGGCTTCTATTACAACGAGATTGGAACCCAGGGTTCAGACAGAGGGGTTGTTGGTTCTATAGAGATCTATTCAGGTGATGTTGATTCTTCGGATAATTATGACTCGTTCCAATTCCCAATTCGTTTAGTTTCACTACAAGGTCAATAGATATGAAAAATTTACTCTCCATCACTTTAATGGCTCTGTTTTCTGCGGGTGCAATGGCACAAGAGTGCAGTTTAGATATGGAAAAATCGGCTCCGAGCACGCGTTATGTTGCGAATGATAATGGGACGTTTAGCGATGAACTGACAGGGTTAACTTGGATGCGTTGCCAACTGGGTAAAACTTGGGATACGAAGACATTAGCTTGTAGTGGGCCTGCTGAAACGTATCACTGGCAGAGTGCGCTCTCTATGGTTGAATCAATCAATGATCAGAGTGGCAGTCATGCGTTGCATAAGTTCGGTGGTGAAAAAGAGTGGCGCATGCCAAACATCAAAGAATTAGTGTCATTAAAAGAAGTGGCTTGTCACTCTCCAGCAATGAGTCACAAGGTGTTTGGTGATACGTTTAACGTTGAAGCTGGAAACTTAGCCGTTTATATATGGAGTTCAACTCCTGCGAGTGATGGTCAGAGCGTGATGACGTTTGATTCGATTAATGGTGAGGTTTACCAGTACAACGCCGCACAATATAAATTTAGCGTCTTGTTAGTTGCAGAATGATTTAGTTCTTAATGCGTAAATAAAAAGGCCGTGGTTTTCCACGGCCTTTTAGGTTCTGGCATATAGGTCTTAACTTAGATCTGAAGCTTAGACTTTAAACCCTATACCTTAAAATAATCCAACTGCTGCTTTTGCTGCTCGGCTAAGTTAGATAGCTCGTGGCTCGCTGCTGCGGCTTGAGTAATACCGGTTACGTTTTGGCTTACTAGGCTGTAGATGTTTGAGATATTACGGTTGATGTCTGCAGTCACTTGGCTTTGTTCTTCTGCGGCAGAGGCAACCTGAGTGTTAATTTCTGTCATGTCGGTTACTGAGTTAGCAATACCAGAAAGGGCTGCACTCACCTCACCTGAGAGCGTTTGGTTGTGCTCTAACATAGACAGTGAACTGCTCATGCTCTCATTGGCGTTACCCGATTGAACCTGCAAGCCTTCGATAATTGCTTGGATCTCTTTGGTTGAATCTTGCGTACGAGCAGCCAGCATTCGAACTTCATCGGCTACCACTGCGAAACCACGGCCACTCTCACCAGCTCGTGCGGCTTCGATTGCTGCATTAAGTGCAAGAAGGTTAGTTTGCTCAGAGATGCTTTGAATTACTTCAATTACCTTACCAATCTGCTCGGAGTGCTCTTTTAACGTGCCTACAACGTTTGCCGCTTCGCTCAGCTGAGTCGCCATTTGCTCATTAGCTTGGTTGCTCTCATTAAACAAGCTCATGCTGTGTGTTGCCATTTCGTCGGCTTGCTTGGAAGCTGAGTCGGCTTGTACTGCATTCTCGTTTACGTGCGATGCTGTGCTCTCAAGTTGGTTTACAGCAGAAGCAACTTGCTCCACTTCTTGCTTCTCTTGATCTGAGTTTGCGCTTGATTGTGTCATTACAGCCGCGAGCTCTGTCGATGCTGACGCCACTTCGATACTGATCCGAGATAGTGAACTTACGGTGTCTCGCAGTTGTTCAACAGATTGGTTTACGTCTTGTGCAAGACGTGAAATTTCATTGTTACCTTGTTCATCTGCTTTAACTAACAGGTTGCCCTTTGCCACTTCACGCATGGTTTCCTGAATATTACTGATTGGTGTAACGATGACACCAGCCAGTGTCCAACTAATAAGCAGAGCAGCAGAAAGTATGACTAAAAGTGCGATCGTCGCTGTATTGAGCGTGCTGGTATGTTGTTGACCGTTGATGTGGACTTCTTGGGTAGCAATGTGATTCAGCTTTTTAGAAAGAGTATTGATAGCTTGTACCATTTCATTTCCCGCGTGACGGTATTGGTCGATAGCGGTTTGGTAACTGGCATCAAAATTAGAGGGAAGCGCTGTATTGCCGTGTTTTGCGGTCAAGAGAGGGAGCATGGTGATACGAGAAAAATCGACATAGTGATTCATCGCTTTACGCATTGCAGTGACTTCTTCCTGCATCCCTGTAACGGTGTTCAATGAATCTAATAGACGCGCATTTTGGTCACGTTTTTGGTTTAGTGTCTCAACTAAGGTTTTCACATCGTCTGCATTAAATAAGCTGTAAATCGCTTTGATACGCATACCGTAACTGTTGTCGACGATTTCACTGAGTTCTTCTTTATGTAGGATCAACTCATCGGTTGAAACTGACACATCTTTAAAAGCACTTTCGAGTTTATCCCCACCGATAATGACGCCAGCCAATAATAAGACGACGGAAAATAGAACCGGAATAAGGATCTGTATTTTTATAGATAAGCCACTGAGAAGTTGGCGCATTTAATGTCCCTCTTTGAATAATTTAGTAGATGAGAATTATTATTATTAAAATTGATTGGGGATTCTAACTAATGAGACTGACAATTCAATCAGTAAAGGTATTCATTTTGTTATATGCGATAGGTATTTGATATACATGATTGTTTATTGTTCAAAATTGCGATTTAGCTGCACATTACTCTCAATTGTGTTACGCCTATTTGATTGAAAAACATAGAAATATATTGGTTGTCGTTCGATATAAATAGAAGGGAGGTTGGTTGTTTGGCGTCTGAATTCTACACAAATAAGTGTGGAGATAAGCGAACCTGATGGATGTGTAACTACCGATTCATTAAAGAGCCATTAATTTGCAGTTGTCATATAGGCTTCAATTAAGTGAAACACAACTGTCATATTTGGATTCTAAAGTGGGCACCGTTCAAGCAAAACACAACATTACGGCAATAACGCCATTAAAGGAAATTTGTGATGAAAAAGACAGTTATCGGTGCAATCGCTCTTTTAGGTGCACTAACAGTGACTCCAGCTTCAGCTAAAGAAACTATTTCAGCAGTTGGTTCAAGCAGCGTGACTCCACTGATGGAAGTTTTCTCTGAAACATACATGAAAACGAATTCAAACGTATTTGTTGAAGTACAAGGCCCAGGTTCTTCTGCTGGTGTAAAAGCAGCTAAGAACGGTAGTGCAGATTTAGGTATGTCTTCTCGTAATCTTAAAGATAGCGAGAAAGAAGCAACACTCGTTGAAGAAGTGGTTGCTCGTGACGGTATCGCAGTTGTTGTTAACCCTAAGAATGCTCTTGACGGACTAACAGCTGAGCAAGTAACGGCTATCTACAAGGGTGAAGTAACAAACTGGAAAGACGTTGGTGGTGCAGACAAGCCAATCGTAGCAATCACTCGTGATACGGCATCTGGTACTCGTGGTGCATTCGAAGACATCATGGCTCTTAAAATGGAAATTTCTGGTACAAAGGTATCGGCAATCTCTCAACGTGCTCAAGTTGCGAACGGCAATGGCGCACTAAAAACAATGGTTGCATCTAACCCTTACGCAATCGGCTACATCTCTCTAGGTACAGTGGATAGCTCAGTTAACGCACTTGCTATCGACGGTACTGAAGCATCAGTAGACAACGTTAAGAACGGTTCTTACAAAGTGGCTCGTCCTTTCCTAGTGCTTTACAAAGAAGGTCAACCTTCTGCTGAAACTCAAAAGTTCCTAGATTGGATGCTAACTGACGAAGCTCAGTCTCTTGTTGAGAGCAAAGGCTACATCGCAGTTAACTAATCTAAACCCAAATTAATAATATTGCTCAGCCTACCTTTTCAGGCTGAGCCTTTTCTATCCCACTTCGAGTTAATCCTGCGCTTACATAGCGTGTTGAGGATTATCGATATGTGAGACTTGTTATGACCATCGCAACGAATAGTGAACAGCTTATGAATAGCGAAGCGACTCAACTGAAACGCAGCTTACGTCAAAAGAAGCGTGTAGATTGGAAAGAGCGTATTTTTCACGGCTTATTTCTTACAAGCGCAATTATCGGCATCGTATCTCTTGCTGTTATTGCTTACTTCATCGTTAGAGAAAGTATCCCAGCATTCCGTGAAGCGGGCCTATCAGGTATCGTTTTAGGGCAAAACTGGCTACCACCAGCACTTTACGGTGTTGCTACCATGATTGTAGCTTCTGTCGTATCGACATTGGGTGCGGTAGTAGTTGGGGTGCCTATTGGTGTATTAACGGCAATCTTCATTGCTGAAATCGCGCCAAAGCGTCTAGCAGACATCATTCGTCCTGCTGTTGAATTGCTAGCGGGCATCCCTTCGGTAGTTTATGGCTTCTTTGGCCTCGTTATTATCGTTCCCCTGATTCAAAATGTGTTTCAAGTGCCTGCGGGTAACACGATCTTGGCTGGTATTATTGTATTGGGTGTAATGATCCTTCCTACGGTAATCACAGTTTCTGAAACATCAATTCGCGCGGTGCCAAGAACGTATAAAGAAGGCTCTTTAGCGTTAGGTGCTTCAAAAATCTTTACCATCTTCAAGCTTCTCGTTCCTGCTGCTCGTTCAGGCATCATGACTGGTGTGATTCTTGGTATTGGTCGTGCATTAGGTGAAACGATGGCAATCATTATGGTGATGGGTAATGCACCAGCGATGCCTGAAGGTATTTTAGATTCAGCTCGTACACTGACGGCGAATATTGCGATTGAAATGTCTTACGCAAGTGGTATTCACGCAAGTGCGTTGTACGCAACGGGTGTTGTTCTCCTTGTGTTCATCATGTCTCTGAACGCGATTCTACTTTACTTGAACCGTGAGAAGGCGAGGTAAACATCATGTCTTTAGAAAATAACGTAACACCTCAAGCTAACCCTACGAAGTCGCAAGGTAAAACGATGAATAAAGTTGCGCTAAAGAAAGCTCGCGCACGTAAAGATGCGGTATTGAGTGGCTTTATCTGGGCTGCTGCTGCTCTTACTGTGGGCTTCTTATTTTGGATAATGTGGTACATCCTTTCTAACGGTCTACAGCACGTTGATTGGAAGTTCATTACTGACGATTACACTCGTACTGGTGATGAGCACGGTATTTTCCCGATGATCATCTCTACGATTTACATGGTTATCGCTTCGATCGCGGTTGCGGCGCCGCTTGGCATCATGACAGCAATCTATCTGACTGAATACGCAAAAGTAGGCAGCCGTTTAGTTAAAATCATTCGTTTTTGTACCGAGTCATTAGCGGGCATACCGTCGATTATCTTTGGCTTGTTTGGTATGACATTCTTCGTGGCTATTTTAGGTTTAGGTTTCTCTATCCTATCGGGTGCGTTGACATTGAGTATCCTGATTCTTCCAGTGATTATTCGTACCACTGAAGAAGCGTTGATGGCAGTCTCTCAAACTTACCGTGAAGGTTCGTATGGGTTGGGTGCTTCTAAAATCTACACAATCTGGCGTTTGATTCTTCCAAGTGCAATGCCAGGTATCATCACTTCAGTTATTCTGAGTATTGGTCGTGTTATTGGTGAATCAGCACCCGTATTCTTGACCGCTGGTATGGTTGCTCGTATCCCAGATTCATTGATGGACTCTGGCCGTACACTAACTGTTCACTTATATAAGTTAACGACGGAACTGTTTACCATTGAAGAATGGAATCAAGCATACGGCACAGCAACAGTACTGATTGTTCTTGTACTGCTGATCAACACACTCACTAAGTTGATCGCAAGACGTTTTAACACTGCAACTTACTAAGCAGAGCTTTCTTGAGCCAAATGAGCTCATAAAACAAACGCAGTACAGACTTTGACGAATTACGAGATTACGAATATGAACAAATTTAATATTAAAGATTTAGACCTTTTTTACGGCGACAACCAAGCACTTAAATCAATTAATTTACCAGTGCCAGAGCGTCAAGTGACGGCTTTGATCGGTCCGTCGGGTTGTGGTAAATCAACATTATTGCGTTGCCTTAACCGAATGAATGACCTTATCGAGGGTGTGAAAATCACAGGCCTTCTTGAAATGGACGGTACCAACATCTACGGCAATATCGATGTTGCAGACCTACGTATCAAAGTGGGCATGGTTTTCCAAAAGCCCAATCCATTCCCAATGAGCATTTACGAAAATGTCGCTTACGGCTTACGTGCTCAGGGTATTAAAGACAAAAAGCATATTGATGAAGTGGTTGAAAGTTCACTTCGTGGTGCTGCGCTGTGGGATGAAGTGAAAGACCGTTTGAAAGCACACGCATTCGGCCTATCGGGTGGTCAACAACAACGTTTGTGTATTGCTCGTACAATCGCGATGCAACCTGATGTGATTTTGATGGATGAACCTACATCAGCACTCGACCCAATTGCGACTCATAAAATTGAAGAGTTGATGGAAGACCTGAAGAAGAATTTCACTATCGTTATCGTAACGCACTCTATGCAGCAAGCGCGTCGTATTTCAGACCGCACAGCTTTCTTCCTAATGGGAGAGCTTGTAGAGCACAACGAAACAAGTGTTATCTTCAGCGAACCCAAAGATGATCGTACCAAAGGTTACGTAAACGGTGACTTTGGTTAATTGATTATTTAAGTGTTGTTATGACCTTTTGTTTCCGCTGTCAAATACCAAAGCACGCTAACTGAAACCAGGTTAGATAATCGAATCGATCGACAGAATTATCACTATAACTATAAGCGATGGAAGTTTTGCCCCACTTTATGTGGGGCTTTTTTATGCCTTTAAAAAACCTCCAACGTCGATTGAAAATTGGGCAGGAAATCCCATTTTTGTCGCCCTTCTCATGCTTGTGATAATGTTAAAAGCGAAATTGCGACTCGCTTAACATCTCATTTTTACTTACATTGATTGCATATCAAGGCTTCTGTATTTTTGCTTTATTCTTTTTAGCCAATGGACGGAAGTTGTGCCTGTTAAAGCCTTTGCAAAACAAATATCTGCAACACGCGACCACCGTTTATTAGCTGAATCTCTTTTTGATTACCTTGAGGAGGTGCTGACTCCCAAAGGAATTGGCATATTCTCGGAACCAACACCGCAAAGTGATTCATTACCTCTATTTTCTTGTGGCGAGTTAACTGCTCTTGTTCATTACCCTTCAACCTTTTGGCCTTGGATTTCCCAGTTCGATACCGCTGACGGTGTGCTGCCTATGGCTATCAATACGTGCAAGTGGGAACATATCGACGTGTTGGGTGGCGAGTCATTTATCATGATGCTTGATAATGCGCCTGCCTGTAGAACTTATTTAATTGTTCAAAATTGCGATACAGAAAAGGTCAATCAAACCTTTAACCAAGGGCTTGATGTCCTACAGTTAGCAGCAGCTCGTTGGCAATGTATTCGTGCTGAAAAGAATGCAGCCACTGAGATAAAACACAGAGACACACGAGAAGCTCAATATCTTGATGAAATTAAGCTCCGTGAATTGTTCGTAGAGAACATGAAATTGGTTCACCAGGTGGCGTTAGAACTTTCTAACCCAGAATCTTTGGATGCCTTGTATAAAGCTTCTGTTGAGGCTGTTCGAGATAGGCTTGGTTTTGACCGAGCTATTTTCATGCTACTGGATATGAAAAAGCGCTGTTTTAGTGGAACGTATGGCACTGATGAAGCGGGTAAAACAAACAGTGAGCATCATACTCAGTATGATTTACATCAGTTAGAATCAGAGTACATTGAGGCATTGTCGGATAATCACACCAATTTAGTTATCATTGAGCAAGCTCCGTTATACACCGCTGGGCAAGTGGTTGGGCAGGGCTGGAATGGTATGCTTATCTTGCGTGAAGGAGAGAAACCGGTGGGTTGGATCGCGATGGACAATTACATTCACCGCTCGCCAATTACCAACTATCAAAAGCAAATGCTCGAGTCATTTGGTTCACTTCTTTCTCAGATCTACATTCGTAAACGGCAGGAGCAGAATATACGCATGCTTCATTCAAGCATGGTTGAGCTATCTCGCTGTGATACTGTTAGCGAAGTGTGCAAGTCAGCGGTAAGTTTTGCTATTCAACACCTAGGGATCGATCGACTGGCGGTTTTCCTTACTGATAAAAATTGCAGCTACATGCAAGGTACGTGGGGCACGGATATTAAAGGCGATATTGTCGATGAGTCTTACTACCGTTCTGAGCTGGTGGAGCGCGATATTGTTGCTGCCGCTCGGGCTTGTCCGAATCAAGTCGCCTTTGAAGAGTCAGTACCTATCTATCACGACTTCAATATTGTGGGTGTCGGTTGGACAGCCATGACGATGCTCACAACCAATACGGGTGAGCCTATTGCGTTTATTGCTGCAGATAACTTGTTAACTCGTAGCCCTTTAACCTCGCAATTACGTGAAGTGATTCGTATCTTTGCCTCAAGTCTTGCTGAAGTGCTGCAAAGAACCATGGCACAAGAAGAGCTCAAAAAGCTTAACGAAACATTGGAACAAGAAGTCAGCAAGCGAACTAAAGAATTAGAACTGGCGAACCAACAGTTGGAAGTGATATCTAAGCTCGATCCGCTGACCCGCCTTGGTAATCGCCGTATGTTGACTCAGGTTTTAGATGATCTAAATTGTGACGGCCAAGGGGCGTTCGTCACACAACATGAAGTCACTTTCGGGCTGATCCTAGTCGACCTCGATCATTTTGGTTTGTACAACAGTGTTTATGGTCACACGGAAGGTGACGCAGCTTTGCGCACGATAGGTAAAATATTAAACGATCATGTTTACAATGACAAAGAAACCTTCTGCCGCATTGGTGGTGAGGAGTTCATGTTATTGATGATCGGTACCAATCACTCCAAAACCAAGCAACGTGCGGAGTCGATTCGAAAATGTATTGAAGAGGCTAAGATCCTCCATTGTGAAAGCAGCACTAGCCAATATCTAACTGCGTCTGTCGGTTATGCGTCAATCACCTCTGATCAACGCCAATTCGACTTCGATTTATTGTATGGCAAGGCCGATAAAGCCTTATATCAAGCCAAAGACTCAGGTCGAAATCGAATTGTTTCTGCACTCAAGAGAAGAAAGGTTTCGGCAACGCTTTCTTAGCTCTTAGTCTCGACCCTAGCTTTCAAATTCTAACGAAATCGAACGGATTTGGTTTTCTCGTTATTTCTATTTTCTTAAAACGAAGCCTAAGAAAACAAGAAGCCGTGGTAGTCAAATGGTGACCATCACGGCTCCGGGTTGTTGTCTATGTACTTTAGTTAGAGTTACGTATAGTTAGAGCTTCTCTAGTGTGCTCTTCTGAGTTTTACTAGAAAGTCGCTTTGGCTTTTTAATCGTATTGATCGCCAATCTAGGCTCCCATGACTGATTTGGTGAATCTGCTTCAGCGTAGAGACTCTGATTTAGCTTGGCGAGCTCGGCTTCGATTGTTTCCAACGTTTCACCACTCAAGTCTGGGTTTTCTGTTTTCCACTGTTCGAACAAAGTTCTCGTCTTCACACCGTCTTTCATTTTCAGAGCGGCAATAAGCGCTTCTGCCGTATCGGATTGACGTTCATCTTTTTGCTTTGGTTTTACTACTGTACCGCGGCGTGACCAGAAGTAGAAAGCAAACGCTGAGCTGATTAACCATAATGCTGCAAACAGCGCGGTTAGATAAGGCCACATTCCTGGGTTTTCAACGGTAACAATCGTCGGGCTGGCTTGCTGAGTTGGTGTCTCCATAACAGGCGTTGGCGAGCTTGAGCTAGCGCGTTCACTTGCCTGAACCGACAACTCAAGACCAAGAGCGTTACTGGTTTCTTGTGATTGTGAGTCTGTGTTAAACCAAGCTTGAGAAACATCAGGAAGAGAGATGCTTCCTGATTCCTTAGGGATTAGTACCTGCTTATAGACAACGACAGCATCACCGGATTGGGTGGTGCCAAATTTCGGTTTTTCTTCATAAACACGTACCGTTTTAGGGTAGGTGATATTCAGTTTCGGCAGTTGGTGCTGCGTTAAGTTGCTAGCCGTCATAGTAATGGTACGAGTTAACGAATCACCCGCTTCCATTTCAATTTTCTGCTTGTCGTCACCTAAAGCATTGCTACTCCCCAGTTCATTGCCTTGGCTATCTGACCATTGTTGTATCAGTTTGAAGTTTGATGTTGGTAACCACTCACCTTGGTAGCCTTTTGGCACCTCTTTGACGGCTACATCTAAGGTTTTAACAGGCGTGTCGAGCTGGAAAAGGCGCGTTGTGCTTGAGTTGTTGGTTGAGTAAACAACGGCTCCTGTCAGCTTTGGTCCGTTCAGCTTAAACTGTCCGGGCTTTTGGGACGAGATATGGAACGACTGTTGGACCACCGTAACTTCTTGTCCGTTGATAACATCTTGATACTGCTTTGACTCACCAATGGGATCTACCTTCAACCCTTGTGAATTTGGCGGAGCTATTTTTGGATCTTGTAGTCTTCTCGGGTCAGCCTTGATAATGAGTTTTACATCAAGCTCTGCCACTTCTTGTGGGTATAGCGAGTTTTTACTGAGATCGAGTTGAAACTCGGCCATATCACTCTGCTTTGGAGCGGCTTTATTAACCGCAACGTTGATGGTGATCGGTTGGGTTTTTGCGCCTTCAATATCAAAGCTAGGAATCTCCAATCGGCCTAATCGAAGTGGGGCAAGGGTAATGTTCCACTCGCTAGACACAGTGCGGCTGCCATTTACGATTCTCATCGACGACCCAAAGCTTGGGGTACCGACATAGAAATCCTTTTGAAGGGGGGCTAGATCTAAAGCACCAGACGATACTTTTTCATCGGTCGTCACTCTAAGTAGGAAGACTTCATCTTTGGTAACACTGTTTTGCGAAACGCTCGCAACAGCGGTCGCTGCGAATACAGAATGTGACGAGAAAACACCGATTAGCAGTGTCAGTAGCATTGATAAAAATGGCTTGTTTAAAAATCGCATGGTTACCACTTTTTGTTTTGGTTGTTAGGAGCACTTTTTTGTCGTGCTTGTAGAATCATTTGCGCTTTAAGCAGTTGGCTCGGGTCACGAGCGCTTTCTACTTGCTCAAGTTTTCGCATATCAGGATCGCTCGATAGCGGCTGATCTGAGGTTTGCGCTAAAGCTTGTCGACCATCGCCTTCACCTTTTTCGTTTGAAGCTTGCTGTGCGCTCGCACTTTGAGGTTTTGAATCCTTTTGGTCTTGCTCTTCGGACTGATCGGATTTACCTGACTGCTTAGATTGCGCTGCTCGCTTACTGTCTTCTTCACCTACTTTTTCATCCGGTTGATTTTTGGCTTGCCGTTGGTTTGCACTTTGAGTTTGGCTATTCGTTTGGTTTTGCGAGCTTTCATTGTTTGCAGAGCTTTGTTGTTGATCCTGCGAATCTTGCGAAGAATCATTCTGCTGACCCTGCTGACCCTGCTGACCCTGCTGACCCTGCTGACCCTGCTGACCCTGCTGACCTTGTTCGTTTTGGTCTTTGGACTCAGAATTGTCTTGCTGTTGCTGTTGCTGTTGCTGTTGCTTCTGAGCCTGTTCGACAAGCTCTAGATTTTTCTTCGCATAAGCATGTTCAGGGTTGTTTTCGAGAATACGTTGGTACTCTTCAATCGCTTGATCGTACTTGCCTTGCTGCGCCTGTGCATTTGCAAGGTTGTAGCGAGCATCTTCGCCATTCAAACCTTGTAGTGTCTGCTCTGCAGCTTCGAAGTCACCGGCTTTGTATTGTGCGATGCCTTTCCACTCTTGTTGTTGGAACTGCTCTGCAGCTTGTTGGAAGTCTTCATCTTGATAAAGCTGATAACCCACCTGATCGTCGGTTTTCCAAGGGCTTGCAAACGCGGTATTCGGTTGGCTGAACGACAAAACCACAGCTAATCCGCACCAAACAACACCCTTTCGAAACAGCCCAAGTGCGGGCAGTAATAGGAATGGCAGAAGCCAGAAGCCATTGTTGACTCTCGTGTTGAGTGAGTTATTGGTCTTGGTCACTTCAGAGGTTGTTGCAACTCGGTCGAGATAACTGGCGATATGTTCAACATCTGAGTTATCAAATTGAACCTCAGTGAACGTGCCACCATAACTGCGAGTCAGGTCGCGCATGTTCTCTAAGTGGGTTCTCGCGACCACAGTTTGCCCTGAGTTGGTTTGCAGCATTGAGCCTGTTGGCAAAGAGATTGGTGCGCCACTTTCAGTACCCACCGCTAAAATGGATAGCGTCCAATTGCTACCAGATAGCAGCGAGTCGATCTCTTTCTTCTCTTGGTCATCTATGTCATCAGCAATCAATACCAAGTCACCGTGGTAGATATGAGCGCGAGTCATCATCTCAATGGCAAGCTTAACCGCAGCGGGGGCGTTGCTGCCTTGGTAAGGCATAATATCCGGAGACAAGTTTGGCACTTGGCTCTTGATGGTGTTGATGTCGGACGTTAGCGGGCTAATGGTGTAAGCATCGCCAGCGTACGCGACCATTCCTGTTAAGCCTTCTTTCCACAACGAAAGCAGGTCAAGAGCCTTGTATCGTGCTTGAGTCAGGCGATTTGGTTTTATGTCGGTAGCGTATAGAGACATCGACATGTCCATCATCACAACTCGAGCCTGCGTTTTTTCAAAGCTCGGTTGTTCATTGTTTTGAAAGCTGGGGCCGGCTAATGCAATAACACCGATCATCCACCAGATACCAAAGTAAGTACTGCGGTTTTTTGATGGCTTGCTTGATTCTGGCGCCAAGTAGCGAGCGATATGAGACGCCAATAACCCTTGCTTAGATTGCTTCTTACTAAGCCACCAAATCGCGGGTAACGCGACAAGCGCTAAGAACCAATATGGGTAGATAAAAGTAAAGTTAGACATTGTTTCTCCTAATGGCTAACAGCATAAATGCGAAGAACATTGCCGCAGACAAAGGCCATACGAACCACTCTTGTTGTGGTTGCCAAACCTTGGTGGCATTTGTCACGGGTTCTAACTGGTTGATGGTGTCGTAAATGGTCGCCAGCTCTTTGCTGTCACGCGCACGGAAGTATTGACCGCCAGTGCGTTTGGCTATTTCCATTAGCGTGCGTTCATCCAAGTCTTGAGCAGTATTGACCTTACGAGTCATGAAGAACTCTTTGACCATCATTTCGCCTGCGCCAACACCGACGGTGTATATGGTCGCATCGTATTTTTTTGCGATGTCTGCGGCCTCTAATGGGTCTAACACCCCTGCAGTATTACTGCCGTCGCTGAGTAGTACCATCACACGTTGAGGCGCATTACTATCAACAAAGGTCTTGGTCGCAAGGCCAATGCCATCGCCAATCGCAGTTTGAGTACCAATCAGCTTTAACACTGCTTGATTGAGCTGTTGTGAAAGCGTATTTCTATCTAGCGTAAGCGGGGTCTGCAAGTAGGCGTGATCAGCAAATAGTACTAATCCGACTCGGTCGCCTTTACGGCGATCAATAAAGTCACTCAATACGCGTTTCACAGCCGACAAGCGGTCGATGTATTCGCCATTGAACTGCATGTCTTCTTGGCTCATCGAGTAGGAGAGGTCGACAACCAACATCAAATCACGATGCTTCGGCTGAAACTCCACCGGTTCGCCATACCATACAGGGCGAGCGCTCGCCGTAACCAGCAGAATCCAAATAATAACTGACAACGCTTTTGGTAAGCGACTGCTCGGTGTTTTGGTATGGCTGTCTTCTGGCAGAAATGGAAGCCTTAGGGCGTTGCTTGATTCTGACTTTGGTGAGAACAAGTAAACGAGAAACGGCAGTGGCGCGATGAAGAACATCCACCACCAAACGAACTCGATGTTTAGCAAGTCCCTGCTTAGAAACAAAGGGCTTAGAAAATCACTCATAACGACCTCGCTTTGGAGGAAGGGCTTTACAAAGCCAAGTTTCGCAATCATTAACCAATTGCTGTTGATCCATTTTCTGTTCGTCGTTCATTAAGGCTGCATCTTGATAGAGCGCTTGCTGCCACTGGGATTGTTTTGCTACAAATAACGGCTTCTCTAATTGCGCATCTAAGAACTTCAACCAATCATCACCTGCTAGACCTGCAATTTTTTCGCGTGGGAAATAGCTTAGTGCTGCCTGACGAACGATGTCTTGAGCTGTGCGCGGAGACAAGCTATCTGAAGACTGACCATGACGAAAACGAGCAAGTGCTTCGTTCTTCGCGTGTTGGTTGTTTTGTCTGCGTTTTACAATGAAAAACACTAAGGCGATCAGAGCAATAGCCGTGATAATCAATGCCCACCAACCCCACGCTAAAGGCCACCAAGTCGGTGCATCTGGTGCAATGACAGGGCTCAAATCTAAGGGCTGATTCATGACTGAACTCCTGATATCTGGCTCATTAATGACTGTGCACTAGACAGCGAGCTATAAGGTATCGCGAGAGATAAACCAAGTTTCTGCAACTGCTTCTTCTTTAGTAAAAACGCGTGGTTAAGTTTTTCCTTCTCTTTATTCGAGGAGAAGTTAAACCATTGAGTTTTACTGCCGTCCGTCACTTGTTTAGATCCCTTGTAGGCGGTTTCACCTTGCTCTAATGGATCATGAAAATGCACGAAACGGACTCTGTTGTGCCGGCGTATTTGGCTGATAAGTGAGTAGTTACTTTCTTGGTAGCGTACAAAGTCACTGAGGATAATAATATCACTGCCTTTTGGACAAAGCTGATGAAGAGATGTCAGTCCAAGCTCTAAGGTTGTCTCGCTGTGATTGTCGTGGTTGGTCAGCGCTGCATTATTGATTTCTATGACTTTTTGAAGAATGCGTAATGGCGCATGATTACTCGCACTGGGCTTGATTTCAATGATCTCTTTGCCAGTATCTATTACTGCGCCAATTCGGTCTTTTTGAGCCACAGTGAGCCAGCACAGTTGGCTAGTAAAGTGTGCAAGTTGAACTGATTTCAACAACAAGGTTGAGCCGAAAATCATGCTGCTTGATAGATCCAAAAACAAAATGACAGGCTGCTCTCTTTCTTCAGAGAATAGCTTGGTATGCGCCTTGCCCGTTCTTGCTGTGACGCGCCAATCAATGCTTCGGATATCATCTCCTGCTTGGTACTGACGAACTTCAGAGAAATTCATCCCGCGACCTTTGTGGTTACTCTCGTGTTGACCATTAAGTTGAGACCAAAGGCTCTTGGCTGGAGGCAACCATCGAACAGACTGAGCTTTGTATTGCAGCAGCTCATCCAAATTCAACGTGACGCCGTCACTATAGTTGGGTAGTTGATTATTCATACGCGTGTCCTTATGCGCTGCCAACCAATGAAATAAGATGTGCGATGACTTGATTGGCCGTAACGCCTTCAGCTTGAGCATGGTAGCTACGGAGCAGGCGGTGGCGTAACACAGGGAATGCCATCGCTTGAACGTCTTGTGGCGTTACATAATCGCGGCCAGCAAGCCATGCGTGAGCACGCGCGCAGCGATCCAAAGCAATAGTTGCGCGTGGGCTGACACCCATATCTAACCATTGATCAAGTTGATCGCTGTATTGCTTGGGTTGGCGAGTCGCCATAACCAGTCTGATGATGTATTGCTCAATGGTGTCTGCCATATGAATGTTGAGCACTTCTTGGCGCGCTTCAAAGATCGTTTGCTGAGATATCTGTTGTGGCTGAATAGATTCGTTACCTTGAGCTTCGCCTCGGTTCAGGCGCAAGATCTCCAGCTCGCTTTCCATATCTGGGTATTCGACCTCAAGGTGAAGCAAGAATCGGTCTAACTGGGCTTCTGGCAGAGGGTATGTCCCTTCTTGCTCAATTGGGTTCTGTGTCGCCATTACCAAAAACAGTTCAGGCAGAGCATAGGTCTTTCGACCGGCAGTCACTTGTTTCTCTGCCATCGCTTCCAGCATTGCTGCTTGAACTTTCGCCGGAGCACGGTTGATCTCATCCGCTAGAATAAGCGAGTTGAAAATCGGGCCTGATTGGAAGGTAAATTCCCCAGTTTCTGGTCGGAAAATATCGGTACCAGTCAAGTCCGCAGGCAGTAAGTCAGGTGTGAATTGAATGCGGTGGAAATCCCCCTCAACGCAATCAGCCAGTGATTTTACGGCGCGAGTTTTTGCTAAGCCGGGAGGCCCTTCAACGAGGATATGACCATCCGCTAAAAGGGCGATCATCAGTTGCTTAACGAGCTCTTTTTGACCAATGATTTGAGACTCTAGATAGTTTTGAAGGACTTCGAAATTTGTTTTGTGCATTTTGGACTCTCTGGGTATCCATTTGATTTTATTTTGAGTATTGGTCACTGATTTGTAGCAAAAAGTTCCAGTGCATTTGCGTAATTTATTTTTTCAAAATTGGAAAGATTTACAAGTGGTTAGCTAAAAATATCGTTAGGTTGTGATTATTACTATATCAATTGGTTTTTATATACAAAAGCTTGGCTGTGGGGAGTTGTTTGAGTTCAGTTAGATCTAAGGGCTGATAGCTAAAGCCGACTCTCGACAGTACGATATTGGCTTAGTTAATTCATATTTAATTTGGATGATTTCGGTTGTTACATCATATGTGCAATTTTTTGAGAGAAAAGTCTCCAGTTTTATTGGTTGTGGCCGATATATAACTCAGATTGTGCATCACTTTGTTGGGGCGCGTTAACAAAGTCCTGTTCAAGGTTTACAAACAAAGAGCGATTCTTTTTAAAGGTCTAAATATGTTCAAAACTAACTCTCTGAGTATCAAGCAAAAAGTTGTACTTGGCATTACCTTTGCGGTTCTTGCATCGACAGTAATTGTCGGCGCGATGGCACAACAACAAGCAAGAGATGTATTGAGTCATCGACTGATCGATATTGAGCTTCCTGGAATGTTGGAGCGAATCAATGGTGAAATTGACCGTGAAGTGTCTCAGCTATTATTAGCAGCGGAGCAAATTGCTTCAAATGAATTTATTTCTGATGCTATCGAATCGACCGACCGCGATCCGGCATTAGAAAACAAGCTGGTTAAACAACTGAATAACGTTCGTAATCAATATCAGTTGAACGATGCCTCAGTGGCGAACCGTCAAACGGCTTACTACTGGAATCAAAATGGTTTCCTACGTCAGTTAAACCAACAACAAGATGGTTGGTTCTTTGGCTTTACGCAATCTGGACAGCCGACCATGGTGAGCATGTTCCAAGAAGCCAATGGCGAAGTGAAAATGTTCGCTAACTACCAACAGCCTTCTGGTTTAGCGATGTCAGGTTTATCAAAGTCGATGGATGACATGGTTAACCTACTGAACGGTTTCAAGATTGAAAATACAGGCTTCGTATTCTTAACCGATAGCCAAGGTGATGTTCAAATTCACCGCGAGCGTTCACGCAGTGACTCTTCACTTCAACAACTCTACGGTCCTCAAGCAAGTCAATTACTGAACAAATCGGGCTTTAATCTGATTACCACTGAAAGCCAAGGCCAAGAGCTGTTCGTGGCGAGCTTGTATGTGTCTTCAATGGACTGGTTTGTTATTGGTGTAGTTCCGACTGGTGAAGTGTTTGCAGAGCTCGATGCGACAGCGCAAAAGATGCTGATCATGACGGCTGTTGTGGCTTTGGTGTTTATCCTAATGGGCGTAGTGCTAGCAAACAGCATTACTCAACCAATTAAACTTCTGGCTAAACGATTTGGTGACCTTGGCGAAGGCGATGGCGATCTTGCGCAGCGTATTGAAGTTAAAGGCAACGATGAAATCGCACAGCTTTCTAAGGGCTTTAACGGATTCATTGAGAAGATTCACGAGTCGATGAAAGAAGTATGCTCGACAAGCCAAGCGCTGCAAGTGGCGGCAGAGAGCGTGTCTAACAAAGCACACATCACCCACGACAACAGCCAAGAGCAACGTGATCAAACCCTTCAAGTGGTCGCTGCCATTAATGAAATGGGTATGACCATCAGCGAGATTGCATCAAACGCGGCAACAGCAGCAGAAACGGCAACGCAAGCTTCGGGTAATACTGAAGTGGGTCGTTCTGTGGTAAACAAAGCAAAAGACGCGATCAGTCGTTTAGCGCAAGATATCGAAAGCACGGGTCAAGTGGTGGAACAGCTTGCTTCAACAACTCAAGATATCGGTTCTATTCTGGGTGTTATCCGTGATATTTCAGATCAAACCAACTTACTCGCATTGAACGCAGCGATTGAAGCAGCCCGTGCCGGCGAGCAAGGTCGTGGTTTTGCGGTTGTAGCAGATGAAGTACGTAACTTAGCAAGCCGCACTGCAGATTCTACGGAAGAGATTCAGAAGATGATCAACCAACTGCAAAGCGATGCTAAAGATGCAGTAACGGCAATGAGTGCGGGTAAGGTGATCACGCTTGAAGGTGTATCGGCGTCGGATGAAGCGGTAGACGTTCTGAGTGGTATTTCAGACCGTATTGTGGATATTACAGACCGTAACACTCAAGTGGCGACAGCAACGGAAGAGCAATCAACCGTAGTTCATACCATCAACCAGAACATTGAAGAGATCAACGCAATCAACGAAGTGACAACGGGCACGGCTGAGCAGCTTGCAGAAGCGAGCCAAGAGCTTCGAGACCTGTCTTCTCGCCTCGATAAGATGGTTGGCTCGTTTAAGCTGTAATACTGCTTGAGCTAATGACGTTGACAGAGAGCTGGCTTCATTTAATCGTGAATCCAGCTCTTTCTAATTTCAAGCCAGCCCTGTGTTTAAACTGACGTTCGCTTGATCTGGTTTCGGGCTTTGGACTCAATCGCTCTAGCATCACAGGTCGTAAATGAGTAAAATCTCGTTAGATTTAATATTTAGGTAAGTATCATGAGCGATTTTGAAAAAGAACTAGAGCAGATGACTCAAGAAATGGGTGATGAGCCAGAAGTAAAACTACCATCACTTGAAGAGCAAAAAGCGATCGTCGCTGAGTTCAAACGACTAGAAGCAGAAGGCAAACTAACGCCAGAAGTGTTAGAGAAGCATTTTGGCCAGTTCAACAAACAGAATGATACGCCAATTCACTAAGTTGATTTAGACTGGTGCATGTCTCAAAGAAGTGATAATGGTGGTTGGGCTTATAGCCTGACTCATAGATAAAGGTCTAGCGCTTGCTAGGCCTTTTTTATTGCTATCAATAAAAAATTGAATACGTTTATAGAGTTGCTGGCGAGGTGATTTAATGAAAGTAAAACTAGTCGCCCTAAATAGAAAATCCCCCTTACAACGTAAGAGGGATTGGATATGGGCAAGTTATATCTTAAAAGGCGGAACCGATTAGTCTGTGCCGTACTCTTTGTATAGGCGACGACATGCGCGACCGTCACTGTGGAACAAGTGACAACGGTGTGCAGGAATACCAATCGCTAGCTTGTCACCAGACTCAATCGTCAACGTGTCTGGCTGGCGATAGATAACGTCAGCATCGGCACTTTCGAGGTTTAGGTAAACTTGTGTTTCGTTACCTAGCTTCTCAACCATCATCACTTCAGCTTCAATCGTCGCATCACCTGTTTCAGCAGACAATAAGTGCTCAGGACGAACGCCCAGAGACATACGGTCACCTGCATTGACAGTGGTACCATCGACTGGAATCCAGAAAGTCATGCCGTTTGAAAGTTGTACCAATACGCGTTCAGCTTCCGCTTGCTCGATGTGAACAGACATAAAGTTCATCTTCGGCGAACCAATAAAGCCAGCAACGAAACGGTTTTGAGGGTAGTGGTAAAGGTCAAGCGGTTTTCCGACTTGAGATACATAACCACCATCAAGAACAACAATTTTATCGGCCATAGTCATCGCTTCCACTTGATCGTGGGTAACGTAGATCATGGTGCAACCAAGTTGACGTTGTAGTTTAGTGATTTGCGAACGCATTTGAACACGTAAAGCAGCATCAAGGTTTGATAGCGGCTCATCAAGTAGGAATACATTTGGTTGAGAAACCAGAGTACGACCAATCGCAACACGTTGGCGTTGACCACCAGATAGGGCTTTAGGCTGACGCTCAAGAAGGTGACCAAGCTGAAGGATTTCTGCAGCATGTTCAACACGCTTATCAATTTCAGCTTTGTTAGCGTTCGCTAATTTGAGGCCGAAAGACATGTTGTCGTATAGGTTAAGGTGAGGGTAAAGCGCGTATGATTGGAATACCATACCCACGCCACGCTTTGACGGTTCAACGTCATTCATGCGTTGGTCGCCAATGTACAAATCACCAGACGTAATGTCTTCTAGACCTGCGATACAACGTAATAGCGTCGATTTACCACAACCTGATGGTCCAACGAATACTACGAATTCACCTTCGTTGATGTCTAAGGTTACGTCCTTAGAAATCTGTACATCACCATATGATTTATAAACGTTTTTTAACGTGACACTCGCCATCTAGCTTGTCCTCGATCGATCAAATTTTAAGTTTTACTGCTTATCATTATAAGAAATTTTCGGGTCAGCAGTAACTGTAGGAATTGGTAAGTATTGAGTGAGTAAGAAAAAAAGTGGGTGAGACTTGGATTTCTTTAACCAAGCCCACCCGTCATAGCCAAACTGGTGTCTATTTCCCCCACATCGAGCCAAACCTCCCCCGTGATTCAATCACAGATTTAACTCAATGCTTAATAAAGACACTAGCGGGCAGTGAAGCCAACTAAATGAACAATGCTGTTACACATAACACTTACTGGTAAAGGGTTCTTACTATCCACTCTTGGATGAATGCAGTTTCGATGAATTAGCGAAACGGTACATCCTCCCAACGTAAAATTAACGAGGGGGAGTAGTAGGGGAGGAGTAGATAAATGGGGTTATTAATAATTGGCGATCCAGTTCAAATAAATCCACGCCATAACGGTGATGTTGATCACGATGAGTATGTGTTTTGTGACTCCAATCTCTAATCTGACCGGATGGCGATCACGATTTTAAGCCATAATAGCTAGGGCGTAGTGGCTAGGATGATGAGCTAGAGGCTATTTTCTCAGATCATAAGCCCTGAAAACTGGCTCGTCTTGGTAGATGTGCCCTACGTATAAATATAAAAAGGATATTCACATGAAAAACGCTCTAAGCGCTGTAGCTCTAGGTACAATAGTTGCTCTGGGTTCTTTTGGTGCAAATGCTGCTATCGAAGAAGGACAACTAACTATCTGGGTAGGTGGTGACAAAGCTTATGAAGGCATGGCTGAAGTAGGTAAACGCTTCGAAGAAGATACTGGTGTTAAAGTAACAGTCGCTTTCCCTGACAAACTAGAAGAGAAGTTCTCTCAAGTTGCAGCGGCTGGCGATGGCCCAGACATGATTTTCTACGCACATGACCGTTTTGGCGGCTATGCAGAAGCGGGGCTTCTTGTTGATATCAAACCTTCTAAAGAAACTAAAGAAGGTATCGTAGACTTCGCATGGGACGCTGTTTCATACGAAGGTAAAACAATCGCATACCCTGTAGCGGTTGAGTCAGTTTCTCTAATTTATAACAAAGCGCTTGTTCCTAACCCACCTAAGTCTTGGGAAGAAATCCCAGCACTTGATGCTGAGCTTCAAAAAGATGGTAAAAAAGCGATCATGTGGCCTCTACGTGGCGGCGCTTACTTCACATGGCCTCTACTTGCAGCTGACGGCGGTTACGCATTCAAACAGACGGCAGAAGGTTACGATATTAAAGATGCGGGCGTAGCGACTGAGGGTGTTCAGAAGTCTCTAGGTTTCATCGAGAAGATGGTACAAGACAAAGTTATCTCTGCAGACATGGATTACTCAGTTGCTGAGTCTGAATTTGTTGCGGGCAACGTTGCAATGACAATCAACGGTCCTTGGGGTTGGGAAAACATCAAGAAAGCTGGCGTAGATTACGGCGTAACAACTTTACCTAAGTTCAACGGTAAAGCGTCTAAACCTTTCGTTGGTGTATGGGCGGGTGGTATCAGCACTGCGTCTCCAAACCGAGACCTAGCTGTTGAGTTCATGGAAAACTACCTGCTAACAGATGAAGGTATGAAGAGCCTGAACGACGACAAGCCACTAGGCGCTGTTGCTCTTAACTCTTTCCAACGTCAACTAGACAGCGATACTCGTATTGCAGCAACAATGGACAACGCGATGAACGGTGAGATCATGCCTAACATCCCTCAGTTCACAACATTCTGGTACAGCATGGAAGAAGCGATCGGCAACGTAGTTGACGGCCGTCAATCAGTAGACCAAGCACTAAAAGCTGCTGAAGGTCGTATGGTTAAGTAACACCCAAGCACTACCTTTTAAGGAGGGGGTAACCTCTCCTTACTTTTCTATTTTTTATCTATATCGCTAGCAGGTTCCTCTATGCAGTCAGTTCAAGGTACAGATGCTATCCCAGCACCATCAAGCCTTCCAGGCAGTAAAAGCGTCTTCATCAAATGGGGGTTGCTTGGTAGCGTTGGCTTAATAAACGGCTACGCTACAATTCTTATGTATTCTCGCGGTGAGCTCGCTTTTGCGCTGCTTACAGTGATCTTAACGGCTTTGGCACTTTACATTTTTGGTAGTAAAAAAACTTACGCCCACCGTTATATTTACCCAGGTATTGCCGGAATGATCCTGTTCATTCTTTTCCCATTGGCATACACCGTAGGGCTTGCGTTTACTAACTACAGCGCGAAAAATCAGCTTTCTCTAGAGCGTACTCAAACCGTTCTTTTAGACCGTTCTTTCCAAAGCGGTGAGAGCTACCCATTTACTTTGTACAAGACAGATGACGGTCACCAGATCGTCGTAAAAGATGGCGACCAACTGTTAGCGACTGACGTATTTTCTCTAGACAATATGACAGCAACAGAGATGGACCTATCTGTCATCGAGTCTGCGCAAGGTGAAAAAGAGAAAATCAAAGCGATCATCCAAAACCGAGCTGCGATCAGTGGTGTTGATTTCAATCTACCGGACGGTGGTGACATCCGCATGAGTGGCTTACGTAAGTTTGCTTCTGTTGCTCCGCTTTACACGCTACAAGACGATGAAGAAACGTTAATCAACAATGAAACGGGTGAAGTTCTTAAGCCAAATATGGATGTGGGTTTCTACCAACCTGTTGATACAAACGGTGAGTTTACGGGTAATACCATCTCTCCAGGTTTTGTGGTTAGTATTGGCACACATAACTTTGAGCGTGTATGGAAAGATGACGGTATTAAAGAACCGTTTATCAGCATCTTTATTTGGACGGTTATCTTCTCGGTATGTACCGTAGCGTTCACGCTTGTTATCGGGCTTGTGCTTGCGAATATCGTGCAATGGGAAGAGTTGAAAGGTCGTTCTATTTATCGTGTTCTACTGATTCTGCCTTACGCCGTCCCCGCGTTTATCTCGATTCTTATCTTTAAGGGTCTATTCAACCAAAGCTTTGGTGAGATCAACATGGTGCTCGAGAATATCTTCGGCTTAAGCCCGAACTGGTTCTCAGACCCTATCTTAGCGAAAACCATGGTGTTGATGGTTAACACATGGCTAGGTTTCCCTTACATGATGATTCTATGTATGGGTCTGCTTAAAGCGATTCCTGATGATTTATACGAAGCGTCAGCGATTGATGGTGCGAACTTCCTTGATAACTTCAAGCGCATTACATTCCCATTGATGATTAAGCCGCTTACACCGCTATTGATTGCAGCGTTTGCCTTTAACTTCAATAACTTCGTAATGATTCAACTATTGACGAACGGTGGCCCGAACATGATTGGTACTTCTGAGCCAGCGGGTTACACAGACTTGCTTGTAAGCTACACGTACCGAATTGCATTCGAAGGCGGCGGCGGCCAAGACTTCGGTCTAGCAAGTGCTATCGCAACGCTTATTTTCCTATTGGTTGGTGCACTAGCGTTACTAAACCTTCGTTTCACTAAACTGTCTCAAGATTAAGGAGCACGACAATGGCTATGGTACAAGGTAAAGGCCTTAAATACCGAGTGTGGGCAACGCATGCAGTGTTGTGGTGCTTCTTGGCAATGATTATCTTCCCACTACTGATGATCATCGCTATCTCGTTCCGTGAAGGTAACTTCGCAACCGGTAGTTTGATTCCCGATAACCCATCACTGGAGCACTGGAAACTGGCTCTTGGTATGTCGGTAACGAATGCTGACGGCTCGGTGACACCACCTCCATTCCCAGTACTAACGTGGTTATGGAACTCAATTAAAGTCGCGGGTGTTACATCGATTTTAATCGTGGCACTGTCAACGACATCGGCTTACGCATTTGCTCGTATGCGCTTTAAAGGTAAAGAAACTATCCTGAAAGCGATGATGATTTTCCAAATGTTCCCAGCAGTACTTGCTCTAGTAGCAATCTACGCGCTGTTTGACAAACTTGGTCAATACATTCCGTTCTTAGGCTTGAACACACACGGTGGTCTAATCTTCTCTTACTTAGGTGGTATTGCACTTCACGTATGGACGATTAAGGGGTACTTTGAAACGATTGATAACTCTCTGGAAGAGGCAGCAGCCCTTGATGGTGCAACGCCTTGGCAAGCATTCAGACTGGTTCTACTGCCGCTGTCTGTGCCAATCCTAGCGGTTGTGTTTATTCTATCTTTCATCGCGACAGTTGGTGAGGTGCCAGTAGCATCTATCTTACTTACAGATGTGAACTCTTACACACTAGCAGTAGGTATGCAGCAGTACCTATACCCTCAGAACTACCTATGGGGTGACTTTGCGGCAGCGGCTGTACTATCAGCACTTCCGATTACTATCGTGTTCTTACTTGCTCAACGTTGGTTAGTTGGCGGTTTGACGGCAGGTGGTGTAAAAGGATAAGCTGTACTCTATAAGAAAGAAAAGAGCGACCTTTAGGTCGCTCTATATTGGCATTTTTATTACATCATTTGGTTTGGCCGCCGATCAGTAATAAAAATAACCCTCAGGTTACGCATAGCTGGCCGCTAATCAGGTTCCTTACGCTATTAATGATTAGTGGTTTTTGTAACTCTAACCCAGGTATTTACTTGGGTTTTTTTATGTCTGCTACTTTTTGGTATGTATTTGTACCAGCCTTTATCTGCTTATCTCGGTGACTTAGATTTGAGCCATTCCATGCCTAAATCTTTCATTATCAAAATAATCACTCTGTCTCATAAATCAGACGCTCAGTATAAGGGGCAGCAGGTCTATTGATATGTTGCTAATAATTCAATGCGTGATACTTCAATGATTTGCATGCAACGAGCGTCTGAATTTCACCGAAAGTGTCTATAAAGGCTAAATACAACAGGCCTATTGAGAGTAGATCTCAACAGCATACTTTGAGCTAGACTCTTATCAGACATAGAGAATCGAGGCTGTGTGAAGATTAAAACTCTCGACTAGAAGGCGCACAGCCTAAATGCTGTAACAGTACATAGATACTTTCTTGATCGAGTGCTACGCGTCTAAACAGATCGGCAAACGTGTGGTCACCACCAAAACAAGTTTGAATATAGTGGTTAATCTCATTGCTGTCGTAGCCTTCTACGTACAAAGTTCTAACCCATTGATACTCAACAGCCTTCAAATTGTTCAGTGTAGATTCGCTAAGAGTGGGGCGTGTGACGCTCAAGAGTGGCTCCGAAAAAATTCTAATACATCCATTATGATTGGCGGTATTTAATCAGAGCAAAATGACGACTTTATTACAGAGAAGGCAAATCCATATTCGATAGTGGATTCATTTCAACTCTTTGGTTGAGTATCACGCTTTATCGGAAATATTGGTCTTAGAGATGTTTTATTTACTTTGGAATGATTTGTCGCAGAGTCACAAGACCAGAACTGTTTCGTTTGTGTTTAAAGTGGGTTAGGTAAAACAAATGCCAAGCATCTGCTTGGCATGGAAATAGGCGTATGTGAGCGCCTTGATTGACCTTACTTGAGGTATTTCACGTGTGCTTCCATCTCTTCACCGATTTGCTTTCGCATGTTCATAAGACGAATAGCCGAGTCTCTCAACTCAATGTCTTCTTCGGTATCAGGGATCCATTCTGGCACTTTGGTTGGGGTACCATTTTCATCGACAGCTACCATAATCACGATGCAGTGAGTCGTCAGACGATTGTTGAGTTCTTTGGGGTCGCTAGCTTGGACGTCTATTGCAATGTGCATTGACGATGAGCCGGTATAGATGACCTTCGCACTTACCTCGACAAGGTTGCCAACATGGATGGGTGCTACGAATCGAATACCACCTGCATAGGCGGTGATGCAGTATTTGCCACTCCAACCTGCAGAACAGGCATAGGCTGCTAAATCGACCCACTTCATTACTGCTCCACCATGAACTTTACCACCAAAGTTCACATCTCCGGGCTCAGCTAAAAAACGCAGAGTAACGTCTCGTTTGCCATCTTGTCGGCTGTTGTTACTGCTCATCTATCTTCCTTTATTATTATTTTGCTACATAACATGCTCGTTACTTGCTAATAACAATATACTTAAGATGACATAAATTAAAGTGGATAATCTCACTGTTAAGATTATTTTTTCAAACGGATGACGAACCTATGAACATTGGTGTTTTCTGGCGATCGAGACGAGTGATAAACAGGAAAGGGCAAGATAGGTGTAAGTTATTTCGAAAGTGGGTTTCAAAAAAAAAACACCTAGCATAGCGCTAGGTGTTTCTAAGCCGTTCGGTACTCATATCGGTACCTTTTTATTTTAGCCAACTAACCGTTGTTCATCTGGTTAAGTTAAAGTGATTCTATCCTTATTAACTCTAAAGTGGTAGTTAAAGTTTTTTTACTATTCAGCTCACTTTTACTCTTTGAACAAAGTATAGATCCTTTGAGTGAACTTTGCCTGTCGAGTTATTGATTGGTCATTATTAAAGGGAAATTGGCCCTGACCGCAATCTTGTAAAGGTATTAATTATAAAAACACATTAAGTTGTTTTTCTTAATCACGTAAAAGATCCAAATATTCAGGTTGATCTGACGTTTGGTCAACTTGTTGCAAAGGCTCACTGTAGTAGTAATCCTTCATTATTTACACTGCCGATAAGCGAACACTTTAACTAAACAGTATGGATGCCTTTAAAGTAAATCATAACCTTGTTGCAAGAGAAGAAGCAACGATTAAATAGTTTTAAGAGGATTGTTAACAAAAAATTAGATCGACAAAGCTTATCTAAGGAAGTGGTTTTAAACGAGGTAGCTATGAGTAGCCGTGGTTTGAAGCAGTAAAAAAATACCTGCTATGGTAGCAGGTACTGCGAGAATATCTCGTTGAGAACATCGTTGATAAATGAGGGGGAGAGCTTAGCTTTGTTGAGGAAGCGGAAGCTCAAGCCTTGGTTTTCTCTTGATTTGAGCAAGAATGACACCAGAGATTACCATCACGCCTCCAATGATATGGAATTGGTTAATTTCTTCACCTAACCAAGTAGACGCAAGTACAATCGCGATAACGGGCATTAAATTCATGAACATGGCACTTGAATCTGCGCCAATGGTGTCAATCGCCTTCACCCACATCCAAGGGGCCAAAATAGAAGCAGCAAGGGCAGCGTAAGCAATCAAAGGAATAGCTTGTTGGGATGGCAACAGTTGTTCGCTGGTTAACCAAAGTGGCGTCAACATAGAAACCGCAAACAATCCTTGGATATAAATCACTACCCAGCTACTTAACGGCATTTTCCAGCGTTTAAGCAGTACACAATAGGAAGCATAAACGAATGCGGCTATTAACATATAGCCATCACCCTGAGTCAGTTCTTGATGTATGAAGAATAAAGGATCGCCTTTCCCTAACATCAGAGCTAACCCAGACAGCGACAATACGCCGCCAACAATGCTTAGGCCAGAAATAGACTTGCTTAACAAGGGTACGCTAAGGAACACGCTGATCAATGGTACTAATGAAGTGATCAACGCCATATTAGAGGCGGTTGTCGTTAAGCCGGCGTAGTAACCCAAAGATTGGTTTAACACCATGCCCAAAAAGCCAAGGAACGCCAGTTTAGACAAATTAGGTTTAATGATTGGCCATTGCTTGATAACCGACCGAATACAGAAAGGTGTCAGAATCAACATTGCAATGAACCAACGGTAAAAACTCATCGCGCTCGGCTCTATGGTACTTGCAGCGAGCTTATTGACGATAGCATTTGCACCCCAGATGCAGACTGTAAAAAATGGTAAAAGATAATGCATGTGAATTCCGTCGCAAATGAGTTGATGCGGCTAGTTTGACAGGTCGTTATACTTACAGATATCTTTAAAAAGACATCAGGCGCGATAGGAAGACAAGTTTGAAAAAACACTCAAGAAACCTTCACCCATCCTTATCAATCGATAAGGCACCATCCAACGTATTTATGAATTTCGAAGCTTTCTTATCGAACACTGAAACTCGCGTGCATAGCCACCCTTGGGGACAAGTACAATTGATCAGTGGCGGTATTCTAGAAATGGAAGCTGAAGGTACACGCTTTCTAGCCCCGCCACACCTAGCTATTTGGGTACCTGCCGGAGTCATGCACTGCAGTTATAATCGCAAACCCTTAGATTATTGCTCTTTGAATATTTCCCATGAGCTAACGCAACATCTGCCTGAGAAAACCAGTTTAATAAAGATCACACCAATCGTATCCTCGATTATCGATGATTTTCGTCAGCGTGATATTAACGTTGCTGCGAGCGAACAAGATCAAAGATTAGTGCGAGTATTGTTGGATCAATTGGCAGAGCGTCAAGTTGAGCATCACTTTTTGCCTTCAACTGATAATAAATATCTTGCGCCCATTCTTGCTGCGATTGAAGAGAACCCAACTGATGATATCTCACTGAAAGATTGGGCCGATAAAGTGCACGCGACAGAGCGAACCTTATCGCGCCACTGTCAAAGTGAACTGGGGATGAGCTTTACTGAATGGCGACTTCGAGTACGCTACTTGTACTCTATGGATCTGTTAAGAAATGGGCAATCCGTTAAAGAAGTCGCACTGACTTTAGGCTATAACCAAGCTAGTCCGTTCATTAGTATGTTCAAGAAATATTCCGGCCAAACGCCAGAACAATATAAGAACCGTTTGTTGTAACTTGTTCTTGGCTTTAGGTTTACTCGTCAATTCTTTGTCATTGAGAATAAAATAATATACACGCGCAGTGTTCGCGCTTGTTAACCATCAAGGTTTATATTGAGGTCATATGGAGATCAAAGTATTAAAAAGTTTTGTAGCTGTAGCCACACACAGAAGCTTTTCAAAAGCAGCAAAGGAATTGAACACAGTTCAGCCTGCTATTAGTCGCCACATTACAAGCCTTGAGCATGAACTAGGGGTTAGCCTATTTTTTCGCACATCTCGCGAAGTCGTTATTAGTGCTGCTGGAAAGCATTTACTCACAGACGCCATAAAACTCATAGAACATATTCAACAAGCGAAACAATCCGCAATTCGAGCCTCTTCTGGTCATATTGGTACTTTGACAATTGGTTACCTTGGGGGCGCAACGTTGAGTTTCTTGCCTCGTTTAGTTCGGCAGTATATTACTGAAAATCCAACTATTGATGTCGATCTTGTTGAGATGACAGCTTCTGAACAAATCGAAGCTCTTGAAAAGCGGGAGATTGATATCAGTTTCTCTCGCCCACTTCCAAATCTGATTGATGATGACTACGTTTCCGTTCCGATTTATGCAGATAAGCTCGTTGCGGTTGTGCCAATCACACACGAACTCGCCCAATGTTCGATCATTCAAATAAAGCAACTGCAGTTCGATCCCTTCATTTTATTTGAACGTGAGCAAGCCGTGGGGTTATTTGATTCCATCATTACTCAATGTGATTTATCCGGTTTTTCTCCAAATATAAAAAAACAACCCAACCACATGCAAACGGTGTTAACCCAGGTATCTTCTGGCTTAGGTGTCTCGGTAGCTCCTTATGCTATTCGTGACTTACGTTGTGAGGGTTGTGTCTTTATTAACCTTGAATCTGTGGATGTAGAGATGCCATTGGTGATGACACACCATTTACATGCTCAATCTCCCACTGCTAGTGCATTTTCAGCGATAGTACAGAGTGAAATTAAAGCAATTCAACAGAGTATGAGTTAGGAAATCATCTATGCAAATTGCGTATAGAATTTACATCAAATAGGTATTTTTGCTATTTAAGCGTCACCCTTAAACTCACTTCATCGAAATCACTCATTAAAACGATGAACTAAAATTAAGGTGTAATCATGTCAAAGGTGACGACAGAAACTTTGGGTACAGGGCGCTTATTACTTATGTCGAGCGCTGTCTCAGCAACCGCTGCAAATCTTTATTATAACCAGCCGATTTTACCCAAGATCGGTACAGAACTCGGTTTAACAAGCGCACAACTCGGCGCAGTGCCGGCGGCTAGTCAGATTGGTTATGCAGTGGCGCTACTTTTCTTATCGCCATTAGGGGACACTTTGCCGCGCAAACGCCTCATTGCGATCCTATCGGTAATGTTAGTGTTGTCATCATTTATTGCGTTTTCTGCATCTAGCTTAATTGTGTTGGTTGTTGCGTGTTTTGCGATTGGCTTAAGTGCCAATATCACTCAACAGTTGATTCCATTTGCAGCGTCATTAAGCACTCCTGAAACGAAAGGGAAAGTCATTGGGACTTTAATGACAGGCCTGACCGTTGGCATCTTGCTTTCTCGTACACTCAGTGGTTTTGTTGGTGAGCAGTTTGGGTGGCGTGCTGTGTTTATGATGTCGGCAAGTATCGCGATGATCTTTGGTTTAATGTTATACGCTTTTTTACCGACGAATACTCCGACAATCAAGATACCTTACCTTAAGCTTGTTGCTAGTATGGCAACGTTAATTAAGCAGCATTCGATACTACGTACATCTGCTTTAACCGGCGCGCTTTGGTTTGCTTCGTTCAATGCACTTTGGGCAACGTTAGCTTTGCACGTCAGCGAATCACCATTTAATTACAATGCTCAGCAAGCTGGGATGTTTGGGGTTATTGCCTTTGCTGGTGTGATTGGTGCCAAAGTTTCAGGTTCATTAGTAGGTAAGTTTGGTTCTCGAAATATGATCAGTATGGCGTTAGTCATTATTGCTGCTGGCTTTGTTGTTTCGGGGCTCTTTGCTGATACCTTGATTGGGTTGATCGCCGGTATCATTCTTATCGACCTTGGTGTGTTCAGTGCTCAGGTATCGAATCAAGTCCGCGTATTTTCAATTGATCCACAAGCTCAGAGCCGTATAAATGGGGTCTATATGCTTGGCTACTATCTTGGTGGTGCCTTCGGTTCGTTTGTGGGTATTCAGGTATTTGAATTGGTCGGCTGGGTAGGTGTAGTAGGCTTTAGTGTTGCAGCTGTGGCATTAAGTTTTATTGTTAACCGCATCAACAAGCAATAAATCACGTCGCCTTCATTTATGTGTTTACACATACTTGAGTTAAGGCTCGTTGCTATCGAAAATGAATGCTATTTAAACGTTTTAAAGTTTGGATAACACGGTTTACGACTCTCAATGGTGAGTGATAAGCGATGAGAATCATCCATCTTTCATTTCCCTGCAAAATAAAGGTGACATTACATATATGCAATGTCACCTGTAAAGCATTGGGTTGTGAAATAAATAGATTAACCAATGAGTACTTGTTACTTAGAAACAACAGTCCACTTCATTAGAACCGGTTCTGCTTCCTCACACTGAATCAGTTCAAGTGGACGTTTCACCCATGGGCCCGCTTCTTGAGTTTCTGATGTCACTGCCAAACAGTAGCTAGAGTCCGCTTTTAATCGAATGGTTTGATCATTTTCGCTGTAAACAAAACCTTGGTTTTTGGCGTCGCTACACTCTAGTAACGCGAGTTCGCTTTTTCCTTTCGCAAGAAGCCCTTGCATACACAGCCCTTCGAACGCGTAAGACTGAATTTGGTCTGTTTCGTTGTTGAATTCAAATCTCACATCATGACCCGAATAGTTGCGAGGAGAACCTTCAGGCGCTTTGGGTTTACAAGTATGAGTTTGCATTAATTCTGATTGACCAGGTCCGTAGGTATCAATACAAAACCCATAACCGTTTGGCTCATCTAAATTATCACTTAAGACAATGTATGGCGGTTCTGTCGGTACATTTGGCTCTGCTGCAAAGAGGAATGAAGGAGCAACAATTAAGCTAGATGCAACAATGAAGTTGGTCATACTTTTTAGGTTCATATTAATTTCATCCTTTAATGAAGGTAGGTGTTGTGACTAAAACGGCTTACTGGTTAAAACTTTCGGTGAACTCTACAATTCTAGCGGCATTGACACCTTTGTCACTGCGACCGATTCGAGACACACTACGAATATCGATACGGCTTTTGTTGTTTATTGGGGTAACTTGAACGACCACATCGTCCATAAAACCAAAGAAAGTTGTTTGAGCCGTTGCTTCAAAGCGTAATGCCTCTGGGTATCCTGCAACCACTTCCCATCCACTATTTTTCGCTATATCCAGTGCTTTTGCGTACGCATCTTCAGAAGAAAGGTTCGACTGAATAGGTTTAATGTATGGGTACAATTTTTTCTGTATGGCAGCCACTTCTTCTCCTGCATAAATCAGAGAGTTTTTGGCACCTGCACGCGTATCGTCTAGCTTATAAAATTCAGGTGGGTTTATAGTGTCGGTAGTAATGTCATGAATTGCAGGCTCACGCTTTACGGGGTGAGTTATGCCATGGAGCATTGGCGCGATGAGACCAAGCCCTATGAATGCAGCAACCAGAGACTTGAGCGCACCTGTACGATCACGAGTAATCCATTGGTAGATGAGCCCGAGTGTACTTAAAGCGAGTAGAGAGAGGCCGATAGGGTTGAGGTAGTTTCGAATGTAGCCAAAGCCAACAATAGGGTCCCATAAGCCCATGCGAGATCCAAATATCATCACCGCAACCATTAGTAATGCGGTAAAAGCGATGACTAGTAATAATGTTCCTATACCAGATGGTCGGTTGTTCGTCATTTTCTATCCTTTGAAAGTTTTCAGCGAGTAATGATGAGCCACTCCTAGGCTCACCATATCTTCATTTTGTTAGTATTCGGTTTTATTATTACTTCGTTTTGTGATTGCTCAGTTTGGTTGTTCTGTGTCGTTTGCTATTTCTGCTTTGTCATCTGACTTGAACAGTTTGCAGATCAAGACAAAAAATAGCGGAGCGAAGTAAATCACTAACAACGTCGCTCCCATCATGCCGCCTAAAACGGACGTACCAATCGCATTACGCGCGTTAGCACCTGCACCCGTACTCAGCACTAAAGGCAATACGCCGAGTCCGAACGCCAGTGACGTCATGATGATAGGGCGCAAACGCATCTCACATGCTTGTACCGTTGCATCAATAATGTTGACGCCTTTTTCATAAAGTTCTTTGGAGAACTCAACAATCAAAATGGCGTTCTTGGCGGTTAAACCTATGGTAGTTAGCACGCCTACTTGGAAGTACACATCGTTTTCTAACCCTCGTAACATAATCGCAGCCAGTGCGCCGAGTATGCCTAATGGAACCACCAGAATAATCGCAATTGGAATACTCCAACTTTCATACAGAGCCGCTAAGCAGAGGAAGACCATCAAGATGGAGATCGCATACAGAAGTGGCGCTTGGTTGCCGGCTTCTATCTCTTGATAGGACATTCCCGTCCAGCTTACCTGTACATCATTGGAGATCTCGGCTGCCAATCTATCGATTTCAGCCATCGCTTCACCAGTACTATAACCAGAGGCGGCTTCACCGACGATTTCCACTGCAGGATTACCGTTATAACGTTGTAACTGTGGAGAACCTTGACCCCAGTGATAAGTACTGAAGGCTGAGATAGGCACCATCTCGTCGTTGTTATTACGCACAAACCATAAGTTCAGGTCTTCTGGTGTCATGCGATATTCTGCATCAGCTTGAATGTAAACTTTCTTAGAGCGGCCACGGTCGATAAAGTCATTCACGTATGACGATGCCCAAGCAATCGACAGTGATTGGTTGATGTCATCGATTTCTAAACCGAGCACTTTGGCTTTCTCATAGTCGACATCAAGGAATAGTTGCGCGGTATCCTCCAGGCCATTTGGACGTGTACTTTGCAATAATGGACTTTGTGCCGCAGCACCAAGTAGTTGGTTTCTTATCTCAATCAGCTTGTCATGACCGACAGCACCGACGTCTTCTAAGTAGAAGTTAAAGCCTGTTGAAGTACCAAGCTCTCGGATCGCTGGGCTACTAAAAGCAAAGATCTGTGCATGTTTGTAGTTTGAAAATTCACCCATAACACGGCCGATAATGGAATCCACATCGGTTCCAGGCTCCGTCCTTTCTGACCAGTCTTTCAAGCCAATGAATGCCATTGCTGCATTTTGTCCAGAGCCTGAAAAGTTGAATCCAGACACGGTAAACACGTGGTCGACAGTGTGTGACTCGTTCTCTTCAAAATAATCTTTGATATCCAACATCACTTCTTGTGTCTTTTGTAATGTGGTCCCCGTTGGTGTGGTGACCATAACCATGAAGTCACCTTGGTCTTCATTTGGTAAAAATGAACTTGGCAGCACGTTGTATAGGTAAGCCGTGCCGGCAAAAAGCATTAGGTAAACAAAAACGAAGCGTAGTGGTCGCTGTAAAGTGTGTTTAACTGAACCTTGGTATTGGCTGGATAGATTGTCGAACCCTCGGTTAAACAGTGCAAAAAACTTATTGCTCGACGCTTTATCGACAGGCTTTAGAAGCGTTGCACACAATACAGGAGTAAGAATCAATGCGACAACAACGGATAGCACCATTGCCGAGACAATCGTCAAAGAGAACTGTTGGTAGATAACGCCCGTTGACCCTGACATGAAGGCCATAGGAATAAATACAACCGACAACACCATCGTAATACCGATTAGGGCACTGGTAATTTGTCCCATTGACTTCTTAGTTGCTTCAAGAGGAGATAGATTCTCTTCATGCATCAACCGCTCAACGTTTTCCACGACTACGATGGCATCATCAACCAGCAAACCGATCGCTAACACCAAACCAAACATGGTGAGTGTGTTGATTGAGAAACCCAGCATGGCCATGACACCAAAGGTACCAAGTAGTACGACTGGCACGGCAATGGTTGGGATTAAGGTTGCTCGTAAGTTCTGCAAAAACAGTAACATCACGATAAACACAAGCCCAACCGCTTCAAATAGCGTTTTGACCACTTCAGTGATAGAAAGGCGAATGAACAAGTTGTTATCGGTTGTTTTAACCAATACTAGTCCGTCTGGAAAGCCTTTTGAAAGTTGTTCCAGTTTTACATCAACCGCGTTTTGTGTGTCTAACGAATTCGCGCCGGTGGCGAGGGTGATCGCAATACCTGAAGAGTCCTTACCCATGTAGGCTGGAATGGATGAAGATTCTTCACTGGCTAACTCGACACGTGCGACGTCTTTGAGCTTAATTTGAGATCCGTCACTGTCGACTTTAATTAAGATGTCCTCAAATTCTTCAACGCTGGTTAATAGGCTTTGCGCTGTGATACTGGCATTAATTAACTGAGAATCAACGGCTGGCGTTCCGCCTAGTTGTCCAACAGTAACTTGGCTGTTTTGAACCGATACGGCATTAGAAACGTCAACAGGGGTGAGACTGTAGCTGTTCAATTTTGCAGGGTCTAACCAAATACGCATCGCATAAGATGGACCGAAAATAGTCACTTCGCCTACGCCGTTAACACGGCTTAAGATGTCCTTAATGTTAGAGTTTGCGTAATCTTGAATGTCGCCCGCACTCATGCTGCCATCAGGCGAATAGAGGTTGGTGACCGACATGAAACCCGACGTACTCTTGGTCACAGATGTGCCTTGGTTTTGTACTGCTGTAGGCAGGCGATTGCTCACTTGCTGTAAGCTATTCTGCACCTGTACCTGGGCAATATCGGGGTCAGTGTCTGCGCTAAACGTTAAGGTCACACTCGCACTACCAGAAGAGTCACTTTTCGACGCCATGTAAAGAAGGTTATCTAACCCTGTCATGCCTTGTTCGATGACTTGGGTTACGCTGTCTTCAATCGTTTTCGCTGACGCGCCAGGGTATGACGTTGAAATAGTCACGGCTGGTGGTGCAATTGTTGGGTATTGCGCGACAGGCAAAGAGACGATCGCCGCAATGCCTGAAAGCATAATGACAATGGAAATCACCCAAGCAAAAATCGGTCTGTTAATAAAAAAGTTCGATAAGGACATGGTTTATTCCTCGCTCGCCAAAGCAGGAACGGTACTGTCTGTTCTGCTATCGACAACAACCGCAACATCATTTTTCATGTTAATTATGTTGGTGATGACGACTTGTTCACCGCTAGAAAGCCCCTCTTTAACAACCCAACCGTTACCCACTTCATTGCCGAGAACGACTGGCTTTTTCGCTGTTTTGTTGTCTTGGTTAACGACAAAAACTGAAGGATCACCAGACTGGCTTCTTACTACAGCTGATTGCGGAACAACAAGGTAGCCTCGTGCTTCTGGCATCGAAATATGGGCGCGTACGTACATACCGGCGAGTAAAGTATTGTCAGGGTTCGGAATGATGGCACGTAGCGTTACCGTACCGGTTGAGTCTGAAACGAGCGTGTCCGAAAACTCTAAATGGCCGACTTCGTCATACGCACTGCCGTCTTCTAACGTTATCGTTACTGGGATCTCTGCATTTTTGTTGGTAAAGGTCGCAAACTCTTTTCTGATTTTGGTAATCGCTAACGAAGATTGCTGCATATCCACGTAAACGTTCGTGGTTTGCACAATAGTCGTCAGGTAAGAAGACTGCTCAGAGGTCAATAAAGAGCCTTCAGAGACCAAAGAAAGACCAGCCTGACCTGAGATAGGCGCTTTGATTTTGGTATAAGACAGTTCAATATTGGCGTAATCCAATTCTGCTTGGCGGATCGCGACTTCAGCTTGGGCTTCTTTGTAAAGGGCGTCTGCATCGTCAAAATCTTGCTGACTGGTCAGTTTTTTTCTTAATAGTTCTTTATAGCGGAGTGCCGTTTTTCGAGCGGTATCTTCGCTCGTCAGTGCTTTCGCTAATTGAGCTTGTGCGCTATTAACGTTGGATTGATAAGTGGTTGGGTCAATTTCATAAAGTACATCATCGGCTTCTACGTGAGAGCCCTCTTTGTATAGGCGGCTTTTGAGAATCCCTGTTACTTGAGGCCTCACTTCTGCTTGCTTGAACGCGGCAATTCGCCCTGGCAACTGGGTCGTCAAACGCAGTGTTGTTGGAGTCAAGTCTAAAACGTCGACATGAATAGGACCTGGGGCTGGTCGTTGTTCCATAGCTTGTTCGCCACAGCCCAATAGTAGAGAACTAGAGAGAAGTAAGCCCAAAGGCAATCTTAACGCGCGGGGTAGAAACATAATGAAACCTTATCCTAGAAGCAGAATTGCAAACATAGAAAAAAGGATAGCAGTTATATGGTTAAGGCAGGGTTAAGGCTCAGGGGTTATACGAGTCATTGGATAGCTGCAAATAACTTGATGCAGATTGCATTCCTGAACTTAGAAACGCTTAGTTATACGTCTCTCTGTTGTTCGTTGTTTCTTTATCACCACACATTTATCACACAATTTAATGTTTTTTAATAAAACTTACTTATTATCAGTGTGTTGCATGGTGTTAACGTCTCAAAGTTCCCTCACATTTTTTCGTTATCCTAGGAGTAATGAAAAAATTGGGAAAACCTTCGCATGAAAAACATCAAACAGTTAGTGACGATCACTTTACTTGTTATCGCTATCGGTGCTGTCGCCGCTTATTTTTATATGAAGAACGATGCCTCAATCGTCACTTATTCTACGGAGCCTGTTCGCATCGGTAACATCGAAGATGTGGTGCTCACTAACGGTGTGCTATATCCCTACAAAATGGTGAATGTGGGTGCTCAAGTTTCAGGCAAGTTAGAGTCGATAGCCGTGACGGTCGGTGACACACTTAAAGCTGGAGATGTTATTGCTCAAATTGATAACCTTTCACAAGAAAACGCATTGAAAGAATCCCATGCTTCACTCACTAACATTAATGCGCAATATCGAGCGAAAAAAGCGCAGATTTATCAGTCACAACTTGCTTTTGAACGACAAAAGGCGATGTTGTTAAAAAATGCCAGCTCGCAATCCATGTATGACGCAGCAGAGGCCGAACTTCTTGTTTATGAAGCCGAACTCGACCAACTGGTTGCAGAAAAAGAGAAAGCGCTGATCAGTGTCGATGACGCTCAACTGGATTTAAGCTATACAAAGATCGAATCACCGATTGATGGCACGGTTGTTTATGTCTCTGTTGAAGAGGGGCAAACCGTTAACACAAATCAATCGACACCTTCCATTGTTGAAGTCGCTCAACTTGATGTTATGACGGTCAAGGCACAAGTGTCTGAAGCCGATATCATTCACATTGCGACGGGGCAAAAAGTGTATTTTTCGATTTTAGGCGCGCCACAACACAATTTCCATGGTGAACTGAAATCAATTGAGCCAGGCCCAACCCTTTTGACTGGCGACGATAGTGAGTTAAACATTGGCGACAACGATGCCATTTACTACAACGCGGTATTTGATGTCGACAATACCGAAGGGTTGCTTCGCTTTGGCATGACAGCGCAAGTGTCAATCGTGTTAGATGCCGCTCAAGAGGCGCTATTGGTTCCGTCCCAGGTCCTGACTAAAAAGATCCAAGGCAAGAATCGTTATCGTGTCCCTGTTTTAGTTGAGGGCGCATTAGAGATGCGAAATGTTGAGATTGGCATCAATAATAAAGTGTATGCACAAGTTCTGGATGGGCTAGAGCTAGGAGACCGAGTTGTTATTGGTCAAGCGAACGCCAAGTCGTCATCAGGTTTTGATATGTCATCGACATTAGGGCCTGAGAAAGGTGGTCGTGGTAATGGAGGTCCTGGAGGTCGGGGGCAAGGTAACGGCGGGAGACCTTAGTTATGAGTGACGTTCTATTAGAAATTTCAGGACTCAGTCGTCGTTTTCCTGCAGGTGATGATCAGTTAACGGTATTGAACAACGTTAACCTAGCCATACGTCGCGGTGAAATGATCGCGATAATGGGTGCATCTGGTTCGGGTAAATCGACTTTAATGAATATTTTAGGTTGCTTAGATACTCCTAGCGAAGGAACTTATCTTGTTAATGGTCGAGATACATCGGTAATGAACCCTGACCAATTAGCGGAATTACGCCGTGACTATTTTGGTTTTATATTTCAACGTTATCATTTGTTAGATGATCTCACTGCTATCGGTAATGTCGAGATCCCTGCGCTTTACTCGGCCGAAAATAAAGCGTCCCGCCAAGCACGAGCTGAGCAACTGTTAAAAAGGTTGGGGTTAGCCGACCGTATGGATCATAAGCCAAGTCAACTTAGTGGTGGGCAACAACAGCGAGTTAGTGTCGCCCGCGCTTTGATCAATGGCGGTACGGTGATCCTTGCCGATGAACCAACCGGGGCTCTCGATAGCCATAGCGGTAAAGAGATGATGGACTTGCTTCGTGAGTTGCATCAACAAGGGCATACTATTGTTCTGGTTACTCATGACCCTAAGATCGCCGCCTCTGCGGAACGCGTAATCGAGATCTCTGATGGAGAAATCGTGAGTGATATAAGGAGCGATGCCAGTAACGATAGCGCCTCAACTGAATGTTCAACGACAGCTCATTCGGCAGTAGCTAGTTCGAAAGTGGTTAGTTCGACGGTAGCTAGCTCGGTAACGGATGATTCGTCGACAAGAATCGAAGAGAAACAAAGTACCAATAAACCTATATCAAAGCCATTTTCTGCGCAGTGGTTCAGCGTTGTTGAAGCGTTCAAAATGTCGCTATCCGCAATGGGAAGCCATCGACTAAGAACGTTTCTGACGATGCTGGGGATCATCATCGGTATTGCGTCTGTGGTGTCCGTGGTAGCGATTGGTAATGGTTCTCAAGCTCAGGTGTTGTCACGAATGGCTTCAATGGGCACCAATACCATTGAAATCAAACCTGGTTCTGGGCTAGGCGACCGACGTGCTGGGCGAGTGAGAACTTTGACAGCAAGTGATGCAAACGCTTTAACGAATCTCTCCTTTGTTGATAGTGTGACGCCGACTGTGCGTGTCAATGTTGCGGTGCGCTATGGTAATGAGGCGGTGACAGCAGAAGTGCAAGGTGTTGGTCCTGACTACTTTCGCGTTCGAGGTTTTGATGTCGCACAAGGGCAGTTATTTGATGACGGAAGTATCGATGCACTAGAGCAAGTGGCGGTTATTGATAACAATACCTTAAATGACCTTTTCCCTGATGGTGAAGCACTTGGCAAAGTCATCTTTTTAGGTCGCTTGCCAGTGCGTATTATCGCGGTTACCGAAGCAAGAGAAATGGCGTTTGGTAATAGCGATGCTCTGAATGTTTGGCTACCTTATAGCACGGTAAATTCTCGTATTTATAGCCAAAATTACGTTAATGATATTACGGTCAGGGTGAGCGATGAAGTATCCAGCACCGCAGCAGAGCAAGCGATCATTAACTTAATTAAAATGCGCCATGGTGTGGAAGACTTCTTTACCGTCAATACGGATACGGTCAGAGAAAATATTGAACAAACTTCATCAACGATGACCTTACTTATCTCGGCTATTGCCTTTATTTCATTGGTGGTGGGTGGCATCGGTGTTATGAATATCATGCTGGTGTCGGTAACCGAACGAACGCGAGAAATCGGCATTCGTATGGCAGTTGGAGCAAGGCAAGCAGATATTCTGAGACAATTTTTAATTGAAGCCGTTTTAGTGTGTTTGTGTGGTGGCGCTTTGGGTATAGGGTTAGCTTACGCTGTGGGCTTTATTGTCTCGTCGACGAGCAGTGGTTTGAGTATGATTTATTCGACCAACTCAATTATTGCGGCCTTTATTTGCTCAACACTGATTGGGGTTCTCTTCGGTTTTTTACCCGCTAGAAATGCAGCAAAATTAAACCCTGTGGATGCGTTATCTCGAGGATAAGGAAAGAACGTTGAAGATAGATTATAAATTGAAGCTTATTCATAAGTTCTTCTTTGCTTTTTGTATCACAAGCTTTGTCGCGGTGTGCATTATGCTCGCTTTGATTATGCAGAACCTGTCGTCGGGTTTTCATGACTTTATCAAAGAGGCCGAATCGAGCTATATCAAGCAAGTCAGCCAAAAGTTGGGAGAGTACTATCAAACCAATGGGTCGTGGCAATCGCTAAAAGAAGACGAGAAGCATTGGCGACGTTTGGTGGGCACTCGAAAAGGGCCAGAGGAGCGAGGATCACTCTCTTTGCCGACGGATACGACGGGAATGAGCCAGTTACTGCAAACGCAGAGAAGACTCAGTTTATATGATGTCGATAAAACGGTGGTGGTAGGCCGCTCTCGAATTGATGAAAGCGCCTTTACTCACGCCATTGTGTTAGACGGTGTCGTGGTCGGCTGGCTCAGTTATGTTCCTTCGCGGCTGGCTGAACACAGCCCTGCCAACGCATTTTTGGCTGAGCAATACCAAAGCTATGTTGCGATTACGTTGGCCGTTATCGTGCTTGCGTTTATAACAGCTTGGCTTTTTTCTCGTCACTTGGTTGCGCCCATTTTTAAAGTGAATGAAGGTACGACTCAGTTGATTCAAGGTAACTTTTCAGCAAGGGTGGAGAGTGCTAGTAACGATGAACTTGGCGTACTCACTGACAATATTAACGTTCTGGCTCAGACACTGGAGAAGAATAAAACGGAACGCTCAAAGTGGATGTCAGACGTTGCTCATGAACTGAAAACACCGCTCACAGTGGTTCGAGGGCAGCTTAACGCAATTCAAGATGGGATTTTTAAAGCGGATGAAAAGCGCTTACAGGTGATGATTGATCAAATTGATAGCATGAGCCATTTGGTCGGTGATATTTATCAGCTGTCTATTACTGATATTGGCGGTTTGTCATACCAAAAATCTTCATTCGATCTTGTTGAACTTCTCAAAGGTATCTTACTTGGCTTTAAGGTTAAGACCGATGAATTGGGGCTAGGTTTAGAGTGTGAATCACTGTATGGGAAAGAGCGGACAGCGTGTTTTGTGGTGGCTGATCGAGAGCGTTTGACGCAGTTGTTTACCAACATATTGGAAAATAGCTGTCGTTATACCGACGCACCGGGAAGCATCGCTTTATCCCTTCACAAAGACAAAAACACCGTAGAGGTGGCAATTGAAGACACGTCACCATCCATTCCTGAGCAAGATTTCACACGGGTATTTGAACGCTTTTATCGAGTAGAACAATCTCGCAGTCGAGATCATGGTGGCTCTGGTATTGGTTTAGCATTGTGTCACCAAATTATCGAAGCGCATCAAGGCACTATTTGTGCTAAAAAATCAGATCTGGGCGGTGTTAAAATGATGATAACCCTACCGATCCATCACCATACTGGCTCACAATAAGATTTCGATAGAGGAAAGAGAGAATGAAGACGCATATTTTGATTGTGGAAGACGAGGAGTACATTGCCGAAGTCTTGATCGCGTATTGCCAAAATAGTGGCTTTGAAGCGACCCACCTCGCGTCGGGTGCGAATGTTGTTGAGACGGTGAAATCGCAGACTTTTGACTTAATGTTGCTTGATTTAATGCTGCCAGATGTAGACGGTGTAGAGATATGCAAACAAGTACGTCAGTTTTCTCAATTACCTATCATCATGGTGACCGCAAAAAGTGAAGAGATTGACCGATTAATTGGTTTAGAGTTCGGAGCTGATGATTATATCTGCAAGCCGTTTAGCCCTAGAGAAGTGATTGCGAGGATCAAAACGGTACTGCGCCGCATTCAACCAAACCCAGCGTCTAACCGTTCTTATCAACCAAGCGCTGAGTTAGTTTTGGGACAATTTATATTAAAGCCTGACGAATATGAGGCCCGATTTGGTGGCTGCTTTCTTGACTTAACGCCCAAAGAATTCATGTTACTTCGCCTGCTAGTGGAGCATCCCGGCCGAGTGTATAGTCGTGATGATATTCTCAATGCGCTTTACAGCGATCTTGCCGATGTATCAGACAGAAATATTGATACCCACATAAAGAACATCCGTAAAAAAATACATGCTGTGGCACCAACAGCAAACCCTATCCGTTCGGTTTATGGGGTAGGGTACAAATTGCTGATTGAAATGCCTAAGTAGCCAGAGATATTTTGCTTAATATCCTGTCAGCTCCATATAGCCAGAACCAGAGTGGGATCCTTTAATCATGATTGGTCCTTCCCAATAGGGCACCGATAGTGGCATTTTCGCATTTGGATTAAGTGCCGAAACAGTCAGTTTAATTTGTTGCGTCGGAATCTTAATTTGCCATTCTGTTGGATAGTCACGCCCATCGATCTCTGTTTTCTTGGTGACGGTTAAGCTGATGTCTTGTTGTTTAATCGCGATGCCAGAACCTTCTCGCTGCATTAACCTCGCATGGGAATAGCTGGCTTTGCCTGTTTTTGAATCTCGAAGTTGGAACAAGACCAAACTGGTTGCATCGTTTAACCTTAGAGCAAACCAATCCCAACCTTGTTGTGAGTCGAGCAAAAACTGCGAACTCCACTCTCTGTCGATCCAACCTTTGCCTGATACTTGATGTGCGACTCCATTAATGATCACTTCGCCTGATACATCAATGAACGGCTGACTGTAGTAATACGAAGCTACCTTCGCGTCACCGCTCTTGGTGCTGTAGCCTTGGTCGCCCTGTTTTTGGTAGGGTGCATCGTTAGTTAATTTGAGCGAGTAACCAAACTGTTCAGAATCTGCATTCAACGTAGCAGGGAATAGATCATCGGTAGCCGAGGTCCATTGCCAATCATCAAGGTAAACTCGAAATGGTGAAGAATCGACACCTGCTAGCTTAGCTTGACCGCGAGACCATTTTTCGTTGGCATAGTGTTTGTCTTTGGTGGTGACGGCACTATGCGCCATATAGATCTGTTGGCTTTGCCATGTTGTTTTCTGAGTGCTGTGGTCACTTTCTTGTGGTGCGGTTGCGAAACGAAATTGAGTCCATTGCACACCTAATGAGTGACCTTCTTCATCAGTCAGATTGGCAGTTAAATACCACCATTCATGACGAAAATTAGGGTGTGCTTGATGGTCGGCAGGAAAGGTGATGTCGATGCCTTTTACCACTGTAGTGAACTGCGCTTTGTCTGTTTGCGTTTCTTCGTCAGTTTGTCTTTCAGTGCTGAGGACTGAGCCCATGTTTTGGGGCTGTGAGTCTTCACATGCGATAAGAGATAAACTCAACAGAATGAGCGCTGCTGCCTTAATTAGTTGGTTCATCACAACACCTCACTTTGCAAGCTGCACACGACCGGCTTACTGACCAAACGCCACAGCGGAATTAAGGTAGCAACCACTGCGACTAAAATAGTGATGACAGCAATGTTCAGTGCGTCACTCCAGTTCCATACGTAATTTAAGCTCCAACCGAATGCGCGAAGGGTGACGATGTCCGTCAGTACATAGCCTACCATGGCACCAAGCGGCACGGCGACCACTAGAGTAAAAGCGACCAGAACAACGATTTGCCCCACCACCATAACCATTAATTTCTTCCGACTAACGCCAAGCGCATACAACCTTGCAATAGCGGCCTTACGTGCGTCGAGCAACATAAAGCATGCACAGAACAAACCAATAACAGCAACCATTAAAGTGACGCCATTGAGCGCCCGCGTAATGGCAAAAGTTTGTGAGAAAATGTCCAAAGCGATGGACTTGATTTGGGCTTGATCGTAAAGCTGACTAGGATGCAAATTCAATTGTTGGCGTAATTGTTCGTACACCTGTTGTGGGTCGCCAGATACTTTGATTCCCAAGCTGGTGGGTAAGTCCGTAAAGCCGTTTTCAAGCCATAAGTTGGGAGCCAATAACACTTCCCCATTTGGTGAGCCATAGTCATGGAAAATCGCGCCAACACTCAATGTATTGTCTTGAATAGCGTCTAATTTGAGTTGGCTTCCAAGGGACAAGCCGAGCTTCACCGCCGTAGGTTCGCTGATCGCCACTAATTCACCTTGGTAAAAGCGCGTCCAGAAGTTATCAACATGAGATTGGAACACCATGGTTTGTTCAAGTGTTTCATTGTCTTTGGTGCCGAGCAAAATAGGCAAGCCTTGCAAGTTATCATCAACGTAGTATTGCTTGTAGACGGTTTCAACGTTATCAAACAGGGTTAAGGCATGTTCAACATTGGCAATTTCACCTTGGGCGGGGCTAACGTAAATGTCGGCATGCAATCGCTGTTCAAGCCATTGCTTTAGGGTGGACTCAAAACTGCCAACTAAGGTATTCATTCCTATATTGGCGGTAACAGCAAGAAGCAGCGCCATCATGGCAAGGGAAAGAGGGGAGATCAGCTCACGCAGTTCAGCAAACAGATATTGTATTAAACCTGATTGGGCGCGCTTTTCGCTCCAACTCGCTAGCACACTTAGGGTTTTCGGTAGATACAAAGGTATCGACACAACTAACACACCGAGCCAGGCCATCGTGAACCGGTGGTGTTCGCTAAGCCATAAACCGGCCAACGCCAAAACAGTGAGTACCACGCCAACAACAAATAGCTGATTTTCGTTCGAGGCTTCCGGCGCTTGATAAAAACCACCATGTGAAGAGAGAGGCTGGCGGACGCGCTGCTTAAAGTGCTGCCAGCATGCAACCAGCGTTGCGGCTAGAGTGAGCAGTAAAGCTTGCGCTAACCATTGCCACTGCCATGTACCGGGAAGCAGTGTTGCACCATAAAGTTGCTCAAGCGTTATCGCGACGGTGGGGTGGAGCCAGTGGCTTAATTGAATTCCTAAAATGAAACCAAGCGACGCACCCAATGTGACTAAAAGAGTCAGCTCGACTAACAGAGCTGAAAATACGATGCTTGGCGCAATTCCAGCTTGTTGAATTTGCACCAACAGCCGATTACGTTTCAGCAAACTGTACTTAACACCGTTGTAAGCGATGAACAGGCCAACCAAAAACGCCAACAAACTCATGGCGGTGAGATTGAGGTGAAAGCTGTCAGTAATCGAGCCGAGATCGGTACTTTGATTATTGGTGATCCATTGCCCTTGTTCGCCAACGATGCTTTGCCATTTATCGAGTGAGTTGTTATTGGGATTAAACACAGCGATGTAGCTCAGTTGTCTTTGTTTGTTGAGCAGTTGCTGAGCGAATCCAATGTCCATCAGCATTCTGCTACCCAGTTGCCATTCGTCTGGTAGCACCACGACTTTGGTTTTGATTTCATCCAGAGTGAGCGTGTCTACTTCGCCCAAGTTTTGGTATTGCGATTGGCTCATCATCACGATGGGCTCGCCCGCTAAGAGTGGCGGTAAAGGTAAGGCGGCATCGAACAGGGAAATGTTTGGATCATTGCCTCGAGTATTGTCTTTTTCGTTATCGCTTTTTTCATCGACGCCAGAGTAACGAGCTCTTGAGGTGAGAGCGGCGATTAATTCACTGCCTTGTATTGACCAACGACGTCCTTGCTCGTCTCTCACTTGCCCTTCAATCACAGGCAGCGCGGCACTTAATCCATTTTGTCTCAAGGTGAAGTAAAGCGATTCTGGTAAGTAGTTTTGCCCTGATGGCGGAATGATTAAGTTTTGCGCCTGTGCGCTAAGTTGCTCAGTCGATTCTGAATAACTACGTTTCGCATTAAGGTTAATGGCTTGCACGGCGACAAACAAGGTCACCGCCAGCACGATGCCGATTAAAATTGCAGCAGCTTGTAACGGTGATTGGCGATAGTGCGCCACGAACAGATTTAGAGTCAGTTTGGTATGGGTGAACTTGGTGCTCGCAAACCTAGCTTGCTTCATAGGGCTGCTCACTGGCTTGCGATAGAGCCTTTTTCAAATCAACGGTCTTCAAACGACCATCATCTAAAACCAACTGTGTTTGCATAAAACTGGCACACTCAGGGCTGTGTGTGACCAACAGTACAGCAGTGTTGCCTTGTGTGGTGATTTCACTCAGCAACTTCATGACTTCCAAGCCTGCTTTTTGGTCGAGGTTGCCTGTCGGTTCATCGGCAAGCAGTAGCTTGGGTTTGTGGGCTAGCGCGCGTGCAATAGCGACACGTTGCTGTTGGCCGCCAGAGAGCGCAGAAACATGCCTATCAAGTAGCTCGCTGATGCCTAAAGCTTCCACCAAATAATCACACCAATCGTTCCATTTTTGTTGGTTTAAATGAAGCGGGAAGGCGATGTTTTGTTTTACGTTGAGCGGGGTGAGTAAGTTGAACTGTTGAAAGATAACGCCGAGTTTGTGATGGCGAAAGCGACTCCATTGCGGATCCTTCCAAACCATCGCGTTATCGCCATCTAGCCACAACTCACCAACTGAAAGTGGTTCGAAACCAGCAATCACGTTGAGTAGGGTGCTTTTGCCACTGCCACTCGCTCCTGTCAAAGCCACACTTGCGCCCGTCGCCAATGTGAAGTCGACGCCTTCCAATACGTTATGGGTCTCTTTGCCATCAACAAAGCTTTTGCTCGCATGTTTGAGCGTGACAATTGGGCTTTCCATTTCATCTCCCTAAAACCAAAAACAGAATCAAAAGGTGTCGTTTCTATTGGCAATTACCGAAGCGATAGGCCCTATGAGATTCTAGACAACAATTTAAAAAAATTAGCGATTTACATCGAATTATTAATAACTTGTACTTCGATTAGGAGAAAATAGATCAATATAAGAAGAGGGGATAACGATTGAAGGGCAATTTGGACGGCTTATAACTTGAGATTCGCGGGCCGTGCTGGCTTGGTGAATGCTTGAACTAGGTTTTTATATCAAGTCATGAGTTAGCTTCTAGCTCAGATCTGCCCCAAAGTTAGCTGAACACTCATAAATGAGTTGAGTTTACCACTGTTGTTATGCCATTGGTGTAGCCAGCACTGTATAAATCAATAGGACATAATAATTTTCAATTACGCCTGGTTTACACTCTGTAATTGTTTATGTAGGCTCTAAAGAGAAGCGTTTATATCGGGTACTACTTGGAAAGGTGAGTGTGTTATTAATGTCGGTAATCTACCGATAATTGATACTCTCTGAATAACTTCCAACACTTGATGGCTTCAATGAAAGTCTTGATAGGGCAATTAACATATTGATGAGCTAATAGCCCTTTGTATCTTTAGCTGTAGTTCGATTTAGGAGAGTTTGTGAATCAAGGTGTAGAGTTGGATGTAGATATTGGTAAAAAACATATAGTGATTCAGCGTCGTTATGAGGCTTTAGGAGCATTCAATGATTTATTAATTGCAGTTTGGTTTTTGGTTGGTAGCTTCTTCTTTTTAAATGAGTCTCTGATTGAAAGTGGTACTTGGTTATTTATAGTAGGTAGTGCGCAGCTAATCATCAAACCATCAATTAAGCTAATGAGCTTAGTTCATGTTAGTCGAGTGTCCAAAGCATTGACACAATAGCTATTGTTATGCACCAAGGTTACTGACAAAACCAATTAATAGACTAGATCTAAACTCTTCTACAAATAAAATTATTCTTCATCGTTTCTTTGTTTTATATCGACTTACGAAAGTCGCTCTGCCAATTCGTTTTAAGAGATATTCTGGGTAGGTATCTGATAGATGGAGTTAAATACTGGCTTCTGATTGCCTCTAGGTGTCGCAGGGGAAAGGAGCACTTAAATCTAGGCAAGTTCTTCCTTGGTAAGAAGCCTAAAAGTAAGGTCGGTGTTAAATGAATCCTGATATTATAGCTAAAGCTATAAGCTGAAAGGTAAAAACCAATCAGCTTATAACTTAACCTAAAATCAGAAAAGCCATCGCGAACATCACACCTATTGAAAAACGGTTTTGGTTGCAATGGCTTAAGCTGAGAGCCAGCTAATTAATATTCAAATTGGATGCTAGCCATATAATTTCGACCCTCACCAATATCAACATCCTCACCACCTAATTGAGTGCTTCTTGTATTGCCGCCTCCATCTAGATAATCAGTATCAAATAGATTTTCAATATTGAAGCGAGCTACGATGTTGAGGTCGTTGTACTTCTGAGTGTAAGAGATACCGGTATCAATACGCGTATATGCATCTTTCTTGAAAGTGTTACCTGAGTCACCGTAGCGGCTTCCGACATGGACAACGCCTAGATTTAGATTGGTGTCATCTCTAAGTTTGTAATTTGACCATATTGACGCTGAAAACTCAGGTGTATTCGCTGGTACATTACCCTCGTAAGAAGCGCTGTTTGTTATCTCTGCATCAAGATATGTAGCAGATCCTGAAAGACTTAACTTACTACTAACAAGCCCCTGTGCTGCGAATTCAGCTCCTCGATGAACCTGTTCGCCATCTTGAGTCAAAATATCTTCATCTGCATTATCTGGGTTTTCAACGCTTAGTTGAATGTTCGATAAAGTTGTCTCAAACAAAGCCCCAGTCAAAAATAAGCGACGATCAAATAGCTCCCATTTGGTTCCGACTTCATAAGATTTACCTAATTCAGCGTCGAGTTTTTCACCTTCGTTTATATAAGATGTACCCACTTCACCTTGAGGAATGAAACTTTCTGAGTACTGGACATAAATAGAGCTATTATCTGAAGGGTGGTAAATAATCCCTGCTTTTGGTGAAACTTGGCTTTCAGTAATATCATCATGTTTCTCGTCATAACGAACACCCACTAGAAGATGCCATTGATCATTGAATTTTGTTAAGTTTTGGATGTAAGTACCCCAAAGATCGTAAGAAGACGCTCTTATGCTAGTATTCAACGATTCAGGGAAGTCGACAGACTCTCCAACACTTGCACTAACTACATCACCTGTATGATTTATACGGTCGAAAGAATACCTCAAGTAGTTCGCACCAATTAATAGAGTATTCTCAGTTCCAACTAAATCGAAGTTGTGGGTAAGATCAACATAAGCGGTATCATGGTTCCACTCGTCATACTGTTCACCGGGGGTCAGAGTGACAGTCCCATTTTCTTCATAGTTGCTAAAGTTAGTCCATGTGTAACGATAATCACGTTCATATCTTTGGGCGTTGTATCCCGTCTTTATGTTGGTGTCATAACTTGGTGATAGGAGAAGGTCAAAACCGTAGTTTTGAACTTTAATATCAGTATTAGCCCAATCAGCGTCCCAAATATATTTGCTGCCTGCAACTGGCTTACCATCCACAATGTAAGAGCCAGTATCAACATCACCGTCATAATCAAAATAGTCATAATGCAGAGATAACATCGCTTTTTCATTGATGTCATAATCAACCATTAGTGCACCGATCATGCGTTCTGTTTGAGGGTTGCTTCCATCTGCATATTCGCGCCAAGAGCTGTAGCTATCCTTTACTAGGATAGTTCTTGCGCGCAAAGATTGATCTTCGTTAAGTGAGCCACTGAGATCTATCATAGTTTTAGATTTATCGTTAGAGCCAATGTCTTGGCGCAAAATGAGTTGCGTCTCAGACGTTGGCTTTTTTGTCACCATGTTAATTAGACCGCCAGGCTCTGATTGACCATAAAGTAAACTTGATGGACCTTTTAACACCTCGACTCGTTCTAGTAGCTCGGTCGGTTGTGGGTAATACGACCAGAGTTGATGACCATCTCTCATGATCCCGCTACCACTACCAACATCAAAACCACGCATGGTAAAGTATTCAATGTTGTGCCCTTTGGTATTCCCTGTTGTTACACTTGACTCATACTCTAAAACTTCTCCAAGACTACTTGCCCCTTGCTCTTCGAACATTGAACTGTCTATGACCGTAATTTGCCCCGGAGTTTCTAATTGAGTCATCTCCATACGCATAGCGGTGTTGTTGGTATCATTCTTATAATGAGCAAACTCGCTACCCACAATTGTCATTGTTTCAGCTGGCACCATTGGCTCTTCAGTCGTATGACTTTCTGCAAATGCTTGATTCGCTAATACTGCACTGATTAGTAGCGATACCTTTGTTTTGAAAAACACTGTACTTTTAACTCCTATTTATTATTTTTTATCATCGTTAGATTTTTTCTTCGCGTAACCAGTTTCGCCAATACCAAAGATTGACCGTATTGGCTTCCATAGACCCTGTCGTTGTTTAAGCGATGGAAGAAACAAATTATCCGTAACCTGAACCGCGCTCATTCTTTGATGACGTCTAACGAGTCGTTTATTCCTCCGCAAGGTAAATGACAATGATTTACATTTGCATTGAATTTACATTATTTACATTTTCTTACACTTTCTGTGTTTAAATCACAGCTCTCTGGTTGGTGTAAATTTGTCCAAAAAGACATAACAACTAATCAATAGGAAAAGGAACACGTTATTAATGCCGCATGGTTTAGAGGTAAACTAAGTAAGCAAAGGAACCGGAGACAGTAAAAAATGTCGTCGCCTAACGCTCCCAATCATGTTGATGGGCAGTTTGTAATAGCTCAATGAATTGGCTACTTGATTGGAGATTTGTAATACTTGAAACTATCCGTGAGATGCTAATTTAGTCCACTCATTGATACGTTGCTGTGCAGAAGAGAGGAGGGGGAACATCGTAACGCAGAAATATTCCGTTCTTTGTTTCGGCTGATTCAATATATGCTTCACTCTGGCATCATTTGGTATATTTTTTCATCGAGCTATGTGGCTAAATTTAATTGTCCACTACATTTATATAAAACCTATGAGGTAGAAAGTAATTGTATGAAAGTTGCAATAGGTAATGACCACGCTGGACTTGAATTAAAGCAGAAGCTTGTCACTCATATTGAAAATAAAGGCCATACCGTTATTGATATGGGTACAGGAAATAAGGAACGTACACATTCAGCGCTCTATGCAGATAAAGTAACCAAATTGGTTAAACTTAAACGCGTAGATATGGGCATATTAATCTGTGGGACAGGTGTAGGAATGAATATTTGTGCTAACAAAGTTAATGGTATAAGAGCTGTGATGGGCTTTGAATCCCATACTGTTGAGCAGGCTAGGCGACATAATGATACTAATGTACTTACTTTGGGAGCCTTGACTATTGAACCGACACTAGCAATAAAACTAGTTGATATTTGGCTGGAAACTGAGTTTGACGATAGTGAAACTAGGCGTTATAGGTTGCATTTAATCGAAAAAATTGAAATCGATCAAAATGAGAGTGACATATAAGAGCTAAGGCTGATAGACAACGGTTTCTAAAGGCCCTGCATAAAATAACGCAAACTACCTCTGTCACTTTGAGTAAGCAATTTGAAAAACAGGACGAGCTATTATTTTGTCCAAAACCTTGTCACTTTAAATCTTAACCAACGTCAATTTTTAACTCAGAATTACCCTTTTTCATGTTTCAAAGAGACTACTTTTATCCGTTAACAACTCATATCACTTGACCTGTCTACAGGTAACGACTTTAGAATGATTAGCCTTATACTTATCATGACTAAAGAGGCACATTTCGTTGTACCAATTACGAGACTTACAGCAATCAAAGATACTTCAGCTCTTTAACCACCTTTCATCGACAATGAAAGGGATCACTCTTGCCCTTATATCTACAGCACTGTTTACTATAGTTGGGGTATTTGTTCGACAACTCAGTACAGACTATGACACATTTCAGATCCTGTTCTTTCGCCAGCTCATCTTTATGCTCTTGCTCCTGCCTGCGATCAGAAAAAATATTGGTGTGCTGCTTAAGCCCAACAAAATATCGCTTCACCTACTAAGAATACTAGGCGCTTTTACCGCTCTATATTTTGGCTTTATTTCAGTGAGCAACATTCCATTTTCTGACGCAACAGCACTCGGTTTTCTGCAGGTACTTTTTGTGGCTCTAATCGCTCATTTCGTATTGGTAGAGCAGATCACCAGCAGTCGAATTTTCACGATTGTGGTTGGATTTATCGGGGTAATGACGGTTGTTCGACCGACCTTTGCAAGCCATAACCTTTATGTTTTATCTGGCGTGATTGCCGCACTAGGCGCGTCGGTAGCGGTAGTGTGTGTTAGGAAAGTGGCACAGAGCGAACCAAAGATAACATTGATGGCATACCAAGCTCTGGCAATTGGTTTGATGACATTAATACCAACCCTTTACTTATGGCGCACACCAACAGTCGAAGACTTTATGCTACTGCTGTTAGTTGGCATCATCTCTTCGTTTGCTCAGTATGTTGGTATCTCTGCATATAAATGGGTGCAAGCCAACATCATTGCCAATGTTGAGTATGTAAAGATTATCTATTCACTTATTATTGGCTTAGTTGTCTTTTCTGAAATTCCTGATTTATGGTCAATGATTGGCGCACTGATTATTCTTATCAGTGCATTGATTCCATTGATTTGGTCTCACTATCAAACAACCAAAGAGGATAGCCCTAAGTGTTGAGCATCAAACAATTTTGTGAGCAACTTGAGGTATGTCGAACAACGGTTCTCTACTACGAGCGAAAGGGGCTAATTACTCCCGCAGCTAGAGCATCTAACGGTTATCGCCAATATGGAGAGCGAGAACTTGATAGGTTTAGATCAATACTTGCCTATCGCTCTTATGGTATTCCCGTCAGTGAGATTGAGAGCCTGCTACAGCAATCTCAGGATGAAGACCGAGATGTGGTACTAAGACAACAGTTTGCTGCCCTCGATCTAGAAATTCAAAAATTGCGCCAGCAGCAACAGTCCATAATGGCGTTACTCAAAGACCCTGAACTTCTTAATCAAGGCCTACTCACCAAAGAGCGTTGGACAGAAATACTTAAAGAATCAGGAATGGATGAACAGGGTATGATCAATTGGCACAAACGCTTTGAGCAGATGGAGCCGCTAGGACATCTCAAATTCCTGCAATCTTTAAATATCGATGAAGATGAAATTGCGCAGATAAGGGCGTGGTCTCGCCAATCATAAATCAGCGATCTGGGATTAGATATTTCAACTCTAAGCCGTAATATGTGCGATATTCTCTACTCTAGTTTGTTAAAAATTCGCGATGTTAATTGATTGCTAGCACAGCATCGATTTTAACTGTAGCGTGTTCATAAACAATCTAGGATCGTTAAACTTGTTCAACATTGATGGAGTTGGCAAGCAATCGTCATCGACGTAGTCTACATAATCGGCCGCAGAATCAAAGATCAATATATCCAAAGCCAACCGATCCAGCCCGTATCGGCCTCGATGGATCATATCCGCCGAAAATACCAACAAGTCGCCTGCAGCTAACGGTATTTGCTTCCCGCCAGAGATGTCATCACTGCTCTCTTTACCATTCACTTCTTGGCGAACATTGTATTCCTCTTCATTGTCCCATCGCTTGTGTGTTCCGGGGATGAGCTCCATTCCGGGTTCATCAAATAAGGGGACGCGTAGGTGTAATACTTGCGTTTCTAGTATTACTCTCATCTGGTCATCAATGTCATAATCGTATTGACAGTCACGATGCCAAAAGTCTTTCTGCTCCGGGTTTACAGGGTTGAAGAATAGTTGCGTGTTCATGAATGCAGGGTTGTTCGGAATTACCGCATCAACGACATCCATGACTTTTTTTGAGCTAATGAAATCAAAGAGTGCAGTTCTATCATCAGTAGGTAAATATTGGCTTCCCGTAATTAGAGACGAGTTAAACGCTTCTTCTTGATAGAACTCTTCGTTGTCGGCCTTCCACGATTCATGGAATTTAAGTACGACTTTTCTAAGCGATGCAATTTGAGCTTCATCGAAATAATTTCTGAGAACAAAGTAACCCTGCTCGTCGTATTGGTTACTTAATTGTTGGTTGTTTTCTAACACTGACTACCTTCGTGCTATCTATACCGTGAATGTGCACGGATTTCTCGAGCGCATAATGCCAGACTGTAGTGATTCAACCAAGTAAGGAATGAGGGAATGATTAAACACCACGGTATGACGTAGTTCAACTACTGCCACATTACCAACACAGCTGCGATAGAAAGTAAGATCAGCGCAAGAATGTCTTTGCGAGCAATACTTTGCCCCAACCAGAAGTAAGAGATCAATACCATAAAGACTACTTCGATTTGCCCTAATGTTTTTACATAAGGCACGGCTTGAAGTGACATCGCGCTAAACCAGCCAAGAGAACCAATTACACTTGCTAGGCTTGTCATTACCACCAGTTTCGACTTGGTAAAGATCTGGCGCAATGTGTCGCGTTCTCTGAAAAAAAGATACGTACAGATAATCACTGTCTGAAGGGAAATGACGAGAAACAGCACCCATGCGGCGCTATGAGGGAAGGGCAGGCCAATACTCAAGCTAGCTTCACGTACCCAAAGAGACGTTAAAGCAAAGGCTGTGCTGCAAGCCATACCTAAGAGAAAGACTTTGGGAGAGAGGCTTCGCCAACCGGAAGAGCTGCTCATTATTAGCACGCCTAACGTGCCAATAAGTACTCCTATCCAACCTGTCACCGTTAACGCGGTACCAAAGAACAACACAGAAAGCACTGCCGAAACGGGAGCCTCACACTTAGCGAGTCCGGCTCCAATCGCGTAGTTTTCGAGTTTAAATAGCATCACCATTAAACCGGTCGCGAGGATCTGCATAATGGCTGCTGCAACGATAAAAAAGCCAAACTTGCCGGAAAAACTAGGAACAGCGACTGGCTGCCATTGATAGAGCGCGCATAGGTAAATAAGTGCAATAGGGCCAGCCCAAATAAAGCGAGCCAGCGTCACTCCCGCCACACTCATTGTGCCACTTAATTTGCTTTGAAATGCATTACGCCAAGATTGGCTGAAGGCAGCAAGAAGAGTAAAAGCTATCCAACTAAAAGACATGACGCTTCCATGTGTTATATAAATTAATGATTATACTAACAAACCATACCAATATAAGAAGCGACTTAGTCTTGTTATAGCCAGAGGTGAAGCTTTAATTTCGACAAAATACAGCTAACCCCTTCAAAAAATGGGTCCTTTTTTGTTTTTGAAATAGAACAGTACGCTGATCGAAACGAACAATAAGGTGAAGTAATAGAAGAACGAAGACAGTGAAGCTAAGAAGTCGAGGTTTTGTTCTATCTCTTGTGCGGTGTAGCTCTGAGACACCAATTTATAGTAGTAGGCATACAAAATACCGATCAAGCCATACCCAAGGTTAAACATCAGGCCTTTGAAACTGAGAACGGTCGCTCGGTTGTGTGATTCCGTCTTTTTGTTCAGATGGTAGCTAATGAATATGTTCATCGTCATGATGATAAAGATCAGTACCAACGCGGGAATTACGCCATAAATCGACCAACCTAAACTGATCCAATAGTAGGTCGCCATGCTTGCTAACCCCATGAACACAATAAAGGTTTTGGGCTCGATGCTTTCTGCCAATCTTCGGCTTTGCCCTGCCAATATAATCTTAAGCAAGCTGATACCCGCGCCAATAAAACCAAAGTAGATAATTGGAATATCAATGGCCAGATAGTATTGGCTGTTCATGGTTAGGAACATTCGCGAGGTGTGTTCGAATAGGCTGTAGTAGAGCAAGATGAACAGCACGTAAGGCGTAGCAAATACCCATTTACCTGCATCGATCGTTAACTTGAGGCTTGCGATGGTGGTTGCTAATTTGGTTTGGTCGCTTGGCATCACCTTTTTCTCTTCGCGCATATTAATCGCGGCATAGATGGCGATCGTCGCAACAAATAAGGTGGCGAACACGGGAATACGCATCAGGTCTTTAGTGCTTTCTGGCTCCGCTAGTCCAAAGAAATGAAAGATGTTCGCCATAAAGTTCACATCGTACATCGCCGCACCAATTAGAGTGACAAAGATACCGACAGTTGAGGCGACACGAAGCTGGATTTGCAGCACTCGGGGCCACAACTCTTCATTGCCTTGTTCTTTTAAGGTGTCGTAAGCTAATGCCTCGTCGGCGCCGCTCGCCAGTGCCATCGCTAAGCCACTGAGAATCCGATTAATTAGAAAGACAATGAACACCAAGTTAGGGTTTCCGGTTGGCACTAAGGCGATCATCGCGATCTCAACAAACATCACAATCGAAGATAGCACCACCAGTTTCTTACGGCCTAAGGTATCGGCGAATGCGCCCGACGGTACTTCAGCAAGCACAATGGTGGCTGCCCAGACTACGTTTAGCATGGCAAACTGAGACAGGGTTAAGCCGTAATCTAAATAGAGTAGGGTGAAAATAGGGTAATAAAAACGCGCAAAGTAGCTACTTCGAAACATTAAGAAGTAGCGGACATTGGGAGTTTTAAGGATCTCTGTGAGCGTCATGATATTTTCAGTCATTTAGATAACACATCATTATGTATAACCCTTTTACTCTTTTAAATCATGGGATTGTTTCTAAATCCCTAGAATATCTGGTTTAGGGGATCTTTGAGAACATCGTTCATGGTGGGTTATAGGTTTGCAGGTCTTCGTGCGATCTGATGACGGTGGAAGCTATTTATCTGATCTATAAGTCTTTCTATTTACACATAGCATGGCTTGTCATGATTCTTGGGCTGGTAATCGATGGGACAACGCGTAATAAAAAAGGCAGCAATAATTGCTGCCTTTTTTATTATTTGATTGGGTAATCATTAAACCCTAATTGCTTGGATATATTTCTGCCTGCGTTGTGCAGTAACTCCACATAGTAAGCTTTTTTCTCTTCATCAAATCGAATAGTAGGAAATGAAATTGAGACACCGGCAATTACGGTACCAAAGCGGTCGTAAACTGGAGCTGCGATACAACGTAAGCCTGGCTCTTGTTCTTCATTATCTTCGCCAAAGTGCTGTAGCTTAACCGCTTTAAGTTCATCGACAAGTTGGTCGACATTTTCAAGGGTATTTTTTGTACTTTTCACAAATTCGGCGTCTGCCAACTGAGTGCGAACGAATTCTTCGTCACGTTCTGCCAATAATACTTTACCAATCGCAGTCGTATGCAGAGGATTTCTTCGACCAACGCGTGAGTGCATGCGTAGGGCGAAGCTAGAATCGATTTTGTGTATGTAGATGATAGAGCCATGGTCCAACGCACCTAAGTGAATGGTTTCATTGGTCTCTTCTGAAATCACACGCATCTCTTTCTCGGCGATTGTGATCATATCAACCCACTCGAGTGACTTTGAGCCAAGCTCAAACATCTTTAATGTAAGTGAGTATCTGTCAGCTTCGCCTTGTTGAGATACATAGCCAAGCATTTTCATGGTTTGTAGAAAGCGGTAGGTAGTGGCCTTAGACATCATTAGACGCTGTGAAAGGTCTGATACGCCTATTTCCTTCTGTTCCCCCAGAGATTCAAGAATATTAAAAACTTTTAATACCGATGAAACGGCTTCTGGCTGGGTGGACTTCTCCATTTTTCTTCCTTTGAGCTATCTAATATCAAGACAAAATACCATTTTTCGTAATTTCTAAAAAGCCTTTTCAAAAAAATAAAAAAGATAACGATCAACTTCAAACTTTTAGGATAAGTAGAAATTATTTTTGAAATGTCGTTTCAAAAATAATTGTCAGCAATGATTTTATGTTTTATTGTATGACTAAATCGAGTGGGCGACATTACAGAAATGCCACAACACTAAACGTAATTGAGGAAGCAAACATGATGTTAGAGTCATTCAATCTGGAAGGTAAAGTAGCGATAGTGACGGGTTGTGATACTGGCCTTGGTCAAGGTATGGCAATTGGTCTGGCTGAAGCTGGATGTAAAGTGGTGGGCGTTAATCGTGTTGAGCCAGTAGATACCATTGAAAAAATGAATAAAGCGGGCCATACGTTTTTAGACGTACGTGCCGACCTTCTAAAGCAAGAAGAGATTCCTGGAATTATAGATAAAGCGCTGACTGAATTTGGTCGTATCGACATCCTTGTTAATAATGCCGGCATCATTCGTCGAGAAGATGCGATTGAGTTTTCTGAGCAAAACTGGGATGACGTAATGAACATCAATACTAAGACTGTTTTCTTTATGTCTCAGTCGGTTGCGAAGCAGTTTAAAGCGCAAGGTACTGGCGGCAAGATCATCAATATCGCATCAATGCTCTCTTTCCAAGGTGGTATTCGTGTTCCTTCGTATACAGCGTCTAAGAGTGCTGTAATGGGTATCACCCGCGCGATGGCGAACGAATGGGCTAGCGATAACATTAATGTCAATGCGATTGCACCTGGATATATGGCAACCAACAATACTCAAGCACTGCGTGAAGATGCTGATCGTAACCAAGCTATTCTTGAGCGCATTCCTGCTGATCGCTGGGGTACACCTAAAGATGTCGCTGGCCCATGTGTGTTCTTAGCATCATCTGCATCGGATTATATTAATGGTTATACCATTGCTGTCGATGGTGGATGGTTAGCACGCTAACGATTTTTGTAATATAAGATGGTTAACGAGATCGTTGCACAAGCTGTAGGGCTACTAAGTTTCCTTCTGGGCCTTTCGACCTTTTACCAGAAGGACGACAAAAAGCTCAAAGTGGTCATGTTGATGTTGAACGTTAACCATCTTATCCACTTTTTATTATTGGGTTCTATTACATCGGCAATCGGTGCTTTGATTTCAGCACTCAGGACTTGCACTGCTATGTACACAAAATCGCTGTGGGCTGCAGGGTTCTTTATTGCCCTCGCAGTTGGTAGCGGAATCGGTTTTGCTCAGCATTGGTATCAACTTCTGCCTTTAGCCGGAACGATTATTGGAACGTACTCAATATTTAGATTGAATGGTATTGCACTAAGAGTCGGCTTTTTATTGGGAGCTGCATGCTGGCTAACTAATAATCTGATTATTGGTTCAATTGGTGGCTCGCTGATGGAAATATCAGTGATAGGGATTAACCTCGTTACTATTTTTCGTCTATACCAAGATAACGCCAAGTGCAAAATTACGCCGCAACAACAGGAATAAAAACGACATGTTTGTGTATAACGAAGACGTGAAAATGGAAGATCTTGGCGCGGGAGTTTCCCGCAAGGTGCTTGCTCATAGCGAGAACGTGATGGCTGTAGAAGTTCATTTCGAAACAGGCGCAGTTGGTGCGTTGCATACCCATCCTCATGAGCAGCTCACATACGTTTTGTCGGGAGCCTTTGAGTTCACGATTGGCGATGTAACGAAAGTGGTGCGCGCAGGCGACACTATGTACAAAGAGCCGGGTATCGAACATGGCTGTGTTTGCCTAGAAGCCGGCGTATTAATTGATAACTTTACGCCAATGCGTAAAGACTTTGTTTAAGCTCTAAATTTTTTAGAGCGAACACTTGAGCACTAATTTTTAAATTTGCAGTAATGCTGCGGGAGAAAGTAAATGAAAATCGCATTAATGATGGAAAACAGTCAAGCAGGCAAAAATGCAATGGTATCAGCTGAACTAGAGTCAGTTGCTGGTGGTTTTGGTCACGATGTTTTCAACCTAGGAATGACAGATGAGAACGATCACCACTTAACGTATATTCATCTAGGTATTATGGCGAGCATTCTGATTAACTCAAAGGCTGTTGACTTTGTTGTGACAGGATGTGGCACTGGTCAAGGTGCTTTGATGTCGCTGAACTTACATCCAGGCGTGGTTTGTGGTTACTGTTTAGAACCTTCTGATGCGTTCTTGTTCAACCAAATCAACAACGGCAACGCTATCGCGCTCGCTTTTGCGAAAGGTTTTGGTTGGGCTGGTGAACTGAACGTTCGTTACATCTTTGAAAAAGCTTTCACAGGTGAGCGTGGTCAAGGTTACCCGTTAGAGCGAGCAGAGCCACAACAACGCAATGCCGCGCTTCTTAATGAGGTAAAAGCAGCGGTAGTGAAGGATAATTTTATTGATTCACTGCGCGCTATCGATCAAGATCTAGTGAAGACTGCTGTGGGTAGCCCTCGTTTCCAACAGTGTTTCTTTGATAATTGCCAAAACCAAGCAATTGCTGATTATGTCCGTTCGCTTTTGGACTAATTGAAACGCTTGATTTCAGAGAGCCAGCCCAATGAGGCTGGCTTTTTTATATCAGGAGTTTGGATAACTAATAGCTGATGTTTAGTTAATACAAAAGCAATCGGCGCCTGAGTCATGGCTTGGTATACCTCCTAGACGCGTAATTTGGTCGCTATACCCCTAGGTTACTTGATCTATTTTCGCCCCTTCTCGCCACGATGTATCTAAATATCCATCAATGATCTTTTTAAATTAAAAAGCGCAGAACTCAATAATCCAAACTCGATCTCATTTGTATGACTTTTGCATTGTTTGGATCACAAAAATCACAGGAAACCCTTAAATAAAATATCGTTAATGTAATAATGAAACGGCATTTTAAAAATTAAATCACTTAAACGGAACAATAATGAAAAGGGGTTCGTAATGAATATCGACATGCTCGTTGTTGGTGTCTACTTTATCTTTATGATAGCGATTGGCGTCATCTTCAAACGTTTTGCAGGCAGTTCTACCAGTGATTACTTTCGTGGAGGAGGCAAGATGTTGTGGTGGATGGTTGGCTCTACCGCATTCATGACGCAGTTTAGTGCCTGGACATTTACTGGCGCTGCGGGTAAAGCTTTTACCGATGGTTTCCCAATCATGGTTATTTTTATGGCGAACGCATTTGGCTTTCTACTTTCGTGGTTGTTCTTTTCATACCGCTTTCGACAAATGCGTGTTGTTACACCTATTGAAGGTGTGCGTCGTCGCTTCGGTGCAACGAATGAACAAGTGTTTACGTGGGCAACAATGCCGACAAGCGTGGTCTACACCGGTATTTGGCTAAATGGTCTCGCACTTTTCGTTAGTGCTGTGTTTAAAGTTGATATCGAAACCACGATCGTTGTGACTGGTTTGATTGTTCTCTTTATTTCGGTGTTGGGCGGAGCGTGGGGTGTAGTAGCTTCAGACTTTGTACAAATGGTTGTGATAATGGCGGTGACCGTGGTTTGTGCGGTAGCTGCATTGGCAAAAATTGGTGGCCCAGCGAATCTTATCGAGCAATTCCCTGCCGACAGTGTCATGGGCTCTGATATGAACTATCCATTGCTGTTCGTATCTTGGTTTATCTTCATGTTCGTTAAGCAATTGCAAAACATCAACAACATGCAAGATTCTTATCGCTTCTTAACGGCAAAAGACTCTACTAACGCACGTAAAGCCGCCCTACTTGCGTTCGTATTAATGCTGATTGGGCCGGCGATTTGGTTCTTACCACCCTGGGTAACGGCAATTATCTATCCTGAAGCGGCAACTGTACATGCGGCTGAACTTGGTAGTAAAGCAGCGGATGCAGTTTACCTAGTGTTTGTCGAAAACGTCATGCCGGTTGGTATGGTGGGACTGCTTATGTCGGCTGTATTTGCGGCAACAATGTCTTCAATGGATTCAGGTCTAAACCGAAATTCAGGTGTGTTCGTGCGTAACTTTTACGCACCAATCATAGACAAAAACGCGGATGACAAGAAGCTGATGCGAGTGAGTCAATTCATGACTATGGTCTTCGGCATATTGATCATCATGGTAGCTCTGTTCATTAACTCTCTTCGTGGCTTGAGCCTTTTCGACGCAATGATGTACGTAAGTACGCTGTTACAGATGCCAATTCTAGTGCCGTTATTCTTCGGTATGTTTATTAAGAAAACGCCCGACTGGGCAGCTTGGGCGACATTGGCTGTGGGCATGCTGGTGTCTTACATCGTGAGTTTTGTGCTTACAGCAGACGTTGTTGCCAATTTATTAAACTTAGAGGTTCCGTTCACGGGACGTGAAGCGAGTGACCTAAAAGTTCTGCTTGGGGTTATTGGGCACCTTGTGATCACGGGTGGTTTCTTCTGTCTAACAACTAAGTTCTACAAAGAGCCAGTGGGCAAAAGAAATACAGAACTTAAAGAGTTTTGGAGTGATGTTGCGACTCCTGTTATCGAAGAGGAAGGACAAGATGAAATGGATCGCCAACAACGCGATATGCTAGGCAAGCTCATTCTGGTTTTCGGTGCACTTGTAACGGCGATGGTACTAATCCCGAACCCGTTCTGGGGTCGCATGGCCTTTGTCTTCTGTGGCGCGGTAATTGTGACTGTGGGTTCTCTGTTATTAAAGAGTGCGAGAAAAACGCCTCGTTTAGAAGTATCTACATCCAAGTAATCGGCAATAGCTAGCCATGTAAAAGTAACAAGGGTATAGGCCAGAGGGGACACTCTCTGGCTTATATGAACCACCTCGTAGAGGGGCTTTAGGAAACAATTTCATGAATGAATTTTTCCCTAAAGTTTATCAATACAGTTTTCTACAAGAGTTTGAATTATGTCTTCATACATACATAAAGATTTTCTATTGAAGGGGGACACTGCTAAGCGTTTATATCACGATTACGCGGCAGGGCTTCCCATTATTGATTATCATAACCATTTAGAGGCCAAAGAGATTTATGACAACCATCAATACGACAATATTGCTCAGGCTTGGTTGAGTTGCGATCACTACTTGTGGCGTGCATTACGAAGTAACGGAGTCGATGAGTATTACATCACAGGTGATGCGAGTGATTATGAAAAGTTTCAAAAGTGGTGTGAGACCATGCCGTATCTGATCGGCAATCCGCTGTATCACTGGTGTCACTTGGAGCTTAAGAAATACTTCGGTCTCGATTTACTGCTCAACTCAGAGAATTGCGAGGTTATTTGGCAACACTGTAATCAAAAACTCAGCCAAGAGTCTCACCGATTCCAAAGTCTGCTTAAAGAGAGTCGAGTCGATACCTTGTGCACCACTGATGATCCACTTAGCGATCTGAGCTATCACGATAAACTGAATCGTTCAGGATTTTCTGTACAAGTCTTGCCGACATTTCGTGCTGACAGTCTGATTGAAATAGAGAATCAAAGTAGTTTTCAAAATACACTCAATTCACTGGCGTTCATCACTGACATTAATGTCGTCGATTTCGCAAGCTATGCTCAAGCAATCACGTCTCGTGTGGACTTTTTTGCACAACACAACTGTCGATTATCTGACTTAGGGTTAAAAGTTGTAGATTTTTCGCACTATTACCCTGACGTACTTGATCAAGCTATAGCAAATGTCAAATGTGGTGATGCGCTGAATAGTGAAGAAATTTCGCAGTTTAAGACGGCCGTTTTTGAAGTGCTTGGCAAGGCTTATCATAAGCACGGTTGGTCGATGCAAGTTCACATTGGAGTTTTAACAAATGTGAATAAGCGCCGCTTTGATGATCTAGGTGGCGGTACGGGATTCAGTGTTATCAGTGACAACCCAATTGCAGAAAACCTGAGTCATTTATTGAGTTTGTTAGATCAAGACCGCCAACTCCCTCAGACTATCGTATATAGCCTTAACCCGAAAGATAGCCCAGTGCTTGGGTCAATCATAGGCGCCTTTCAAGACAGTGATGCGCAGCCAGGTAAAGTCCAGCTTGGTTCTGCGTGGTGGTTTAACGATCATAAGGCGGGTATGGAAAAACAACTTCAAGATCTAGCTAGTTTAGGGGCGCTAGGGCGCTTTGTAGGAATGTTAACCGACTCTCGCAGCGTGTTGTCACTCTCTCGTCATGACTATTTTCGTCGCATTCTATGTAACTTACTTGGTAAGTGGGTCGATGACGGGGAACTACCGAATGATGAGCCTTTGCTTAAACAGAGTGTCGAGAACATCTGTTATCAAAACGCCAAACAATACTTCAATTTTCATTCATCTAAAGATTTAGTATAGGTATCCATTATGCTGCAGTTTACCTCTCAGGAAATGGCGGTCATTCGTCAAAATGCCAACCAAGAGATCATCGAACAAATTATTCAAGATAATCAGGTTGTGCTTACTTCAGACACTCTCGTTCCACCCGATGCCCGCGCAACATGGAATTTATATTATTTTTGCCCAACGCATGGGGTTCGCTTAAGTTGGGATAGAGACCGACCCACTGAACATGTGTGCCCTGTTGATGGCGAAGTACTTACTGGGGAACCTTATGACGGAGCATGGTGGCGTTGGCTTAATGGGCTCAATTCTAAAGCGTGTAATGACCTAGGCTTGCTTTGGCACATTACTCAAGACCGCAAATACTTCGAAAAAGTTCGTGAGATCTTATTGGGTTATGCTGAATACTACCCGAATTACGAAGAACACGGCGGTATTCCATATAACGGTCCAGGAAAAGCAAATGCACAGACTCTTTGCGAAGCGAATTGCAATATTGATTTTGCCCGAGGCTATGATTTCGTTAAAGAGCAGTTGAATACCGAAGAGCAATTATTTATTGAACAGCGCTTGTTACGCGAAGGCGCTGGGTTCCTGATGCAACATCGAGCTGATCAATTGCATAACCATGAAATGAAAATTTCTGCGACTATTGGTGTGATAGGCTTGATACTTGGTGACCGAAAATTCATCGACTTTGCGGTGAGCACGCCTTATGGCTTGAAGTATCAGTTAGAGTATGGTGTAAAGGGGGAGGGCTTATGGTTTGAAGGTTCTATCCATTATCATTACTACGCTTTACAAGCACTTCTGAATTTCGAAAAAATGGCATGTAAAACAGAGTACTCACTACAATCGGTACCAAACTTCCATACCATGTTGGCGTTCCCGCTCAAGCTACTCATCAATACGGGTGACTTTCCACGTCTGAACGACTGTATTGCGGGTCAAGAGAAGTTAACTCATAGCCACTTGTTCGAATTCGGGTATCGTGAGTTCAGAGACCCTTTATTTGCATCGGCGTTGCAGAGCATCTATCAAGATAAGCCACGCAACAATATCGACGCACTGTTGTACGGTGTTGATGCATTACCTGTGGCAGAGCTGCTCATGTGCCAGTCTATTCATGCAGAACAATCAGGCGTCACGATCATGCACGATCGAGAGCACGATAACATGCTATTAATTAAGCACTCTCCGTATGGTGGTGAGCATGATCACTATGATCGACTAGGGATGATCGTTACTCGAAATGGTAAAGAAATTTTGCCTGACTTGGGAACAACAGGGTACGGTGCTGAACTGCATTATGGGTATTATAAAAATACGGTGACGCACAACACCTTGGCGGTGAATCAGAAGAATCAACCGCCAGCCAACCCTCAGGTGAATACGTTTGTAAAAGAACAGTCCTACGCATGGTTAGACACACAAACAGATTGGTGTGGTGAGTTACCGACGGTCGATAGCCATACTATTGTTCAGTGGGATTTAGCCGCGTACAAAGACGTTGTGTTTCGTCGTCAAATTCTGTGGTTAGGGGATGTGGCGATTGAATTCAATACCGCGGAAAATCCTCACCAACAACAGTTGGATTTGGTCTGGCATATCAGAGGACAACACTGTGCTTTGGCAGAGGCACAAGGTTGCGACAATCCACTAGATGGGCCTTTAGCAAGAATGACGAGTTGCCATGAGATGCCTCTTAAAGCGTCCACTAATTTACGTTATTCGATTGATGGACAAACCGAATTTAATCAGCAGCTGATAACGGATAGTTCAGCGACTCTGTTGTTGGGGTATGCGCCAGACAACCCTGCAACCAGTGATTTAGCTTACACGATTTTGCGTAGCCAAGAAGCGGTTCTTAAAGTTGCCACGGTACATAATTTGACGCAAAACGATGAGGTTCGAGTTTCTGATATCGAGTGGTGCTCGGATGTTATCAGTCTAAGGTTGATAAGAAATGGAGTAGCGCAATCCATTTCAATTAACCAAGAAACGGGTGTTACTTTATTCGTCGCTGATTAACTTGTTAGCTACTTTCCATCGACTCTTCACCTTCGGTTAGGTTCCTAAGACGATTCCCTTGGTTTTTACTATTTAGCCAAAGTAAAAAAGAGGAGCCCTGAGGCTCCTCTTTTGTTTTGCTCTGTGAGCCTGATAGTTATTTTTGGCGTGAACAGGTCATATGTGACTCGCTCTAGATGATCAGTTCACACGCTTAAAGTTAGGCAACACGGTTTCTGGCTGCTGCGCTACAAACGCTTTACTTGGTGAGTAGGCTCGAAAGTAAACAAACCAGTTTTCGTCTTCTCGAGTTTGCACCCAGTTCGCTTCATTCACACCCGCTGGCTTGGTTGGCGAAAAGTGGAAGGTGTAATTGCCTTGTGCGTCTTTAACCGTTCCTTCGATGTTTGAGCCCACATCGGCACGCTCAATGTCGTTGTCGATGATGGCGCGGTTCTCAACGTTATAAACAGTGATTGTCCAGAACAAATCGGCGAAATTCACATCGCCATCCAACGTCAAAGTATAGTGATTGCTGCCATTAAGCCCATTTGCATTGTCATCACGGTAGTTGTCTAGGTAGATCTGACCCCAACCGCCGTTTTCGAAACCGTGCATCGCAATATCGTTGGTCACCGCTTCATAAAACCAAGCCGCACGTCCATCGAGATCCATACCGTAGTCACGATCTTGGTTCGGAGTCGAAGCTGTTGCTATTTCCCACGAATTACCTTCATTACCGTAAGCTGCGTGTGGCAAGCGTTCCGTTTTGTTGAAGTCGATGTTCTTAACCATAGCTTCACCCATGACGACAGCTTGCTCTAAGATGTCACGCTGCTGAACTGATGGCGTAAACGCTTTACCTTTTTCAATACCTAATGGACGTAGCATGTCGTGCATCATACGATCGCGCTCTGCCACAGGTTCAGATTGGATAGCTTCATTCAACGTTTCCCAAAATGCCATACCACGTGGGTGTTTGGCATCTTCACCACGTTCAGGGAAGTTTATGCCGTTATCGCTCAGTGGCTTGCCGTTAAGATCGGTAATTTTCAGTGCTTCTAAGTCTTTCATACGTTGCTTATCTGACTCTGCCATTAAGCGAACACCGAAGAATACATAATTGGTATCCGATTCAAATACCTTAGCGCTTTTTGGTAGATTACTCGGTGTTTCTGCTCCTTTTGCTTTTACCACGTAGACGCCCGGTTCGGTCATCTGAGAAATTCCGATCTGCCACATGGTGTGCACTGCACCGCGCAGTTCATCAGTGGGAATTTCTATAACGACTGGCTCTTTTTCTACGTTAAACCAAGTAATCGCGTAAGGCGTAGAGGTGTTGTAAGTTAAACCTCCTAGCTTAGATTCGTGAGACTCAACATAAGTAATTTGACCGTCCTCTGCGCCCATGTCGGCATAAGCTTGTTTCCATGCGTAGTTTGAAACCAAAGGCACTGACCAAATGTAAGCTTGTGACGCACGTTGATAGTCCATCAGTTCAAACAACTTCGCTGAACTTTCTTGTGTCGGAATACCATGAAGAAAGTCGGTTTCGAAGGTGAAGTCTCCCGCACGTGTTTGCAGGGTTTCTGTTGGGTTATCGTTTCCTGCAATCGCTGTTGCTGAAAACAAGGCCGTTACAGAAACGAGCATCGCTGTTGATCGTAGTGGGCAAGTGAGAGTGCCGGCTATTGCTTTAGATAAAATGTTCATGTTGTGTCCTCAAAAATTCTAAGCTTGTTTTTTTATTTGAAGCTTCTCGCTGAATTTGAAACCGTTCGTTAGAAATGCTCAGTTAAAACTGCTTTGTTAGAAATGCTTAGCTAAAACTGATAGTTAAATTCGATGCGGTGATCACCGTCTTCGATACTGGTGTTTTCAGTCCAGTTTGCGAAATAACGAACGTTGGCTCTTGGAGTGATCTGATAGTTCGCTGCAAATTCATGTGCGAGTACTGAATCACTGCCCTCAAAGCCAAAATCTTTGAATGTTGAAGACCCCGACATTGTGCCTAAATACATAGGGTTATAGTTCAGCCAAATCTTGTCAGTCAGTTGCATTTTTGCGTACATACCTGCGACGTAGAAAGTACCGTGCATGTTGTAGCGGTCGCGAAGCTGATCGGCGTCGAGATCGCCTCCAGTGCCTTCAACCAACTCTTCACCTGCAGCAACACCGACACCTGCAAGCGGGTAGAAGTTAAACATGCCCATTTGTGGTAATGCTTGAATAAAGCTGTAAGACGCACTGCCTTGGTTGCTATCGAAATCCCAAGACATATCAACTTGAGTGCCTCGGCCATTAGTTAGGTCTACACCAAAGTTTCTAAAGCGGATGGAATCAACACTGTTGTCTGCATCTCGACCGTTCCAACCAATAGCCTCACCAGCGATACCTTTGATTTCAAACACATTCATGCCCATGGTGGTATCACTACCAGTGTCGTAGGTTTGTCCAACTTTTAGGTTTAAGCCCTTGTCGGTGTAGCCGAAGCCGGCTTGTGTGTAGACCGCCAATGGGTCTGACATATCTTGAACTTCTGTCTCTTCAGCGATAGCACCGCTAGCCAACAAAAGAGGGGTTAGAGAAAGGATCGAACGTTGTAATAACATAGCTGCCTCATAGAGTTATCTCACTACATCCGTGTACTTCGTGAAGGTGGGATAACTATACAAAGTGGACTTTGTTAAGTTAATTAATATAAACTTAACCATTCGTTAAGCAGTGCTTTATGGTGTCTCATGAAACTGAACAATGTCGATCTGAACTTATTGAAAGTGTTTGTGGTGGTGTATCAAGAGAAGAGCTTGCGAAAAGCGGCTGAGAAGTTGTTTGTCTCGACACCAGCGGTTAGCCAAAGCATCAAGAAGCTTAAGGAGTCCTTAGGTGAAGAATTGTTTGTCCTGTCTCATCAACAGTTTTTACCAACGCCTTATTCGGACGACCTTTATCAGCGCGTTTTCCCGCTATTGGACGGATTGGTGACGGCGATAGAAGAAGGAAAACAGTTTAATCCCGTGGACCTCAGTGAAGATTTTAAAATTGATGCGAATCCTCATGTTCTGCCTTGGTTGACTCCCGCTCTGTTTCATCAGCTATCAGTAGAAAGTCCATCTTCAAGACTGATAAGTCATACTAGCTCCCAAAATTCCTTAGAAAGACTTAAGAGTGACGAGATTGATTTTGTCGTTCATTTCGAAGCTGAGAATTTGCCTGCCGAGATCATTGCCGTACCTCTCGTAAACTTAAAATTTGTATTGGCAGTAAGAGAAGGTCATCCTTTCAAGGCGTCCATCGCAACGATTGATGATTTGTTGGCGTTCCCTTTCGCTCATGTTGACCTCGCTTACTTCGACCAAAACAAGCACTCGCGATTGGAAGAGGAAGTCATAAGCCAAGGTAAATCGATTAACATGGCGCTTCGGACGACTTCTATCGTTGGGCTAATTGAAACGATCAAGCACTCTAATATTATCGCCCCTTGTATGCCTCCTGTGATTGAACAACATAAAGGTGTATTGCGCTCAATCGCGATTGAGGGATTGGAAGAGGGAACCGAGGAGATGGAGGTGTTCGCCTATCTTCATAAGAAAAACCAACATTCAGCTAAATACAAATGGCTGCTGGATTTGATTGAAACGGCGATGGCAGAGGCTAATCACCAGTAAGGGCGAGCTTTGTTTTCTACTTTTTAGAGGCCCTAGCCTCTGAATACCTCTTCGATACATGATTCCAACCAGCGCATTTTCGGTTGATTGCGATGTTTACGCCCGATAGTCATGCCTATGTCGCCATTTGGCATGTTGGGCATGTGAGGAAACTGCACAAAGGAAAATTCATTTGAAAGCGAATTGGCCAGTAGCTTTGAGCATGGGAATAATACGTCGCTCTGTTTCACTATAGACAATAAGCTGCCAAGAATGGAGGATTCCAACACCAAACTTGGACTTTGTAGGGCGTGGTGGTTATTACTCTTTGACAACCTATGGTGCGGACGGTTGGATTGATTCTGAGCATTTCTATGCGTCGGGCGAGTCCATGCGTGATAACGGTGATGGCACGGTGTCAGTGACATTTAACTGTGGCTCAGGTGAAGCTTATGATTTTGAAGTGTCTGAAGGCTGGGCGGGAGTGTTGCACTTATATGAGCCAGTCGATGTGGATGAAACTTTGGAGTACATGGAAACGCTGCGTCAGATCGAGATTAAAGAGCTTTAGTATTTCTTCTAATTCCTGAAATATCCCCAAATAAAAATCCCCTCAAGAACCTTTCTTGAGGGGATTTTTTTATCAGTCGTTGATTAACTTGTTAGCCATTAGTCATTAGCCATCTACTCTTCACCTTCGGCTTCTTTGGAAGCATTTGACGCCCAGCCTTTATCAAGCCAGTTATCGAGCACGTGTTGCAGTGCATTCAAAGAGGTTGGTTTCTCTAGGCGACCATCCATCAACTGGCTGATCATATCTAACTCGTTCTGTCCTGATTCGCCGGACAAAGCAATGATTGGCGTTTGAGGAGAGCGTGCCTTGATGATTTGGCTTGCGTCAAAACCATTCATTATCGGCATTTGTACGTCCATTAAGATCAAATCGACCTTGTGTGTTTTGAACAGCTCAACGGCGTTCTCACCGTTTTTGGCTTGTAAGCTATTTACACCAAGTCGACTCAGGTACATCTGAACAAGCGTGCGTTGTACTTCTTTATCATCGACGATAAGCACGGTTGGAGCCAAATGGTTTTCTGGGGTTACTGTACTTGTTGGTTCTGAATGTTGCGTTTCCGCTTGGTTATCTGGCTTAACCTTGGCGTTGGTTTTGTTTTCAGTTGCGGTTTGATTACTTTTCCAATCATTGAAGTAAGGCGTACGAAGCGCATCTGCTTTGGGTGCATTTGGCACCACAGGGAAGTAAAGGTGGAATTCTGTAAACTCACCAAGTTTAGAGTGGCATTCAACTTTGCCGCCAAATGAACGCATCACGCGTTGGCAATAACCTAATCCTAGTCCACTACCTCCACTTTTTTGATAAGAGAAGAAGTCATCAAAGATCTTGTGAGCTATGGTTTCGTCAATGCCCGGGCCTGTATCTCGGAAGATCAGAACGTTCTCGTATGACCCGGCTTTAGTGCTGATCTCTATTTGGCTTTCTGGATAAGAATCAAAGTAATAGATCGCATTCCGTATCAGGTTGAAAATGACAAAATTGAACAAGGTTTCATTGAGTTTTACTACAAAATCAGCATGTTGTGGTAAACGAATTCGCTCAATAATCTTCTCATTCTCGAAACCGTATTGGCTTACCGCCTGATCCACCGCTTTGTGAATAGAGGTCATGGTAACGGGACCGTGCTCCGGAGAACTGTCACTGACTTCGCGTAAGATGATATCAATCAGCTGACGCCCACGCTGAATAGCCGCTTGGCCATTCTCGATATCGAGTAATATCTGTTTAGCCGGTGCTTGGTTATCAATATGCTGCTTTAGCACTTCAAAATGTAATTGTACTTGAGCGAGAGGATTACGCATTTCATGAGCAATCGAGTTAGCTAGTGCTCGGCTTTGGCGAATACGACGATCGGCTTCGATGGTACTTTGCACACGAGTTAATAAGGTTTGCAGTGCTAGGATCTCTTCATTAGAGAACATCTGGTCGTTATTCTTGTGTGACGATATCAATAAGTGCGAAACAGACTGGCCTTTGCCGAATAGAGGCATAACCAAGGCGGTGTTATTCGAGCTCATTTTGTCATAAAGCGCCTTGATAGAGCTTTTCGTAGGCTCTGAGTAATCGAGTTCTTCAGAAAGTTCATCGAATAACAATACGGACTTATTGGTTGAAAGGTACTCTTCGTAAAAAGTCTCGTTGTAGTTGCTATTGACGAGGCGCAGTTTGTCTTCTGGTATCTGCAGCAGGTTACCTAAACGACGCATCGCATCATCAATCGAAAGTTTGAAATCGTCTTCCAAAGCAAGGATTTGTTGTACTGGCGTTTTCTTGTTTCTGTAAACCAAGAGGGAGGCGTAGTGGCTCACGCGTTTGTAGAGTACATGCCAAGTAATGCCTATCAGCGCACAGATAGGAATGGCTACTAGCCACTGATTGTCATCGGTCAGTGGGATGAAGATTGCACCGAAAGGTATCACTAGAATCGCGCAGACTAACAGCGCGTTGAGACTCATATAAGCGAGGTATTTCACACTGTAAAAGCGTGAAGTAAGCAGGGCATAACCAACGAACATCATCTCACTAATCGATAAAGCAGGTGGTAGCCAGGTCAGTGAGAAATCACGCATGAAGTAGGTCATGCCAAGGTGAATGGTCGCAGTTGAAAGCATGAAAACTAAGATGCCCGCAATCATGTAATTTGTCTTGGCGAGTATGAGTTTGCTGCTATTGGTTCGCATAGCGACAAGGTTGGTTAAGGTTAGGACAACAAAGCTCACCAGTCCGATAAAGAAGTATGGCGTATGAGGACCAAACTCAATAACGAATTGGCTTGGGCCGGTAATATCGACGTGTTCAACGGTTAATCCTGGACTTAAATTAATAAACAGGGAATAGACAGATGAGCTGACGAAAATGGCTTGTTGCCATAAGTGTACTTTGCCATTGCGTTGCTCGGCTGCGAGCTGACACGAGAAGTAGTAGGCGAAGGCAAACGCAAAGAAAGATGCAAGGTTGGCAAATTTTGCCGCAAACACAGCGGCCGAAGCGCCAAGTTCCGGTAACAACTCAGTATGGAAATAAGCATTGCTACCAATCCAAGCAATGATGCAGACGGAATAAGCAATGTAAGGTACATGATGCGTGCCTGCGATTACTTCTCTTTTTTGTTTAAGGCGATAGCAATAGTAGAGCAACCACATTACGACGATTGCTGCCGTCATTAGGAGCGTTATTGCTTTGGCATAAGCGATCGCCTCTAGGCCGAAATCAAACATGTTCATCTCTTTTTACTGAACTGGATTTATCTACTGAGCTTACTTTTTCTATAGAACTGAGCTTTCTATTGTCCCGCACTGTGCGCTTGTAGCGACGAAAATCGGTGTTATTGAATACTTTGGTCATCACTTCGAAATTCCAGAACCCACGATAAATGGTTGTACCGTCGTCATTCAACTCGCAATATCCAGAATGGAAATACGCTTTGGGATCGGTAGCTTGATAAAATTGGAGCATGAAAGGTTGCTCGATAATAGTGAAGCCGACTTTGTACTCTATTTGATGTAAGGCATTCATCAATTCTTTCTGAGCAAGGTAGAGAAAATAGAGTTTTTGTTGAGTATTGCCACTTACTGTCAAGCGCAACACTTCACACACAGCGTTTTTGTCAGACAATTGTAACTGGAAGTGATTATCAAATTCTACGAGAGAATGACATTTCGGCAGTTTTGGTGGTGTGAAAAGTTGTAATCCTGCTAAATCATCGTAACCCTGCTTAGGTAAACAGTATTGCCATTGTCCATTGCTAAATGGTGGCGCGTAACTTAGCCATGTTTCATTCTTCGACCAATCTTGAATTAAGGCAGATGAGACCAGCGTAGTGTGTACTTCACCGGTTGGATGTTTGAGTAAGACAAAGTGTTTACCTGTTTGTGATAGGTGCAGTAAAGGTAACATTTCAAACCATTTCTCACCTTTGATGAAAACCTCAAGGTTGCATAAAGCAATGGCATCACAGATTGGCATGGCTTGAGGGTGGCTGGGTATTTGTACCACAAGTGAAGAAGCTTCTATCTGTTCAATAATTGCACCGTAATAAGCACTGTCTTTGATAGGTAGTTCTACATGAAGTGTCTCGTTCACATCGATGGGTGCCTTTGCTTTTATCCAGGCAATTTCACATTCACACCAAAAATCTAACCAATGCTTATAACACTGGCCAACGATGGCTTCCAGCGAAGCCATTTCTATCGACAAAGTGTTTGGATATCGTTGTAGGAGATCGCGGTAGCTCATCAATTCAAATAATACAGATAAGCTTTTGTTTTGATGTTTAGGGAAGAGCGATTCTAATTGGCTCCTGCGATAGTCTGTAATGGTTTGGAAAAGCACAGTACGTTCTTGAGGCAGATAGGCGTTGAGCATGATCTCGATCAGCGTTCGCTGTTTCTTTTCGATAGGCAGACTGCTAGCCAACAGTGAGTCTAAAGACAACTTTAATTTCATGGAGTTAACTTAGCCTAGGTTTATATAATAGTTATTATTTGGTCTGCACGAGTCATGATTTACGAGCACTAATTTTAGTATTGATATGTGGTACGCCACTAACAGGGTAATAGTGACTTTACCTGTGCTCGCACTGTATAAAACATGTTGCACAATTGGGCGCAAGTTTACTACTTGTGCTCGTCCTTAACAATATAGCTTTATCATATCTGATCTAATTAACATGAAAATAAACTGTCTTACTATCAACAGTTTGTATGTGTTAGTTGTAGTTTTAATATGATCTAATCAGGTGAGCATAAGCTTTTAAATTTATAAAATTATGAAAAATATCTATTTTTTGAACCAATCTCATAAATCATAAGCAACTATATTCACATTGATAATCGCAAGGAATATAACGGCGAGCCAAAATATATAATTAACTAATGAGTGTAGTATGTCTCATACCCGTTTATTCCCGCGTCATCGTTTGGCGATCGCTTGCATCCTTGCCAGTGTTTCCAGCTTCTCTTTTGCCGAACATCAATGTGATGTCATTGATCTTCAACAGGTCGCTGATCTTGCTCTTTCTGTCTCTGCTGCAAATAATAGGTGCTATGGATCTTGGTTCTCTGCACCGGAAAATGCATTAAATAATATTTATAGTGAAGCGAGTCTTAGCCGCATTCAAATCGCGCTGAGCTTGGAAGTTGCCGGCTATCGAGGGGAAGTACAACAAGCCCGTAAAATCGAAAACCTTGGTGAGTTTGTTCGTGCCGCTTATTACGTTCGCTATAACGCGCAAGCTGAAGATTTCTCTAAAGCCTTGAGTCAACGTTTTGCTCAATCGACCAATGCTTTTCTTGCGAATACAAATGCATTAGACCAAGGTCGCGAACAAGTCGGGGCAATGAAGAGCCTGACGTTAATGGTCGATAACGTTAAGCAATTGCCACTAACAATGGATGCGCAACTTGCGGCATTACGTCACTTTAATCAAGAAACGGCGCAAGACTCACAATGGGTCGACGGGTTAAACAACCTGTTTCGAGCAATGGCAGGGCACGCAGCTAGAGATGACTTCTACGATTACATGGCGAGCCATACCCAGCACATCGATACGTTGGCGGTATTCGCCCGTGATAACACGTGGGCTTTAGATACTGATGCGAGCTTCCTTGTTTATAACGCCGTGCGTGAAACCGGTCGTTTGCTAGCAAGCCCAGATAAATCAACGAAAGACAAAGCGCTGCGTTTTATGCAGCAAGTGATGGTACAAAACCCACTTGGTAGTGAGCATGACAAGCTTTGGTTAGCGGCGGTTGAGATGATGGGGTATTATGCGCCAGACGGCTTGAATGGATTGGATTTAGAGCAAGCAAAGCGTGATTTAGCAATGCGTGTACTTCCCAATCGTCATGAGTGCCAAGGACCTGCGATTATTCGTTCTCAAGATTTAACGCAAGCACAATCACAAGAAGCCTGTGATGTACTCGCGGGGAAAGAGGCGGACTTCCATCAAATAGCGAACACAGGTCAACAACATGTCGCCGACGATAATAACGAGCGAGTTGAAGTCGCGGTGTTTGGCAGTAAAGGTAGCTACACTGATTACTCTGCATTCTTGTTTGGAAACACCACAGACAACGGTGGTCAGTACTTAGAAGGAAACCCATCAGAAGTGGGTAACGTCGCTCGCTTTGTAGCTTACCGTTACGCTAACGGCGATGACCTTTCAATTCTCAATTTGGAGCATGAGTACACTCACTATCTCGATGCGCGTTTTAACCAATACGGGTCGTTTAACGACAACTTGGCACATGGTTACGTTGTGTGGTGGCTAGAAGGTTTTGCTGAGTTCATGCATTACAAGCAAGGTTACGATGCCGCTGTTGGTTTGATTAGTAGCGGGAAGATGAGTTTGTCGGATGTGCTTGCTACCACTTACTCCCATGATTCTAACCGTATCTACCGATGGGGCTACTTGGCGGTGCGCTTTATGATAGAAGAACATCCTCAAGAGGTACAAAGCTTATTGGCACTGTCTCGTGCTGGCAAATTTTCAGAATGGGCACAACAAGTGAAAGTGCTTGGGCTGCAATACAATGGTGAGTTTGAGCGTTGGCTAGACACTGTTTCAAGTGAACCAACAAAGCCGACTGATCCTACAAATCCAACAGACCAAGCCATAGTGCTTGCAGCAAACCAAGGTGTGGTGTTGAACGGCGAGGCGTACAGTGAGCAGTTGTTCTACGTCGATGTACCAGAGAACACCACGCATTTTGAGGTTTCGATTGAAGGTAGTGCTCTGGGTCAAAGTGATGCAGACCTTTATATGAGTTACAACAAAGAGGCGCATTATTATGATTTCGAGTTCAGCCAATACGGTAACGGCAGTAATGAAGTTGTGACGTTTGAGCCAGAAGCGTCGGGTTACATCCAAACAGGTCGTTACTATATGAGTATCGCAGGGCGCACCGATTTCAATGACGTGAAACTGTTGGCATCGTTAGAAACAGAAACGCTACCACCACCAGTCCAAGAACAAGATGATTTAACACCAATAATCTTCGAATCAGGTCAGCCACAAATACTTACTGTTCATCAACGCCGCTATGCTGCGGTGTATGTTCCTGAAGGTGTGCAGGAGGTGCGAGTGTGGTTAACGGATAAAAAAGCGACTCAATCAGATACCGGTAATGTCGATCTGTTTGCTAGTCGCTCATATTGGCCAACCGCAGGGAAACACGAGTATACGTCGAACTACACAGGTAGTAATGAATATCTGCAAATTCCGGTGAGCGAGGCGGGTTATTTGCATTTCTTACTCAGCGCAAACTTAGAAGGGGATGATGTTGAGATGTTGGTGTACGTTCACTAAGTAGAGAGCACCAATAAGACGTATTAAGTCAATAGTATTAATAAAAGGGCATCAGCCCAACTAGAAATGACGAAAACGTCCCCCTACCTAATTGGTCTAAATATAAGCTCAATAGCAGAACAAAAAGTCGGGCATAAATGTCCGGCTTTGTTTTTTGACACTGCTCTGTGATTATGGGTTTGGTACACCGTAATTTCTGATGAAGTGATGACATTTGAGGTTTAATCTTGACAGCATATGAAACATTGTTGCGAGTAATTGCTTGTTACTAGAGGCTTGACCTATTAGAGAGGGTTTATGAAAAAAACATTACTGGTTACTTTGGTAGGCGTTGTGGTTTTGGCTGGGTGCAGTCAGAAGGGAGAAGCTATGAACCAATCACAAGAGAATACGAATCCAATCTGTAGCACTCAAAACCTTACCGGTGGTTGGTCGAAAAGTGATATCACGCCTCAGGCAGAGCAAGCTTTAGACGCAGTTCTTGGTCAAATGAACACTGCAGCTGAGCTCAAACAAATTCTGAGTGTTCGTACTCAGGTCGTTGCTGGCTTGAACTATGCTATTGAGTTTGAAATGGATAATGGTGAGGTATGGAATACTATCGTCTATCGTTCGTTACAAGGTGATATCGAGATGATGGAAGTCGCGCAACAAGGCCGTTTGTGCCAATAAACAAGTTTAACAAATTCGGCTGTTAAGTTGGGTTGCACAGCTCAACAAGTGGTTAAAAAAATGGCTCTCAACTGAGCCATTTTTAATGTCAGTAGGAGCGGTTTAAACGTTATTAACTAGCTAGTAGTTAATAGTTAGCTGTTATTAGCTAGCTATATTAGTTAGCCAGTTCGGGTTCCGATAACTCTTTCACGCAAGCGCGACTTATGTCTTCATCAATGTATGCCATCCCAAGTTTGTTGAGGTAGTCCATACGATCGGCATTACGTAGTTCTATGTTTGGGCCTTCAATGTTGTTCTCTTGATAGATCTGAGCCAAGTGTTCCATGAACTGCTCTCCAGCACTCATCATTAGTAGGCTCATTGCACCAACGTCAGGCCTTACTTTTTGACGTTGTTTTTCTGGTAGGTTCACTGCTAAAACGACAGGGAGTTCTGTGCCTGCAAAACGAACTGTGCGTTCTCGAACCGTTTGCTGAGCCCAGTAATACGCGAGTTCTTTACTCTGAGTAAGAAAGATAGGTTGAACGGATTCTGTGTAGTCGTTTCCAATAGTCGCCATGGTTTTTAAGGCGGCTTCGGTGAGTGATTTATCGCCAGAGCGTTTTAGCCCTTGACCTTGGATTGAAGCAAGTAAGGCTGAAGATGTACCGTGATACCAAGTATCCCCCGTCGCGAAACCATTTTCTGATAGCAGTGTTTTTACATCTTGTAAGTGTGTAGGAATTGAAGTCATAGGCACTCTCAATAAATAGGAAAGTCAACGAACGGGAATGTAATTAGCTTAAACAGAAGTTGTTCAGTTAACCGTGGTGTGGAACACAAATCTGAGGCTTTGAGATGAAGCTTATAATAAATACAATCTTCATTTCAAAACCTCCTCCCTCCGAAAACCTAACAGGGAATGGGGAAGGAGGAGATTTTATTGGGGAAAACGGTTAGCGATTAATCAAACTGATTTGATGTATTCGCTTCACCTGCTGCTTTCAATGCATTTTCACCAGCAAAGTATTCTTTGTGGTCATCGCCCATATCTGAACCAGACATATTTTGGTGCTTAACACATGCGATACCTTGGCGAATCTCTTTACGCTGAACATTTGCAACGTAGCCCAACATGCCTTGGTCACCGAAGTACTCTTTTGCAAGGTTGTCGGTAGACAGTGCAGCTGTGTGGTAAGTCGGCAGAGTAATCAAGTGATGGAAGATACCCGCTTCGCGAGATGCGTCCGCTTGGAATGTACGAATCTTCTCGTCAGCGCTTGCAGACAGTTCCGTTTCGTCGTATTCCGCACTCATCAGGTTTGCACGGTCGTAAGCTGATACATCTTTACCTGCTGCTACCATTGCATCGTACGCTTGCTGACGGAAGTTTAACGTCCAGTTGAATGATGGTGAGTTGTTGTATACCAGTTTAGCGTTAGGATGCACTTCACGTACGCCATCCATCATCTCTTTGATTTGACCTATGTGTGGTTTCTCTGTCTCAATCCAAAGTAGGTCAGCACCCGCGTTGATTGCTTCAATACAATCAAATACACAGCGGTCTTCACCAGTACCTTCACGGAATTGGTACAAGCCAGATGGTAGACGCTTAGGACGAACTAGCTTGCCGTCGCGGTTAAAGCAAACATCACCTTCAGCCATATCTGCAACATCGATCTCTTCAACATCTAGATATGAGTTGTAGATATCGCCTTGGTCGCCTGGCTCTTTCACTACTGCGATTTCTTTTGTCAGACCAGCGCCTTGTGAATCGGTACGAGCAACAATGATGCCGTTGTCGATACCTAGCTCAAGGAATGCGTAACGAAGTGCGCGAAGTTTTGCGTGGAAGTCAGCGTGTGGAACCGTTACTTTACCGTCTTGGTGACCACATTGTTTCTCATCGGCTACTTGGTTTTCGATTTGTAGACAACATGCACCAGCTTCAATCATCTGCTTAGCCATTAGGTAAGTCGCTTCTGCGTTACCGAAACCAGCATCGATATCGGCAATGATTGGTACTACGTGTGTCACGTGGTTGTCGATTTTGTCTTGGATAAGATCCTGTTGATTAACATCGCCGGCTTCACGTGCTGCGTCTAGTTGACGGAATAACCCGCCTAACTCACGTGCATCAGCTTGGCGTAGGAAGGTATATAGCTCTTCTACTAGACCTGCAACCGACGTTTTCTCATGCATTGATTGGTCAGGAAGTGGACCGAAGTCAGAGCGAAGTGCTGCTACCATCCAACCTGAAAGGTATAGGTAACGACGGTCTGTCTTGCCATCAAAGTGCTTCTTAATAGAGATCAGCTTCTGTTGGCCGATGAAACCATGCCAGCAACCCAAAGACTGAGTGTATTGAGAGCTGTCTTCGTCGTAAGCCGCCATATCCGCACGCATGATATCTGCCGTGTATTGCGCGATATCCAGACCTGTTTTGAATTTGTTTTGAGCTCGCATACGAGCAGCAGATTCAGGGTTAATTGCATCCCATGGTGCACCTGCAGCGCTTTTTGCAACTTCTATCATTTCGATATCTTGTGTAATTTGCGACATAACTATTCCTTAGTTTCACGTGGGGTATGGTAGCCAAATTGGCTTGGATTAAAACTTTGCTATGGACAAAGAATAACCATGCATGTGATAATTTTGTTAATTTATAGTTATTATATTCGGTATTTTTCTTATGAATATTGCTCGTATAGACCTTAATTTACTTGTGTATTTAGACATGTTGTTACGTGAAAGAAACGTAACTCGTGCGGCAAATCAGCTAGGAATTACTCAACCAGCCATGAGTAATGGACTGCGCCGACTGAGGGATTTATTTGAAGACCCACTGCTGGTGAGAACAAGTGAAGGAATGGTTCCTACCGAGCGAGCGCACAAATTACAGCCGCTGATTCGCAACATACTGGCCAATGTAGAGAAGACGCTACAACCGACCACTGAGTTTAGTGCGGAAGACAGTGAACGTGTGTTTCGTATTATGGCGAGTGATTATGCTGAATCGACCATCATTCAACCATTGCTAAAAAAGTTGAGTGAGATCGCGCCGAAAATACGACTGGATATCATGACGCCAAGTGACGTGAGTTATCAGGATGTAGAGCAAGGAACTGTTGATATTATTATCAATCGTTTTGACGATATTCCACAGTCGTTTCACCAGATGAGCCTTTGGCACGACGGGTTTTCTTGCTTATTTAGCTGTGACAATCCAATAGCCGACAACTTTGATATTTTGTCTTATTTAAAGGCACAACATATTTGGGTGAGTAAAACCGGAATGGGAACCGGAGTCGGGATCAATCCGAGTGAAGCACAAAAGCTGGGTTGGATAGATGAAGCACTAATGCGTATTGGTAAAACACGAAATATTACGGTGTTTACTCGACACTACTTGTCGGCGATTTTGTTCGCTCAACAGAAAAATTTGATTCTTACCATTCCAACCAAAGCTGCACAATTGCAGCGCAATAATCCTAGGTTGTTGATCAAACCTGCGCCATTTGCGATTGAGCCCTTTGAGGTAAAAATGGCGTGGAGTCCATTATTACAAACCAATCCCGACCACCAATGGATGCGCCGCTTAATTAAAAGTGTTGCCAACGAGATAGAGAGTGGAGTGACGGGATAACACAGCTTGTAGGGTATTTTTTTTATGAATATCCGGTATAAGTGGCATAAATTAGCTAAATTCATGTCCGTTAAGTAAGTTTAAGTTAGTAACATAAATGTGAGCTAGTAAAGTAAACTTAAGCCAGTTACGTAAATCTATTGAGTAGTCATCAGTTAATTTGAGAGAGATTTTATGAGCAGTCGTATTCAACAGGGAAGCTTGAACATTGATAGCACCCTCTACCAATTAATTAATGAGCAGATCATTCCTGGAACGGGCATTATCGCCGAGGACTTTTGGCAATCTTTTGCAGCCATCCTTGCTGACTTGGCTCCAAAAAACCGCGCGTTGCTTATTAAGCGTGAAGACCTTCAACACCAAATTGATGTTTGGCACCAAGAGCGTGCTGGACAAACGCTAGATGCGGCAGAGTACAAACAGTTCTTACAACAGATTGGCTACCTAGTCCCTGAAGGCGATGATTTTCAAGTGACAACAGCGAATGTCGAACCAGAAATCGCCACCCAGGCAGGGCCACAGCTTGTAGTGCCAATTATGAACGCACGTTTTGCACTTAACGCAGCCAACGCGCGTTGGGGCAGCTTATATGATGCGCTCTACGGCACCGATGTGATCAGCGAAAGTGACGGCGCGGAAAAAGGTGGAAGCTTTAACCCTGTGCGTGGCGCTAAAGTCGTGACTTATGCTCGTGAGTTCCTTGATGATGCTGCGCCACTAAATGGCGTTTCTCATAAAGACGTAACCAAATACAGCATCAGTAACGCTAGTATCGGTAATAAGCTGATAGCGACACTGGATAACGGTGAGGAAGTCACTCTAATTGATAGCGACCAGTTCATTGGCTATCAAGGCGACGCAAGTTCCCCTTCGTGCATTCTGCTTAAACACAATAATCTGCATATCGAAATTCAAATTGACCCGAGCGCACCGATTGGTAGCGTTGATGTTGCTGGTATTAAAGATGTATTAGTCGAAGCTGCCTTGACGACCATTATGGATTGTGAAGACTCGGTTGCTGCGGTTGATGGTGAAGATAAAGCGCTTGCCTATAGCAACTGGTTAGGTTTGATGAAAGGTGACCTGAAAGAGTCGCTAGAGAAAAACGGCAAAACCATCGTTCGTAGTTTGAATCCAGATCGCCAATACACCAGTGTCACTGGCGGTGAGATCTCGCTCAAAGGCCGCAGCATGTTATTTATACGTAACGTGGGTCACCTAATGACCAACCCTGCGATCATTGACGCCGAAGGTAATGAAGTACCTGAAGGCATTATGGATGGTATGATCACCTCGCTAATCGCGATACATGATTTAAAAGGCAATAGCGCTTACCAAAACTCGACCGCAAACAGTATCAACATTGTAAAACCTAAGATGCATGGCCCTGAAGAAGTGGCGTTTACCAATGAGTTGTTTGGTCGCATTGAAGATGCTTTAGGTTTAGACCGCTACACCATCAAAGTTGGCATTATGGATGAAGAGCGTCGTACTTCGGTCAACCTGAAAGAATGTATTCGTGCGGCTAAAGATCGTGTTGTGTTCATTAATACCGGTTTCTTAGACCGAACGGGTGATGAGATTCACACGAGTATGGAAGCTGGGCCATTTGCGCCTAAAACACAGCTGAAAACCATGACTTGGATTGGCGCATACGAAGATCAAAACGTTGATCTTGGCCTAGCTTGTGGCCTGCAAGGTAAAGCTCAAATCGGTAAAGGTATGTGGCCAGAGCCAGATAATATGGCGAAGATGATGGACGCGAAAATCGGACACCCACAAGCTGGCGCGAATACGGCTTGGGTACCTTCTCCAACTGCTGCGACTTTGCATGCTCTGCACTATCACAAAGTGAGTGTACCAAGCCGCCAGAAAGAGCTTCGTGAGCGAGTGAGAGCCAATGTAGACGATATCCTTACTATTCCGCTATTAGGTAATCAAAAGCTAACAGCTCAAGATATCCAAAACGAATTGGATAACAACACGCAAGGTATTCTAGGTTACGTGGTTCGTTGGATTGACCAAGGCGTAGGATGCTCTAAAGTACCTGATATTAACGATGTAGGTTTGATGGAAGATCGCGCAACACTGCGTATTTCAAGCCAACACATCGCTAACTGGCTACGTCACGGTATTTGCGATGAAGCCCAAGTAATGAAAACTATGAAGCGCATGGCAGCAGTGGTTGATGAGCAAAACGCTGGCGACCCTAGCTACCGTAATATGGCTCCTAACTTTGAAAACAGCATTGCATTTTCAGCAGCTTGTCAGTTGGTATTCGAAGGTTGCGCCCAACCAAGTGGTTACACAGAGCCAGTGCTACATGCGATGCGATTGAAGTTAAAAGCACTTGCATAAAACAAGGTTGCTAAATAGGCCACAGAACAAAATAGCAAAGTAACGTAACTGTGTTACGGAGTAGCTAAATAACAACGTCACTAAATAATAAAACCACTAAGAAAAGAAACACCCATTTAAACCGAGCCCAAGGTGCCGCGCTTTATAGCGCGGCTTTTTTTTGAGGGGTTATAGAAAGAGAATAGCTGAGTCAGTGAGGAAACTTAGTGACTACCAACCCTATTTTCAACCAAAGCAAAGATACTTAATATCCATATACTCATCGATGCCTTCCTTTGCGCCTTCACGGCCAATACCTGATTGCTTAACACCACCGAAAGGGGCGACTTCAGTCGAGATCATACCGTCATTAATGCCGACCATACCGTACTCAAGTGCCTCTGCTATGTTCCATACTCGATGAATGTTCTGACTGTAGAAGTACGACGCTAATCCATAAATGGTGTCATTTGCCATCTCAATAAGCTCTTCGTCTGTCTCGAATCGCATCACAGGAGCGACAGGACCAAAGATCTCTTGCTGAACAATGTCCATGCTGTGTTTTACATCTTTAAGAACAACGGGTTGAAGGAAGAGTCCATCAAGTTGTTGAAGTGGCGTCACAGGTGTCGCGCCTTGTTCAATAGCTCGGTTTATCAATCCTTGGATGTTTTGCTTAGCACCTTCATTGATAACAGGGCCAACCGTTACACCCTCATCTAAGCCGTTTCCAATTTTAAGCAGCTGTACCGCTTGGTCGAATTTAGCCACAAACTCATCGTGTACTTTACTGTGTACGTAGAAACGGTTTGCACAAACACAGGTTTGGCCTGCATTACGGAATTTTGAAGCCATTGCGCCTTGAACGGCCGCGTCGATGTCTGCATCGTCAAACACAATAAAAGGTGCGTTGCCGCCCAGTTCCATTGAAGTGCGCTTAATGCTTTTCGCAGCTTGAGCCATCAAGATACTGCCGACTCGGGTAGACCCAGTAAAAGAGATTTTTTTAATCAGTGGGTGTGAGGTGAAAAGACCACCCACTTGCTCTGGGCTTTCACCGAGTACGACTTGAAGTAGATCTTTAGGAATGCCCGCTTGATATGCCAGCTCAACCACAGCAAACGCAGACAGTGGTGTCTCGTCTGAGGGCTTCACAATAAAACTACAGCCAGCAGCAAGGGCAGGGGCGGCCTTACGAGTGATCATTGCAATCGGAAAGTTCCACGGCGTAATGGCACACGCGACCCCAATCGGCTGCTTGATTGTTACTAAGCGTTTGCCAGCGACTGTGCTAGGAATGGAGTCACCGTAAGTGCGCTTGGCTTCTTCGGCGAACCACTCAATGAAACTCGCGCCATACACCACTTCGCCCGTCGCTTCTGCTAACGGCTTACCTTGTTCGATGGTCATTAGGCGAGCAAGATCTTCTTTGTTTTCAAGGATCAGTTGATGCCAACCACTTAGCAATGCAGCACGGGATTTAGCGGGAATTTTTGCCCACTCTTTCTGCGCAACATGAGCGCGTTCGATAGCGCTCTCTAACTCTGCCTCAGATGAGATTGGTGCATGCCCAATAAGCTCACCCGTTGCTGGGTTTGTGACTGCAACTGCGTTGTTCGCTTCTGTCACCATAAAAGAGAGTAAGTGCTGGTTCTTAATGTTTAGCATCGTGATTCCTTTGTTGTGATTACTTTAGACGTGTTGCTTATGTGCGGGTTGGCGAGTGTTCAAATGACTTCGACCAAATGTTCATTGGTCGAAGGGCATGGATGTTAAGTCGCTAATCTTGGTTATTCTCTGAGATAAATCTTCTCACTAGCCCCAGTTATCAGACTCTATCTTCGCGAGCGCTTTGGCTGCTTTTTGAAGAGCTGGCAGAAACTTGATCGCTTCGTCTGGTTTTACTCGAATCACTGGAGCTTGTATTGCTAAGCCAAGATTGGATTGGCCAGTAGAAGACGGTATTAATACGGCGATACAGACTAACCCTGGTAAGAACTCTTCATCATCAATAGCAAAACCTTGGATCTTCGCTTCTTCGATGTCTTTCTCTAACGTCGAATAGTCAGTAATGGTTTTCACTGTGTACTGAGTCAGTGGCACGTTTTCAATCAGTCTTCTGCGCTGTGATTTCGACATGTGCGCCAAAAACAGTTTGCCTGTAGCTGAGCAATGCACGGGTACGCGAGAGCCTGGCTGTAGATGGAAGCGCAGCGGGGCTTCAGTTTCTGCGCGATCAAGATAGATGATCTCACCGCTCGACAGTGCCGTTAGGTTGCAGCTCTCGCCGACTTCTGCTCGAAGGTTTTCAAGAATAGTGCGTCGTGCGCTGTGCATGGTGCTATTCAACAGCAGATTTTCAGCAAGCTTTCTGAGTCGAATACCAGAGCTGTAATGCTTCTCATCGCCGTCTCGTTGAATGATGCCTGCTGCTTCTAACTGCTGAAGCATTCGGTGCAGGGTCGGTTTTGGTAGTCCAGTTTCTTCGACTAATCCCTGAAGAGAAATAAACTCGTCTTTTTGCGCTATCACCTCTAATAGTGCAAAAAGTCGGAGAGTCGGTGTATCCCCTTGAACTGGTGGTGTTTCTGTTTGCATATAATGATCCATCCTTGCGATATGTCTATGCCTAAGAGTGTACATACCAAATCATTATTCTTCAATTATCTGAATAAAATTTGACCTTTTTTATTATTCCAATAATATAAATATAAATTATGGAACAATTAATCTCAATAAATGGAATTTAAGATGAAAGCGATTGAACGGATTATTGATAAGGCTCACTTAGATCGTAAGCGAGTGGTTTTGAGCGAAGCAGAAGACCCTCGTGTACTCAAAGCGGCGCGATTGGCGATAGATAAACAGCTCGCTTACATCACGCTGGTCGGTGATGAAAAGGCGATTATCGAAGCAGCGCAGTTGAACCACATTAATCTCGCCGGCATTCATATTGTTTCACCACAAACATCAGCACTTAAAGCCGTGTTGGCTGAACGTCTGTATGAGTTAAGAAAAGCCAAAGGCATGACTTATGAAGATGCATTGGAGAAGGTTAAAGACCCACTGATTTTTGCCAACTTGATGGTAAGAGAAGGGCTGGTTGACGGCACGGTTAATGGCGCGGTTTATACCACGTCAGATGTGGTGCGAGCTGCGCTGCAGATCATCGGCCCAGCACCAGACAGTGAATTGGTATCGAGTTTCTTTTTAATGATGTTGTGCGAGCCTTTCCACAATCTCAAAGGTGGCATGATTTTCAGTGATTGTGGCTTGGTGATTAACCCCAATGAAACTGAACTTGCATCAATTGCAGTAGCGGCATCAAACAGTGCTCAAACGCTATTGATGGAAGAACCTAAAGTGGCAATGTTGTCGTTTTCGACCAATGGAAGTGCTAAACACGAATCAGTCGATAAGGTGCGTAATGCAGCCCAGTTAGTGAAGCAGCGTTGCCCGGGAATTGCGGTTGATCAGGATGTTCAACTCGACGCGGCGATTGTGACTGAAATTGCCGCGAAAAAGCTGCCCGATTCAGAAGTGAAAGGCCAATCTAACGTATTGATATTCCCTAATTTAGAAGCGGGGAACATAGGCTATAAACTTGCAGAAAGGTTAGGAGGCGCGGTCGCGATTGGCCCGTTACTGCAAGGATTGAATCAGCCTGCCAATGACTTATCCAGAGGGTGTAGCGCGGAAGATATCTTTAACGTAATTGCGGTGACTGCCGTACAAGCGCAGCAAGGGAAAGTGTCTAGCTCTAAGGCTGATACTGAAGCTGATGTTGAAGAAAAAGAAGAATCAGAATTTGAGTTCCGGTATTAACATCTAGCTCTCGTATCTAGTACTCAGATTCAAATCAAACCCAAAACAACCTAATTAGGATAGCTAATGGAGTTACCTGTTTTACTCGCCATTCTTGCCACCATCGCGGTAGGTACCTATTTCCAAACCGTTACGGGGTTTGGGCTGGGTATCATCGTGATTGGTTTGACGGTCAGCCTTAATCTGGTCTCTTTACCCGTTATAGCCGCTGTGGTCAGTATTGTGACCTTGTTCAATTGCTTGGTCGCTTTGATGGGTAAGCCACTGCTTGGGGAGCTCAAAATTCTGGTGGTGTTAATCATCGGTATTATTCCCGGTGTGTCGATGGGGGTGTTCTTGCTGGACGAGTTGAGTGACTCTGCGACCAATATCCTGCGAGGACTATTGGGTGCGATGGTGCTATTCGCAGGTTTGAGCTTTATGTTCAAACCTAAAACCAGAAAGGATCGTTCGGCAACGGTATCATTCCTTATATCAGGATTTAGCTCTGGTTTAGCGGGCGGGTTATTTGGGATGGCGGGCCCTCCGATTGTTTATCATCTCTATCGGCAACCTTTTACACTCGATCTGGTGCGAAGCACACTGCTGATGGTGTTCGCTTGTACGTCGATGTCCCGTACTGTCAATGTCTACGCTGCTGGTGACATGGAAGCGAGCATACTGTGGCTATCCGCAATCGCTGTCCCCTTGGTGGCGCTTGTTACTATGTTTGCTCGGCGTTTCCCACCGCCGTTGTCCAATGATCAACTCAGAAAGCTGGTGTTTATTGTGCTGATGTTGATTGGTGGGTATTTAATGGCTGTGTCTGCATGGTTGTTGCTTGCTGTCTTTTAGTTACTTGTTATTTCTTAGTTGCTCGCTATTTCCTAGTTACTTGTTATCTCTTAGCTGCTGCTATCTCTTAGCTGCTGCTATCTCTTAATAATATCCTCTAGAAAAGGCTAGCGGCCTGCTAGCCGATACTTCGCGGCTCCTCGCAACGTCACTGCTCATTGAGTGCACGTATAAACAAAAAGCCTAACGCTTTAGCATTTCAAATACGTTCTTACATAACCCAAACAAACAGCTCTCCTGCACATCTAAAGTGATATTACTGCGGTAGTACGGGCTTAAATCGACGCCCATTCCTACACCATGAATTTCGATATGGTTTTTGTTTGATTCACGCTCAATCACTTGTTTGAGATGGTTATCCAAATAGAACTGGTCGTTGGCTGTGCTGGTGGCGGTATCCATCGGGCAGCCGTCTGAGAACACGATTAAAACCTTTCTTTTTGCACTGTGCTGTTGCAACCGCTGACTAGCGAACTGCACCGCTTCGCCATCAATCCCTTCTTTAAAGGTGTCTGCTTTACGAAGGCTCGCAATGCCAAGGCGAGAGCGTCTCCAATGTGTATCAAAATCTTTAAACACAATATGTCGAACTTCGTTTAAGCGGCCTGGGTGTTTCGGTTGGCCTTGTTTAAGCCACTGCCGATAGACTTTGCCACCGTTCCAGTTATTGGTAGTGAAGCCAATAATCTCAAATGGAATGTTGGCCAGTCCAACGGATTTGAGAATTGTATCCATCAGTAGGCTTAGCTTGTGACTGTGTTTCTGCATTGAACCTGAACAATCCATCAAAAACGTGATGGCACATTGATGAGACGCGCCGATGTCAGGTTGATAAAAGACAGTGCGATCCAATGGCGAAGTGATGAGCTTGGTGATGGTCGTGGCGTTAACAATGCCTTCTTCTAAATGATCCTGACGTCGGTTCCTTTGTGGCGTGGCAACAAAGCGAGTGAGCATAGCGGCTAAACGACGAGTGTTTACTTGTCTCGCCATGATGTCATCGGTGAGTTTCTGTCTCAGTTCGAGTAATAGGGCGCGCCTGACGAGTTTGTCTGCCGTGATGACTTGATCAAATTCTGAATTAAAGACCTGATAATTGGCGCCTGACAGTTCGAATACCTTACTACTGCCCGTTATGTCGCTATCGACGTCTTCCTCTTGAATGTCACCATCAACAATCAAGGCAAGCTGCGCAAGGATCTTAATGTCTTCTTCGACTGTTGGAGTGGGCGAGTTATCACTTTCTTGTTCTTGGATGACTAACTCTTGTGCAAGGGCGGCAAGCTCGTTCGCGCAGTGTGCAAACAGTTGTTGGTCGGTTCGATGTTGCTTTAAGCGCTTCAGGCAGTGACCAAAAGTAGGTACGATGCCGGCGCGAGTCGATTCAATGGTTTCAGCAATCGGCTCAGACACCGGAACGCCAGTTAAGCGGGTGTAGATGACTTGCATCAGTGTAAACAGCAACATGCCTATTCGTGATTCGGTAAAGCCATTTTGATGATATTGGTCGCTCCAATACGCAAAGTTGAATTGGATATTGGTGGTCACGCCTTTTAGATAAGGCGGGACTTGAGATTCAATTCGGACCTGTTCGCAGAAGTCGTAAAGCAGACGTTCTATTTCGTTTTGAGAGCGTAGTGAATAGTGGAGGTCAGCGTCTGAAAGCAATAATCGCAGTGCCGATGAATCGATCTTACCCTGCATCGATAGCTTGCTGTTTTTTAGCTCGTGGCGAGACACAAAGGTGAGATCGTTAGTATGTGCGGACTGGTAATAACAGGGCCTATTACCTTTATAGAGACGTTCTCCTCGATAGTTCAGATTGAGTTCGCCACTGATTGCTCTGGCGACAGACACACCAATATCGAGGATCTTTTTCTGCTGAGAAGAAACATTGGCCATGGTTTACGACTCCGAGTGCGAATAGTTTTGAGTATGCGTTTCCAAGGCTTCACCAAAGCAACGGAAATAGTATTCGCTAACCAGTTCTTTCTCTTCGTCTTCACAGCGATTCAAGAATGACAACCTAAATGCCGTCGCTACATCGTCGAATATTTGGATGTTTTCAGCCCAAGTGAGCACTGTTCGCGGAGACATCACAGTCGAAAGGTCGCCAGCCCGAAACCCGTTACGCGTTAATCCTGCGGTTGCGATCATTTTCTCAACCAGTTGTCGGCCACTTTCATTATTCAGCTCAGGAAGCTTGGATAACACGATCTTGGTTTCATGTTGTGGATCTAAATAGTTGAGCGTGGCGATGATGTTCCATCTATCTAACTGACTGTGGTTAAGCACTTGAGTACCCGAATACAAACCTGAAAAGTTACCCAAGCCAAGCGTGTTGCAGGTAGCAAACAGGCGGAAAGAAGGGTGAGGTGTGATCACTCGGTTTTGCTCTAAAGAGGTGTACTTTCCGTCTTGCTCTAATAACTGCTGAATCACAAACATCACGTCAGGGCGACCAGCGTCGTACTCATCTAATACCAGTGCGATGGGTTGTTGAATGCTTTGCGGAAGAATGCCTTCTTTAAACTCTGTTACTTGCATCCCGTCTTTAATGACGATGCTGTCTTTACCTATGAAATCCAAGCGACTTAAGTGTCCGTCTAGGTTGATCCTCAAGCATGGCCAGTTCAATCTCGCGGCAATTTGCTCAATGTGAGACGACTTGCCCGTTCCGTGTGTGCCTTGAATCAGTGTGCGGCGATTGGAGGTGAACCCCGCTAATATCGCTAGCGTCACTTCGGGGTCGAAACAGTAGTTAGGATCGATTTTAGGAACATATTCGCCCGCATGTTCAAATGCCATCACGGTTAGGTTGCTGTCGATCCCAAAGCGTTCTCTCACACTGACTGGTTGCGTTGGTATCAATTCCGCCTCTTTCATCATTTTTCCCTCTATATAACTCATCACTTGTCGCTGCTATCGCGATATGTCATCGATTATTAACAGCTCTGCTTAAGTTAACGGCACTTTTTGTACGAAAAACTACCAATAATGTGATCTAGTTTCATTAATTAGAATGAATTGTTCCAATTTAATATAAAAAGTTGACGCGCAAAAATTCTACTACTAATGTGAAAGTGAATCCGAAAAAGAGACAATTTATTCCGAAAAATGAAATTTTGGTTAACTCAAGGAGAATGGAAGAATGAGCGAGCAAGAAAAACGTACGGTTGTTTCCGGCACAGTAACAATGACACCATCAGAAGCGTTCGTTGAAACTATGGTTGCTAATGATGTTACCGATATGTTCGGCATCATGGGGTCGGCATTTATGGACGCAATGGATATCTTTGCTCCTGCTGGCATTCGATTGGTCCCAGTAGTACACGAGCAAGGCGCTGCTCACATGGCTGATGGTTACTCTCGTGTATCGGGTCGCCATGGCGTGGTAATCGGGCAAAATGGCCCAGGTATTAGTAACTGTGTGACTGCGATTGCTGCGGCGTTCTGGGCACATAGCCCGGTCGTCATTGTGACGCCAGAGACAGGCACTAAAACAATGGGATTAGGTGGTTTCCAAGAGTGTAACCAGCTTCCAATGTTCCAAGAGTTTACTAAGTATCAAGGACACGTAACGCACCCAGATCGTATGGCTGAATACACAGGTCGATGTTTTGACCGTGCGATGAGCGAAATGGGCCCGACTCAGCTGAACATTCCACGTGACTACTTCTATGGCGAAACTCAAACTGAGATCCCTAAACCCGCGCGTTTAGACCGTGGTCCAGGTGGCGAGAAATCTCTAAATGAAGCGGCAGACCTGATTGCTGAAGCGAAATTCCCAGTCATAATTTCTGGTGGCGGCGTGGTAATGGCAGATGCAGTTCAAGAGTGTGCGGCATTGGCAGAAAGATTAGGCGCACCCGTAGTGAACAGCTACCTACATAATGACTCTTTCCCTGCGAGTCACCCATTATGGTGTGGTCCTTTAGGCTACCAAGGTTCGAAAGCAGCAATGAAATTGATGGCTCAAGCGGACGTGGTTATCGCTTTGGGTACACGTCTCGGTCCATTTGGTACTTTGCCTCAACATGGCATGGACTACTGGCCGAAGAACGCGAAAATCATTCAGATTGATGCCGACAACAAGATGCTAGGTCTGGTTAAGAAGATTTCGGTTGGTATCTGTGGTGATGCGAAAGCCGCTGCGGTTGCTCTATCCGAAAGATTGGAAGGCCGCGCACTGTTGTGTGATGACAACAAAGGCGCTCGTCAGGATACAGTCGCAACAGAGAAAGCACTTTGGGAAAAAGAGCTTGATGAGTGGACACACGAACGTGACTCTTTCAGCTTAGATATGATTGAAGAAAACTCTCAAGAGACTCCGTTCTCTGGCGGTGAATACCTACACCCACGCCAAGTACTGCGTGAGCTAGAAAAAGCGATGCCTGAAGACGTAATGGTCTCGACGGATATCGGTAACATCAACTCAGTGGCAAACAGCTACTTACGCTTTGAAAAACCACGTAGCTTCTTTGCTGCAATGAGTTTCGGTAACTGTGGTTATGCGTTCCCGACCATTATTGGTGCGAAAGCAGCGGCACCTCATCGTCCAGCTATCTCTTATGCAGGCGACGGTGCGTGGGGCATGAGCTTGATGGAAACCATGACATGTGTTCGCCATAACATTCCAGTGACAGCCGTGGTATTCCACAACCGTCAATGGGGTGCTGAGAAGAAGAACCAAGTCGACTTCTACAACCGACGCTTTGTTGCTGGTGAACTTGAGAACCAAAGCTTTGCAGAGATCGCACGAGCAATGGGCGCTGAAGGTATCACAGTTGATAAGCTAGAAGATGTAGGCCCAACTCTGCAAAAAGCTATCGACATGCAAATGAACGAAGGCAAAACAACCATCATTGAAATCATGTGTACTCAGGAATTGGGCGACCCGTTCCGCCGAGATGCACTATCAACACCGGTTCGTTTCCTAGATAAATATAAAGACTACGTATAAGTCATAGGAAGTTTGTCCGGCCACCGCATTATAAAGAACGTGGTCGGGCAATATTAACGGGTATTGGCAAAGTGCTTAAGTGAAGAACGTAAACGCTTAGTTCAATAATTTCTACTTAAACATTAGAACACTAATTAAATGTTCCATCGGTACATAAGTGGTTCTAGCTATATAAATTTTGTCACTCATTATTATTGTTCGATCCGTAACTAATGGATCCATAAATGGTCATCTTTGACGAAGATATATACCTATTATCATTTTTCAATAATTACAACTATACCAATTGAACAATTTATTAACGTGATTATTAATACTTTAACTTTACCGAATATAAACTAAATGACTTATTGTATGAATGTTGTGAAAAATAAACGTTATATAAGCTCACTCGAAGAGCTGTATGAAATAATCGATTCACTCATTGCTGAGTGTAGTGGACATCGTGATTTGATTTATAACGTGTGTGATTATGAAAATAATAACTTGATGCCGAGCTTAGGCCGATCAAATCGAAAGAATATTCGCCGTGTCGAACAAGAGCTTCTCTCGACCGTGAGAGTTTATGGTGGGCATTCGTTGAGTGCACACGAGATAAACGATTGGTTACTGATGTGTTTAGCCAAGAAACAGGGGTTTCCAACCCGTTTACTTGAATGGACAGATAACCTGATTAATGCGCTGTGGTCTGTATGTCATAGCCAAAGTAAAGACTGTATCAATATTATTAAAGCCATTGATTATCATAAAGTTAGTGTTTTCAACTCACCATGTGACCTCAATAGGACTCAGATATTCAATGTGGCTGATTGTGATCAGCAAGAGCAACGAAAAGATAAGTGGTATTCCATTCACCCATTTAAGGAAGGTGGCAATGATGCCATTCAGCCTTTGTACGATGAAAAAGAATATTCAAACGGTCTAGTATCCGTTCATATTCTTCCATCAGCGAAAGTAAACCTGATAAAGGAATTAATCTCCATGAATGTTTTAAATGAACCGACAGAATATATTGAAGAGAAACTGGCTGATTTGAAAAATGAAGCCCATATAGACAGCAATCAAGCAATTAATAAAGGCGAGGGTAATATCGAGTTACAAGTTAATACTCATGATCGCCAGCTTGAGCAGTATGGCCGAAAGTACCATCAAGATTTTGATTTCGACTAAAGTCTAATATTTCTAATGATTTTATTTAGACCTCATATAAATCTAGTGATTACGAGATAAATAAAATCAGAACACTAATTAATTTATAAAAAGATGAAATCTGTGAGCTTAAAGATTGTTTATAAAGTAACTCGAAGTTAGAGTGGCGAATCTTGTTATCAAGTTGTTAAATTTTCACAGATCTAGTTTAAACACTCTAATAAAAAAGTGGCGCAAAGCTACTGAAATTTAAACCAATAACGAAAACATAAAGGATTCTGGAATATGAATATGCAAACCAATGCAGCGACATTCGTGCTGGAAAACCAAGTCGACACCGCCTTTTTACAGTCTTTTAGTGATGCATGGAATAACCATGATATTGAAGCGCTAATGTCGTTTATGACCGAAGACTGTGTCTTCCACACCGTGGCAGGAGAAGGCGAACTTGGAAACACTATCGAAGGGTACGAAGCCGTTCGTAATAGCTTTGAATTGGTTTGGCAGAACTTTCCAGATGCAGCCTGGAGCGACCCTGTCCACTTTGTATGTGGCGACCGCGCGGTAAGCGAATCAACGTTCTCTGCGACTAACCCTGATGGCGCCGTCATCGAAGCTCGTATGGTTGATGTGTTTACCCTGAAAGAGGGAAAAATCAGCGTAAAAAATGCCTTCCGTAAAACACGACCTCTTTTGACTCCTAACAACACTCCCAAGAGCTAGACACGAAACCACAACCCGTTCACGTGTTATGACTAGGAGAGTCGAATTATGAGTTTAGTAATGGAACAACCGGCAGCCGATGTGCCACCAAAGGTGAAAAGCACCCGAGCACAAGAAAGTACCCAAGCAAAAGAAAGATACGATCCAAAATACGACCCACTTAAAGACAAGAGCCCAGGTCACGGCAAGGAATACGCCCCGACTTATTGGGTAGATACCGCAGGCGTGCCACCTGAAGATGATGGCCCAATTACATCGGATATGGATGTCGATGTGGCGATAATCGGTTCAGGCTACACAGGCCTAAGTACTGCGATACACCTTGCTGAAATGTACGGCATTAAAGCGATTGTGATTGAAGCTAACCGTATGAGTTGGGGCTGCAGTACCCGAAATGGTGGTCAGGCTCAGTGTGCGTCAGGACGTTTGAAGCGTTCTCAGTGGATTGAACGCTGGGGATTAGAAACCGCGCTAAAAATGCACCGCGAATGCGTCGATGGCATGAACACATTTAAGTCTCTAATCAAAGACATTGATTGTGACCCGCAGCCGGGTGGCCACTTATATGTTGCTCACCGTCCAAAAGTGATGGCAACACTCGAGAAAGAAGCCAAGTTGCTGCGTGACACGTTTGATTACGATGCGCAGATCTTAGATGCGGAAACCGTAAAGCGTGATTACGTCGGCGACCAAGAAGCAGCAGGCGCAATGCATGAGCCAGAAGGTATTGGCATCCATGCAGGGAAACTGGCGTTTGGTTATCTAAGAAAGGCGCGAGCACTCGGCGTAAAAGTTCACCCAGCAAGCCCTGTGATGGGATGGGAAACTCGCAACGGTGTGCATTACCTGAAAACGCCTGGTGGTGTGGTTAAGGCTCGTTCTGTCGGTGTTTGTACCGGTGGATACACCAGCCAAGGTTTGCATTCAGAGCTTAAGAATCGCTTATTACCCGTACTTTCTAACTCGATGGTGACGCGTCCGTTAACTCAAGACGAAATCGCTGCGTGTAACTTCAAAACTAATCAGGTGATTACTGATACCAGAATTTTGCGTCATTACTACCGTTTGTTACCCGATAACCGAGTGCAGATCGGTACACGCAGTGCCATCAGTGGCAAGAATGCACCTGACAAGAAATACGAAGACATGTTGAGAGCGGATTTAACTCGAAAATTCCCTTCTCTCGATCAGATCAAAATCGATTATTCATGGTGGGGGTGGGTAGATGTTAGCCACGACATGATGCCAAGAATCTATCAGCCGAATCCAAAGCAATCCATATTCTACGCACTAGGGTATGGCGGCAATGGTGTGATGTACTCCGCTCAAGCAGGCAAGCGCCTCGCTCAGTGGATCGCAGGTGAAGGTCATAAGCTTGACTTGCCAATATTTGAATCAAAACTTCCGTTCCCCAACGTGAGGGAAGTGGTGGAATCTGAGATGTTTGCACCATTTCGAAGAGTAGGGCAACAGTTCCTTTATCAGTGGTATTCGCTAAAAGATGAAGTGCTTTAGCTACTCGAACATTGTTTCCAAAATAGGGAAATAGAACTACGACCAGGAAAGTTGTACCAGGTCACCTTGTGAGCAAAGTACAGGCAGGAAGTCTGTATGATATGAAAGGTTAAGACTATGAAATTGATTAAAAATAAAATTATTGCTGGCGTCACAATTGTAGCAACAGCGATGCTATCTCATACCGCGGCAGCAGCAAATTTTAAAATGGCTATCGGAGATGCTGCTGGTGGTACTCAGTGGGAATTAGCGACCTCATTTTCTGAATTGATGGAGCAAAAAACAGACGGCAAAGTCAAAATCGACCTGTTCCCGAATGGTCAATTGGGTAACGAGCAAGACACCGTTAACGACGCGGCAATCGGCCTTCTCGACTTCTCAGTATTGGCGATCAACAACGTGACGCCTTTCTCTCCAACGGTTGGTCTATTGACCATGCCTTATGTCATTCAAAGTGCAGAAGAAGCGGTGCTATTAACTCAAGGCCAAGTCGGTCAAGACCTTGTCGATAACACCATTCGTGATGCTGGCGTTCGTATCGTTGGCTGGGCTTATTCTGGTTTTAGGGTTCTGACTAACTCTAAAAAATCAGTGGCTTCACCAGCGGATCTAAAAGGACTAGTGATTCGTGTTCCTCGTAACGAAATCATGATTGCTTCCTACCAAGCATGGGGCGTAAACCCAACACCAATGGCATGGTCAGAAACATTTACTGGCCTGCAGCAAGGTGTGGTTGATGGACAAGACAACCCATACATCACTGTGCATGCGATGAAGTTCAATGAAGTACAAAAGTACGTCACAAACCTTCGTTATATCTTCTCTCTTGAGCCGCTAATCGTCAGTGAAACAGTCTTCCAACAACAGACGCCTGAAATGCAAAAAATCATTCTTGAAGCGGGTCAGGAAGCGACAGAGCACAGCTTTGCATACTTAGAAAATACTGAAAACAAGATCCGTGAAGAACTGCAAGCAAAAGGCATGGTCTTCACTGACCCTACAGACAACGAGCAAGAGTGGATCAGCAAAGTCACTAAGTCAGTTTGGCCTAAGTTCTATTCAAGCATTGGAGGCAAAGACAAGCTAGACGACGTTCTTGAGTTACTAGGTAGAAAGTAACGATTAGATTCGCCCTATCTGCTGTTCTTCGCGACTTAATCACCTAGCGATAGAACGGTTAGGTAGGGCATTTACATGGCTTTACTCGTTGATCTGTCCAGTACCTGATCTTTTTAGTACCGCGAGCGACTGGTTGTCATGTGGAAATCAACATTGGAGGTTATATGTCAGTCGCTAAAACAATAAAAAAGCACCTTAACAACATTGAGGAATATACATGTTGTTTGTTGCTAGCAAGCTTTGTCCTATTGCTGTTCACACAAATCCTTACTCGTCAGCTTTTCGATTACTCCATACCTTGGGGTGATGAAGTCGCTACTTACATGTTTGTTTGGTTTGCCTATCTAGGGGCTGTTGTTGCGGCCAAGATGTCGGCGCATAACCGAGTCAGTTTTCACTTCAAGTTCTTCCCCCCGATTGTTCAGACCGTCTGTGAAACCATTGCTGACTTCTTATGGCTGCTGTTTAACGGCTACTTTGTTTATCTCAGCTACGATTTCGTGTTCAACAAAATGAATTTGTTCTGGAAGTCTCAGACGACAGGCATCCCAATGAAATACTTCTATATGATTTTGCCAATCGCATTTTCTCTAATGATGCTGCGCATTATCTGGAACAACTACGAGCGCTTATTTAAGGGCGCTAAGAACGAAGATCCTGAAGTCAAAGAACTGCGCAAAATGACGGCACAAAAGTCATCACAGTAGTCGTCACAGAGAATAGCCGTAATAGAGAGATGTAATAATGGAATCCTATTTAACTCTAATTTTATTTGGTGGTTTCTTAACCCTGTTAATTCTGGGTGCACCAATCACAGTATCACTGGCCGGCGCTTCAATGGCGGCCTATATGTTGCTCGACAAAAACCCCATCGCTTTAGTACAAATCGCGTTCACTTCGGTGGGTAACTTCCCATTAATGGCGCTGCCAGCCTTTGTTCTTGCTGGCGCATTAATGGAGGCGGCGGGTATCTCCAAACGTCTGGTGGATATTGCAGAGAGCTTAGCCGGACCCGTGACGGGTGGCCTTGGCGCTGCAACCGTGATGGCGTGTTTGTTTTTTGGTGCTATCTCAGGTTCAGGCCCTGCAACCACAGCAGCGGTAGGCATGCTAATGGTGCCTGCAATGGTTAAGCGAGATTATGATAAGAGTTACGCATCGGCAGTAACGGCTGCATCAGGGGGCTTGGGGATCATTATTCCGCCATCCATCCCGTTAGTTATTTTCGGCATCTCAGCAATGGGATTAATGGCACCGCCTGAAGCCATCGCTCAACACGGGCAATTTGCTTCTTTATCTATTCCTAAATTGTTTGTTGCAGGCGTTGTTCCTGGCTTCATCATGGCATCTACACTCGTTGTCACTAACTACTTCATTGCCAAGCGAGAAGGCTATAAAGGGCTGTCTGAGAATTGGTCATTTGGCGAAGTAAGACATGCTTTACGCCGTGGCATATGGTCGATACTGGCTCCATTTTTGATTCTCGGAGGTATCTACAGCGGTATGTTCACACCAACAGAGTCAGCGGTTGTGGCAATTTTCTATTCGCTGTTTGTCGGTGTGTTTATTCACCGAGAGTTATCGTTTAAAAGCACCATCAAATCATTATCGACAACCACATGGATTACCGGGCGTGTGTTGCTGATTCTATTCGCTGCAACGGTATTTGGTCGCTTGTTAATCGAACAAAAAATTCCGGTCGTGGTGGCTGAGTCACTGCTCGGTTTTACCGACAATATGTACATGGTGTGGGCGCTGACGATCACCTTGCTGTTGTTCATTGGCATGTTCATGGAAACGTTAGCCGCGATCATGATTATCGTGCCAGTGCTGTTGCCAATTATGTATATGCTAGGCGCGGATCCAACCCACGTAGGTATTGTGGTGGTGTGTACGTTGTCGATAGGTTTTGCTACGCCTCCGCTCGGTGAGAATATTTTTGTCGCCTCGGGGATAGGCGGGGCCACGGTCGAGCAGATCACCGCGAAGATCCACCCCTTTGTTCTTGCATCCGTAGTGGGCGTGTTCGTTATCGCTTTCTTCCCACAAATTACGCTTTGGCTACCGTCCTTAGTGGGCTATTAGGAGAAGTCACTATGAATATATCAAGAATTATCCTTATTGGTTGTGCCGTATTTGCAGTGATCAGTGGTATTGGATTACGTGCCGAACATTCAGAAACAGCGAAAGAAAATGAGCCAGTCAATGTGCTCGAAATTTCAGAGCCACATGTGGTCAGTGACGCTGAAAGAAGAGCCAAAACCCTGCTTGCTAAAGCGGTTGTCCATGTACAAAAAGAAGGCGATGAGAGCGTAAAAGACTTTATGAGTAGCGCCGAATATATAGACGGTGAGCTCTATGTATTTGCGCTTGGTATTGATGGTCAATTCCTTGCCAGTGGTGGCTCTTCAATGGTGTTGGTGGGCGACAGTGTTTTGGATACCCAAGACGTCTACGGTAATCCTTTTTTTAGAGAAATGATCACTAAAGCTGTGCACAACGGGTTTGGCGAAGTTCAGTACCATTGGACTAACCCTACTGATCGCATGGGCGAACCTAAAACGACCTTCTTTGAGCGTGTCGGTGACGTGATTGTTGCCGTGGGGTATTACCCAGAACGCTCCAGTGCAACAGAAGCTAAGCGGTTATTGGCAAGAGCCATGACCGCGATGGTAGAGTCTGAGCAAGACAGCATTGCCGAGTTCAATAATAGTGAAGGCAGCTTTGTTGAAGGAGACCTGTATGTGTTTGTGATAGACATGAACTCCGGGAAACTGCTCGCTCATGGCGTGTCTCCTGAGCTTGTCGGACGGTCACACAATGAAATTCTAAGCCCTGACAATAAGCCAATTCTTACTGAGATGCTGAATCTCGCTAAAGAAAATGGTCGTGGCGTTTACACCTATCAATGGTTAAACCCGCTGTCGAGAAAAGTGGAAACCAAACACACTTACTATCGAGTGATCGACAATAAGCTGGTTGGTGTTGGTTACTACACTAATTCAAACAGCACGTAAAAGTGTTTCTACTGAGCCCTCAACCCCATCAGTTAAAGGCTGAGGACTCGAAATACCGGTTTGTGTAAAAAAGCAATTTAGTAAAATTCACACTGTGAAATTTTTGTTGTGAAATTGTTTAGAAAATACAAGTAGTATGAAATACATGGAAGCAACACAGTAAAGAACAATTTTGAAAAGGGTCAATCAGGATTTTTGACCTACATGAAATTCAAAGCCGTAAGAGGGAAAAACTATGAATATGCTGACACTAGACAAAACAGAACTTCACAGAAACCATTCAACATTTATTGCTGAAGCTGTCTTTGCCGTTGAAATGGTGAAAGCAGACAAGCAACTCGAAAAGCAGAGAATGGCGAAACAGTTGCTTGATACTCTATTTCCTCTTGAGGCGGGTTCACACGAAGACGTGGTGAGCTACGAGATTGATTATCGACATGTTCAGGTTTACTTCAAAAACGGTGAACACACAGGCCTGAAACGCGCTAAACACTTTGTGGCTTACACAGGTGATAAATCTAAGCCTTCAGCAATATTATTCCGTGACGAAAGCGGTACACACGTTGAAGTGACAATCGGTGCTCGTAAAGGTACTGGCCACTTGGAATTGGTTGATATTCAAGATATCCAGCTAGAAACATGTACTACATTTGGCCAAACAGAGGTTAGCCGCTCTTCAGGAATCCGTCACTGGGTGAGTCTGGTGAAAGGCGATGAAAGCGGTCGCTCGAACGCATCGAGCGAAGACAAAGAGTTCACGGCGAAGAATGGCGAAGACTATAACTTAGGTTTTTGCTACGCGCTCTAATACTCTGTAGCGATTTCGTATCTGAGCGCTGCGATACGTGGCGCTAAAATTTCATTATTGATTTCTCTTTTACCTTTGGTAATTTCCCCGCCCCTATAGCGGGGCTTTTTTGTTAGAGCTATAAATAAATTGGGCTGTTGTTAATACTATCTGTCGAAAGTTTAGTTTAGATTTTACGGTGTGCAACTTTGATTTAAGATGCTGTCTTTAAAGGTTTTTATTTCTTTATTTTATTCTGATTTTATTGGCGTAACTGTCACTATCAACGGTGGTTCGGGTAACTTTTAAGCTGAAACTCCGTCAAAATGCTTCGTGCTGTGCTATAATGCGCGCCTTGGGATTGAGAAAGTAAGTCCAATCATCATCTATTTCGGTGATTTTTATCACGTTTTATTTACGTGGCTCGGCAAGTCAATCAAGTAGTAATTGGATATGGAGAGCGTCCTTATATTCGTTGATTCGGATATGCGAACATCATAATTTATGAGTTTTAAATCAAAAAAATACAGTATCGATTCTACTGACTATCAAGTTGGTCAAGATAACGTCAGTAAATGGGGCATGGATGTCCACAACACAGTTTTTCTAGCCTCAGTAGGCTTATCTCTTCTCTTTATCATCACTCTTCTTGCTCTTCCTCCAGCAGATGCTAAAGCTGCTATTGATTCTATTAAGGGTGCTGTTCTATCAAAGTTTGACTTCCTGTTTATGTGGGGAGCTAACATCATGCTAGCATTTGCTGTTGTTCTTGCTTTCTCACCATTGGGTAAAGTTCGTTTAGGTGGCGAAGATGCGACAGCAGACTATTCAATGTCATCTTGGATTGCGATGTTATTCGCAGCAGGCATGGGTATCGGGCTTATTTTCTGGGGTGTGGCAGAGCCAACCGCGTTCTTCACTAACTGGTTCGGAACCCCACTTAATGCAGAACCTTTTACAGAAGCAGGCCGTGAACTCGCACTAGGTGCAACCGTATTCCACTGGGGCTTTCATGCATGGGCTATCTATGGCATGACGGCGCTCTGTCTTGCGTACTTCGTTTATAACAAAGGTTTGCCGCTTTCAATGCGCTCAGTGTTTTATCCAATTCTGGGTGAACGTGTTTGGGGTAAAACCGGTGATGTTATCGACGTACTAACCGTACTGGTTACTTTGTTTGGTCTAGCAACTTCATTAGGCTTAGGCGGTACACAAGCGGCAAGTGGTATTAGTCATGTGTTCGGTTTGGAAAATAACATTTTTCTTCAGCAAGCTATCATTGTTCTAATCATGGGTTTGGCGATCATTTCTGTTCTACGTGGTATGGACGGTGGTGTTAAGTTCCTAAGTAACTTGAACATGGTTATCGCGTTCGTATTCCTTGGTCTTATCGCAGTATTGAACTTCACGACTGTACTTGATTCCGTGGCAACAGCGGTGACGGGCTATGTGAAAAATATCGTAGCTTTAAGCCAAAGTTCTGGTCGTGAAGACACAACATGGCTGCATGGTTGGACTGTGTTCTACTGGGCATGGTGGGTTGCGTATGCACCTTTCTTCGGCATGTTTGTAGCGCGTATTTCTAAAGGTCGCACGGTTCGTGAATTCCTACTTTGCGTACTGATTATCCCAACATTAGTAACTTCAGCTTGGATGTCTATCTTCGGTGGTGTGGCTATCGAACAAGTAATTAATCAGGTAGGGCAACTTGGCCTTGACCAAGGCATTACAGACGTTTCTCTAAGTTTGTTCTACATGCTAGATGCATACCCGTTTGGCAACATTCTATCTGTTATCGCAGTCGCGTTGATCATCGTGTTCTTCGTTACCACGTTGGACTCAGGTTCTATCGTTATCGATGGCATGACGGCAGGTGGTAAGCTTGAAGTGCCAGTGAAACAGAAAGTAGTTTGGGCGGTTATCTCAGGCGCGATCGCAATGGTGATGCTATGGATTGGTGGCACTCAATCTATCCAAGCACTTCAATCGATCACTATCATCGCAGCATTGCCGTTTACGATCATTCTTCTGATTGGCTGTGTCAGCTTGTTGAAAGGTCTACTGACTGAAGTAGATAAAGGACAAGCAAGCGTTAGCGAAACAGCGAAATAAAATAGCTAAGACTCTGAGTAAGTAATTAGGTAAATAACTACTTATTCCGGATGAAGCGTTATTTAAAAGCTCTCTTGTACTGTGCAAGGGAACTTTTTTATGTCTAAGAAGAAATCAAAGATAAGCAGAAAAGACATAATAAAAGAGCCACAAGTGAATCGTCACTTATGGCTCTTTTTTAGTTTTAGAGATTCGCTTTAGGTAGGGAACTCGCTATTAAGTGCTTGGTGCGAGGTCTTAAGTAGTCGCTTAAGCGTTTAATTCGTGTTGGATTACGTAATCCAAAGCACCGGTTACCGCAGCCACTTGAGCGTCATTGCACTCTTCGTCTGTCACTTTGTCGCTGTCTGGGTAAACTTCTGTGGTTGTGCCGTATTTGCAATCAGTAACGCTGCCACATAAGCCAAGCTTCTTCATTGGGTAGTTGATCACACCGTGCTGAGTGACGTCTGAACCAATGATCTTGCCATCTGCATCTGCTGGAGCAATATGCGTTACTTTTTCTACTGAAGCAATAACCGCTGCTTGGAATTCTGGTTGTGGGTTATCAGTATCGCCAACAGTATAGAAACCGTCTGGGATCATGCCTTCAATGTATTCAAGGCCGTCACGCGCTGCGAGTGCTGGTCGGAATTCAGTTTCATCAGAATCTGTCGTCTCATGCAGGTCAACGTGAACCAGTACTTTTGGCAAAGAAGCCACTAACGCACGTAGGTTTGCTGATTCTTCTGCTGGCGTACCGTCGTAGAAAGAGCGGTTTGGATCGACCGCATTTTGGTTCCAACGGTTGATCACTTCGTAGCCCCAAGGGCTCACACAGGGAGCAACAACAATGTTGAAGTGTGCTGAGTATTGTTCTGCTTGAGTTGCCGCGAACTTAATCGCACCGTGTACACCACTGGTTTCGTAACCGTGTACACCACCTGTTACTAGAACCGTGGGTTTTGATGCATCCCAGTTTTTGCTTTTGATAGCGAAAAGCGGGAAGCGAGCTTCATCGTAGCTCAATGCACCGTATTGTTCGATGTCGAGGCGGTCTGCAAGCGCTTTAATCTTTGGTACAACTTCTTGTTGGTATTCACGCTTAACCGTTCTTTGAGTGAACCACGCTTCACGTTCTGCTTGTTGCCACTTTTGTCCTGGCTGACCGATTGGGTAGAAGTATTCACTTTTCATCTATACTTTTTCTTTTATGTTCATGAAAGATGAAGACAGACTAGTCCTGTCTAACTGCGACAGCAATAGAAAACACAGTTTGTGACTTTATTTATTACAGACTCATAACTTTGATGAGTGGATTGATAGTGTTACATTCCATTTGTTGTTCAATCCTTTGAAAGAGAATAAAAAATGGCTGGAGCAAGTTTACTCACATTGCTAGATGACATAGCAACAGTGCTAGACGATGTCGCGCTAATGTCTAAAGTTGCGGCGAAAAAAACCGCAGGTGTATTAGGTGATGATTTAGCTCTGAATGCCCAACAGGTATCAGGTGTTGCTGCTGAAAGAGAGATCCCAGTGGTATGGGCGGTTGCAAAAGGCTCATTTAAAAACAAGCTGATCTTAGTGCCTGCAGCATTATTGATCAGCGCGTTTATTCCTTGGCTGATCATGCCATTACTCTTGATTGGTGGCTTGTTTCTTTGTTTTGAAGGGGCAGAAAAAGTATTAGAGAAGATCTTCCCTCATGCTCATCCACATGAAGAAAAAAGTGTAGAAAATGACACTAATGAATCCTTAGAAGAGTATGAGAAGAGAAAGGTAGCGGGTGCGATTCGGACCGACTTCATCTTGTCTGCAGAGATCATAGTGATTGCGCTGGGTACTGTAACGGGGACAAGTATTGTGACTCAAATTCTTGTTGTGAGTTTAATTGCAGTTGTGATGACGATGGGTGTTTATGGCTTGGTTGCAGGAATCGTGAAGCTAGACGATTTAGGTTTTTATCTCCAGCGTACATCGAGTGGTAATGCCATTAAAACCAAGTTGGGGAATGGGCTAGTTGCATTTGCCCCAAAACTAATGAAGTTACTTGCTGTTGTTGGTACGGCTGCGATGTTCTTAGTTGGTGGCGGTATTGTGGTACACAGCGTGCCAGTTATCCACCATTTAATCGAACCGATCATTATGGATTTTAGTGGTCATACGATTGCGACAGCGATTATTCCAACTCTGTTGAATGCCGTGATTGGTGTTCTTGCTGGATTGTTTGTCGTAATCGTTTGGGGTGCAATAGAGAAAGTTCGTGGTAAATAAGTGATAAATTGTGTTCGGTGAAAGGATGCCTGTCATCAGAACAAAAAGGGGCACCATAATCATTATGGTGCCCCTTTTAATCTAATGGGTCGTGTTTAATTAACACCACGCTCTTATTTTTCAATATAAGCGCTTATTTTTACGACCAAGTGTTTACTTTACAGACCAAGCAATCGTCTCGCCTCCACGGATTGGCACTACGATGTCTGAACCGAAAGGCATGGTTTCAGCAACGTTCCACTCTTCTTTAACAAGAGTGATGGTGTCTGTGTTACGCGGCATACCGTAGAAGTCAGGGCCGTTGTGGCTTGCAAACGCTTCTAGGTTCTCAATTTTACCTTCTAAGTCGAACACTTCTGCGTACAGTTCAACGGCAGCGTGCGCTGTGTAAGAACCTGCACAGCCACATGCTGACTCTTTTGCGCCTTTTGCGTGTGGTGCAGAGTCTGTACCCAAGAAGAACTTCTTGCTACCACTTGTTGCAGCCTCGATTAGCGCTAATTGGTGAGTGTTGCGCTTTAGGATAGGTAGGCAGTAGAAATGTGGCTTAATGCCACCAACCAACATGTGGTTGCGGTTGTAAAGTAAGTGGTGAGCTGTAATTGTTGCGGCTACGTTGTCGTTTGCGTTTTTCACGAAGTTTGCAGCATCAGCGGTTGTGATGTGCTCTAGAACAATCTTCAAGTTAGGGAAGTCGTTTACAATTGGAGCGAGTACTGTGTCTAGGAACTGCTTCTCACGGTCGAAGATATCAACATCGTGAGTGGTTACTTCGCCGTGAACCAGAAGCAACATATCCACTTCTTGCATTGCTTCTAACACGTGGTAAATCTTTTGAGCCGAAGTTACGCCTGAATCCGAGTTTGTCGTCGCGCCTGCTGGGTAAAGCTTCGCTGCAACAACTGCACCAGACTCTTTCGCTTTGCGAATTTCATCAGGAGTCGTGTTATCTGTTAGGTAAAGTGCCATTAAAGGCTGGAACTGTTCACTTGGTTGCTCTGCCATGATGCGTTCACGGTAAGCTAAAGCCATTTCGGTATCGGTTACCGGTGGGATGGTGTTTGGCATGATTAACGCTCGACCATTGTAGCGGCTGATATCGCGCACTGTATCTTTTAATACGTCGCCATCGCGTAGATGAACGTGCCAGTCGTCAGGACGAGTAATCGTAAGTTGTGTCATTGAAGGCTCCCACCAATTGAAGTGTTATGTAGTTGGAGCCTAAACTCGGCGAAATCTGTGAAAGCAATCGCTTACGTTTAGGCGACAGGATGATAGTGGAAAAGCACTTTCATTTCATCCTATTTTTAACTCTTCAGGGTTAGGAGCCTGTTTTTATAGGTATTTATTCTGTATTAGATTAGTCGAAGGGCTAGCGAGTGGCGACCCATAGTCCGTGAATCATTCCTGGCACCCAGAAAAAGAAAGTGAGGACGATGTTAATCAGTAAATCTTTACCTGCGCCGCGAGCGAAGAACACCCCAACAGGCGGGAGCAGGACACATAAGATGATAATGACGAGTTTGTTCATGATAAATCCTTTTTATTCAATGAAAGTTTAATGCGATACCGTGTTCAAATTATAGAACGTATGGAGAGTGTTAATACATTGCTGTTTTTATGTATATGGGATACTAGGATAAACATCTCAAGATAATAGCTTGGTATCAAGTGTTTAGTGCTTGTCAGTTTATCTATTTATAACCATTTGTTAGCATTAGGACAAATAACAAAACATTGGAATCGTTATGTCGCAGCTACCGTCAGATCAAAAGGCTTCAGAGCAAGTGCCTTCTCTATCTCAAATCAATGTGTTTCCGGTTAAATCAGTAGGTGGGATTTCACTCTCTTCTGCTTGGGTCGAAAAACAAGGTCTCACCTTCGACAGACGTTTTATGTTAGCGCTAGCTGACGGTTCAATGGTGACGGCCCGTAAGTATCCGAAAATGGTCAAGGTATCTTCAAGTTTGCAGCCTGATGGTTTGATTTTTACTTATGAAGGTAAAGAGCCGCTGCGTCTAAAGTACACAAGCTTTAAGATGCAAGAGGCGCCAGCAACGGTCTGGAAAGACAGTTTCACGGCGTATACGACCAACGACGAAGCTGACGATTGGTTCAGTGAAGTGTTGGGGGTTCGAGTTGAGCTTCTGTTCTCTGGAGATCAATCGAATCGTGTTCGTGAAAAGCTCGGTCACAATGTGAGCTTTGCCGACGGTTACCCAATGTTAGTGATTAGCCAAGCCTCTCTTGATGAACTCAATCGTCGTAGTCCTGAAACTCATTCGATGGATCAGTTCCGCACCAACTTTGTTGTTTCTAATACCGAAGCATTTGCTGAAGACGGCTGGAAGCGTATACGAATTGGTGAGGTTGAATTTGAATCCGTTAAGCCTTGTGAACGGTGCATTCTCACAACGGTTGACGTTGAACGTGGTGAGTTTAGAGAAACAAAAGAGCCGCTTAACACTTTTTCTAAATTTAGAGCCAACGAGCGTGGTGGCGTTTTCTTTGGTCAAAACCTAGTTGCTAAAAATGAAGGTTTAGTCAAAGCAGGTGATGTCGTTGAAGTATTAGAAACTAAAGAGAAAGAGCACTACGAAGATACTTGGATAGAGTCGTTACATTTAACCTGTGTTGAGCGTGAAGAGATTGCACGTGATTTTACAACTTTTTGGTTAGAGCCTGCGAAAGAGAATCACGCATTACCAAGTTATCAACCTGGTCAGCATTTGCCGATTGAAATGGTTATTGATGGCGAGACGGTTTCACGTCGTTACACACTGTCTTCAAGCCCATCACGATTGGGCCGTTTAGCTATATCAGTTAAGCGTGTAGATGATGGTCAAATTTCTAACTGGCTCAATGATCACTTTCACGTAGGCGATACCTTAGTCGCGAAAAATCCAGATGGTGCATTTTATTTAGAAGAAAATCCAACGCACCCGTTACTGCTTTTGTCTGCCGGTAGCGGTGTAACCCCAATGTTGTCGATGCTTCGTTATTTAGCTGATCATGGTCAAATCGATGATGTGGTTTTCTATCACCAATGCAGCAGCGAAGAGGATATTCCTTATCAAGCTGAGATTGATAAGATTGCCAGCGAGCATACCGGTCTGCATGTGATTTATTCTTTGAGTCAGCCAACCAAAGAATGGGATGGTTTGTCTGGGCGCTTGAGTGTGTCGCATATCGCTAAAATTGAAGAACTGCACAAGCGCCAAGCGTTTGTGTGTGGCCCTGATGGTTTTATGGATAACGCAAAAAAATTGTTAATTCAAATGGGGCTTAACCCTCAGCATTACCATCAAGAAGCATTTGGTGTTGCCCAATCCACTGAAGAAACTGTGAAGCAACTGCAGTTGAGTGTAAACGGCTACTTGTTTGAAGGTAATAACCAATCAACGCTTCTAGAACAGGCAGAGTCGGCGGGTGTGCCTATTGCTTCTAGCTGTCGTGCTGGTTTTTGTGGCGCGTGTAAAGTGACACTTGAATCAGGGCAGGTTCACCAACCTGACGTACCAGCACTGCAAGAGCATGAACGTAACATGGGCCAGATACTGGCGTGTTGCAGTGTTCCGCAAACGGATATCGAAGTTGTGGATTAGCGACTCGTTAGACCATAAAAAAGTGCCTCAAGTAGAAAAGGCCGGAAGTTCGTCTAGATGAACTTCCGGCCTTTTTGGTTCTTACTGCGTTGCTAGTTGTATAATCCCACTAGCTTTACGTTATCACTAATTAACTAAAATTAATCGTAGATCGTTGGGATAGGTTGACGCTTGTGCTGTGTTGCTTTGTAGATACTAACTAAGCGATCTGATACATCTTGAGACACTTCTTTGCCTTCAAGGAAATCGTCGATCTGATCGTAAGAAAGGTTCAATGCTGCTTCATCAGCTTTCTGTGGGTCCAGTTCTTCTAGGTCAGCGGTTGGGGTTTTCTTCACCAGCAATTCTGGGGCACCTAATGTTGCAGCCAGTTCACGAACTTGTCGTTTGTTCAAACCGAACAGAGGAGCCAAATCACATGCGCCATCGCCGTGCTTAGTGTAGAAACCAGTGATGTTTTCTGCTGAGTGATCGGTACCAATAACAAGACCACCGACGTAACCTGCGATTTCGTATTGTGCGATCATGCGAGCTCGAGCTTTCACATTGCCTTTTACAAAGTCGATTTTCGCCGAATCTGTTGGTAATAAGCCTGTGCTTTCTAAAGCAACATGAGATGCTGCGTGAAGCCCATCAACGCCCGCCTTAATGTTTACAGAAACGGACTGAGAAGGCTGGATGAAAGACAGAGCAAGCTGTGCTTCATCTTCATCTTTTTGCTCGCCATAAGGTAAGCGAACAGCAATGAATTGATAGTCGTTACTGCCAGAGCTTTCATTCAGGCTATCAATTGCCATTTGTGCTAAACGGCCACAGGTTGTTGAGTCTACACCGCCGCTGATACCAAGGATCAGAGACTTGCAGCCTGACTGTTGTAGTTTCGTTTTAATAAAGTCCACACGACGAGTCACTTCGAAGTGAGGGTCAATTGAAGGTAGTACGCGCATTTCATCACGAATTAACTGTTCCATTCGTATTCCTTTCCTGCAAGCAAATTAAAAATCTAGTGTTATCATACCTAAATCATTCGATTTAAAAACCTCTTTGCACAAGCTTAGAAAGAGAAGGCAGTAATTAATAATGGAAAAAATAGCCATTTTCGGTAGTGCGTTTAATCCACCGAGCTTAGGGCATAAAAGTGTGATTGATTCGTTGGCTCACTTTGACAAGATTCTACTGGTACCAAGCATTGCCCATGCTTGGGGAAAAGAGATGCTAGACTTTGATACGAGATGTCAGCTTGTCGAGGCGTTTATCTCTGATTTATTGCTGGATCAAGTTGAACTGTCATTAGTTGAGAAAGGACTATTTACTCCTGGTGAAAGTGTCACGACCTATGCCGTCCTTAGTCAGCTTCAAAAGCAGCATCCAGAGGCCGAACTGACCTTTGTCATCGGGCCTGATAATTTCTTTAAGTTTTCATCGTTTTATAAATCAGATGAAATAACAGAACGCTGGTCTGTTATGGCTTGCCCCGAAAAAGTAAAGATTCGAAGCACTGATATTCGCCACGCTTTGCAAAATGGGAGCAATGTAGCAAAACTGAGTACAAAGTCAGTTACAAGAATATTGCAAGACAGTGAACTGTATACAATAATATAGATTCACTATTTTAAGAGGTCTGATGACTATGCTGAAGGGCGCGATACCAGCGACGTTAATTATTGCTGCATGCAGTATGCCTGCGTACGCTGATTGTGATTTTTTTAGTTTAGATTCGATCATGCTGACTTCTGGTGATGAAAATAGTTGTCTAAATTTTTCTACTAGCATCGAATCTTTTGGTCAGCGTATGCTAGAAATCAGTGGATTTTCAGGCCGAGACTCAGAGAGTAAACCTGACTATTGGTCCGATTGGGTTATCCAAAGTAAAGATTCCCCTCTGTTAACACAAAGCCTTGAATCAAACTATGTTGGCTTGGGGATGTGGTTCCCTGAAGATCTGGAAGACGAGCAATATGACATGTCTACAGAAGAATGGTTAATGAACCATGGTCTTCAGTTGAGTATCGGTTTTGGTGAGAAAGTAGAAGGGCAACCTCGTATGCGCTTTGATTACCGTTGGCATGACTCACGAGACGCAGACTTGATGATGCAGGTTGAATTGCCATTCTAGACCGAAAGGCCATTAGTCGATGTTGAGATGCGAAGAATTCAAAGTTGAAATGTTAAGAATTAAAAAAGCCGCAAAAACTGAGTTTTTGCGGCTTTTTAGTATCTAGTGTTTTTGGCTTGGTTTAATTTAATAGTTAGCTCATAGACTGGTTTACGTCTGAATTTAGTGAGTAAAGAACGGGGACCGGACTCTTTTGTCTAGAGTTCTTCACCGAAAACTAGCATACACAGTTGCTCAAACTCCTCTTCCTTACCTGAGAATAAGTCATCAATCACCAACGCACGCTTTTGACCTGATTGCATGCGTTTCTTTGCTTCCCTCATTACCATCACCAAGGTGTGTTCTTGTGGCAGGTTAGAGTCATCAATATTCCATTGATTGAATCGCTGAGACAGGGCGCTTTCGCAAAGTAATGGTTTGAACGCTAACACTTCTTGTTTAAGCACAGAAAGCATATCTTTGAATGCTTGCTCGGTATTATTAGCATTTGAAGCGCGAGCTTTGGTTATCTCTAGTTTTTCTAATAGCGCCGAAGACAGGTTCGTTTGAGTGATGTAACCCGCTTGTCTTGGGAAAGAATCCGTTAAACGCACAGAAAAATCGACACGATTAATTTGGGTATTTGGAAAGTAGGTCAGTGACGTTAAGCAGTCATAGGGAATCCAGATACTTTGACCTGGCTCAACGGCATACTCTTGTTTACCTAGCTTTATCAAAACCAAGCCACTTTGAACCGATACAAGGCTATGTTTAAGTACTTTCTTGCGTGGTGTGATCACCAAGTGTGAAAAGTAAGCCGATGTATATTCAATAGCGAAGTTCATAGATAGTACCTTAATTTTGGGGTGTCAAGATTACCGTTAATCTGTAAGAATGCCAACAATAACAGGGGATTTTCAATGTTTCTGGTCTGACCTTGTCAAAAGTATGGGCTCTGTAGCTGCGAGAAGTCAAAACAACGCGTAGAATGAGCCAGCTTTTTATTATATGAATTAAAAAATGACCTCTCCAAGCGATCCATATGTTGATATTCGTCCTTACGGCGATGATGAAATTCCTGCGGCACTAAACCGTCTTATTAATGATGAAGAATTTATCAGTGCGATTTTGCACTACCGTTTTTCAAACCATGCGTCTTGGTTCAAAACGTTAATGAGTCCAATTCTACGCGTTTACTTAAAAATGAAGTGGAGCAAGCTGACTAGCGTCGAATCCATTCAGATTGAAGTGAAAAAATACTTACGTGACACGCTAGCTAAAACCACCAATGGTGTGACATACACTGGCTTAGAGTCATTGGATACTGATCAAGCTTACCTGTTTGTATCAAACCATCGTGACATTGCTATGGATCCTGCGCTAGTTAATTACGCTTTGCATCAAAAGAACCATCAGACTTGTCGTATTGCTATTGGTGACAACCTATTGAAGAAGCCATGTGCGACTGAATTGATGCGTCTAAACAAGAGCTTCATCGTAAAACGTTCTCTGAAAGGGCCGCGTGAAATGATGAAAGCGTTAAGCCAGCTTTCTTCTTACATTAAGCACTCTTTAGAAACGGGTAACTCTATCTGGATCGCTCAAAAAGAAGGCCGAGCTAAAGATGGTAATGATTTCACTGAGCCAGCAATTCTAAAAATGTTCCACGTAGAAGGACGTAAGCAAAAAATCGCATTCCCTGAATATGTGAAGTCGTTGAAGATCGTGCCTGTTGCTATTTCCTACGAAAACGATCCGTGTGACACCGCGAAAGCGATAGAACTTTTTGAGAAAGACGTAAACGGCAGTTATGAAAAGGGTGAATTTGAAGATATCGAAAGTATCATTCAAGGCATCATCGGTAACAAAGGGCGCGTGCACGTTGGTTTTGGTCAGGTTATTGACCAAGACTTTGATACGCCTGAAGCGCTTGCCGAAGAAATCGATCGTCAAATACACGATAACTACAAACTGTTCCCAGTAAACTTATTAGCAGCCGAAAAAGAAGATGACTCAATTACAGATTCGGTTAAAAAAGAGTTTGAAGAAAAGTTATCGAGCTTGCCACAAGGTGCTCGTCAGTACTTGATTGATAGCTATGCGAACCCTGTGAAGAACATTGGTTAGTTCGCGTTCACTTATGGCTAGTTTGCTTATGATGATTAGGCGAACGAGCGCATTAGCTAACTAACAAGTGAATGAATTAAAAAAAGGAGCCTTGGGCTCCTTTTTTGTGTCTGGTTTTGGTCTTTTATTGCCCATAAGAACAAAAAACGAACTTCGTCTAAACTAGCGAGCAACAGCACCGCCGAGTTCTAAATTGGTTGGCCATGTCGTCACGGCGTTACCACCTAGATAGATATTGCCTTTGACCGTCATGGTGTCTGGAAACTCGGTAATGGCAGAGCCGCCAATATACAAATCACCGTCAATGACGATACCGTTTGGAAGTTCCGTCAAAGGAGTTCGAATGACGCTTAAGTCACCTTTTACTCTAAAGCCATTTGGAAGCCTCTGTAGTGGAGTATCTGTGAGATTAATAAATCCACCGACGCGCACACCTCTTGGCCAACTGGTGATTTGGCTGCCAATCAAGTCGGCGTAGCCCTTTATCTTAATGCCTGTAGGAACTCTTGTCAGTTGGCTGTTAGACGCTTTAAGACTGCCGTTCACTTCTAAACCTTTCGGTAAACGGGTAATTGCGGTGTTCTCTATATTTAGATTACCATCAACAATCAGGCCGCTAGGAAGTGATGTGTACGGCTTATTACGTAAATATAAGTTTCCGTAATTATCCAAATGGTTCAATATTTGATACTGATCGAGGGGTTCTGCTGCCACATTTGTTATGGTTAAATAACCAATAATAAGTGCAATTATTCGGATCATAACAAGCTTCTTTATTACGATAAACGATAACACTATAATGAAAAAATTATTCTCGCCTAGTGTTTTACTCATTTATTGGTAGGTAAAAAAGGAATAGAACGACAATGATAGGTAAATTTTGGGTTGGAACAAAGCGTCAAACTTTACAGGCTTTTATGCTTCTAACTTCTATGTGTTGTTCAATATCAGCGAATGCTAATGAAATAATATCAACGCCCGCAAAAGCAGCTGTGGTCGTCACTCAGAGTAGTTCACAGCAACGAGTTTGTTATTACAATGATAAGGCTTATAGCATAGGTGCTGTCGTTGAGGTTTCAGGAGTGGTGATTAAATGTACAGCGGAAAATGATTTTGAAACTAATGGGGCACTTGGTTGGGTTGAAATGATAAAAAAAGACGAGCAGTAAGCTCGCCTTTTTATTTGTATGAATATTGATGCTTATATTAACGCGCTAGAGAGCGAGTTTTAAGTTCAAAAATAATTTTTTCAGCGCTGACTTCAAATTTAAAGCGCGCTTGCAATTCAGTGCTATCTTCTGTCATCTCTGACGTTTCAAACTCAACATTGCTAGACACTTGTTTTGCTAACTCAACGTACTTAGCAAACTCAGCTTCAATAAGGGCTTTAGAGCTACCGTAAACCTTTACTTCAGCAACTTCGTCGCCTTCTTTAATGATAAAGCCGATTTCACCTGCACAACCGCAAGCTTCGCATACATCATTGTTACCGTTATCTTGGCTCATAAATAATCCTCTTACAAAATCTGAGGTTATTCTAACGAGCAATTTGAACGGTATCTACAAAAATTAAAATCTTTGAACTAATTTATACTGGTATGCTATGTTGTTTGTTTAGAGGTGAAATGAATATCAACATTCGCGACGCAAAATATGTATGTGATCTCCATCATGTTTTGTCGAAGATTAATGTTATTAATTTGTCAGAATATCATTCACTTAGTTGCACCAGGAATGATTTTATAAGACTATCTATCGCTTGATAGGTATTTATACAATGAATTTTTCGTTGGGTATTTCATATTCTAAGTAGTTATTTAAAATTGCAGACTTAGGATCGTAAGGTGATTATTCGAAGAATAATTAGACAAAGCGTCCAGAGAGGCGTCACTGTAGAATTATTCGTACATAGTATTTGTGTGAAATTAGTTATAAATACTTGCGAAAAAATACCTTGCTCACATAATGCTGATAACGATTTGCATTCTGACTTCATTTGATTGAGTTAGATGGATTTACAAAGAGAAGAGCCTGAATATGCCAAAGCGTAGTAAAGAAGATACAGAAATCACTATCCAGAAGATCATGGATGCCGTTGTAGACCAGTTGCTAAGGTTGGGTTACGACAAGATGTCATACACGACGTTGAGTCAGCAAACGGGCGTTTCTCGTACAGGTATAAGCCACCATTTTCCAAAGAAAACTGACTTTACAGCTGCACTAGACGGTCGTATTTTTAAGATGTTCATGGAACACATTGACTTTGAAAATGGTCTTGACGCATTTTCGGCTAGCTGGGTTAGCGCACTTGAAGACGCTGAATTCCTGGCTATCTTACGTCTACTTTTCCATCATATCGTTACAGCTGAAAGCGCGCACGAATTTGCTGCAAACGGTATTGATCGTCTATACAAACTGACGGAAACTCAGTTTGGTGAGACTAGCGGTAAAGAACTAGAGTGGTTGATTGGCAAGTCATTAATTCGTATGAGCCAATAATCAACACGCCATAAAAAAAGCTCCTGAGGGGGCTTTTTTTATGGCTGTAATTTCACTTTTCATTACTCTCCTCTAATGTATTGGTCTTGTTTTCGTCGGTTTACTTCCGTCTTGATAGCGTTTATTTCTTTTCTTTTTATATGCTTACGTTTTCCATGCCTTTACTAATAATGGTCAAATCTCCGTACCACCAACGGCTATGGTTCATATTTAGAGCCTCAAACGCTTAGGATGAGACGTTTTGGACTTTATTGCTATGGTTGCTAATAAAGTTGAGTTTGAGACGCGAGAGAGGCTATGAGCCAATAAAAAAGCCTCGAAAAAATCGAGGCTTAGTATGACTTAGTTGTTATTAAGAACGAATACTTGAAATGAGTAGGCCTTAAACCGAGCTTATTGAGCGGGGTGAACTTGAGGAAAACTCATGGTTGGGTGCTTTTCTACGATACTCTTATAGCCATATACATCCTCAATCATCGAAGGTCTAAGTGCCTCCCAAGGACTACCATCGCAAATCAAGTTCCCGTTTTTTAAGACTACCAATCTATCTGAGTATTGTGCGGCTAAGTTAAGATCATGTAGCACGACGATAACAGCAGCATTGTGATTGTCGGCTAACTCTCTCGCGATCTTTAAGGTGTTGTGCTGGTGGGCGAGATCCAGTGCAGACGTAGGCTCATCCAGCATTAATATGCATTGATCACCAGAATAGTGAAGCTGAGTTAACACTCGAGCCAAGTGAACTCGTTGTTTTTCACCGCCAGATAGAGAAGGGTAGAGCCTTTCACTTAAGTGAGTCACATCGGCAACATCCATTTTTTTGCTAGCAATGCTTTTGAGGTTTTTGTGGGATTCTTGCAGAGGGATTCCACCAAGTTCAACAACTTCATGTGCTAGGAAGGGGAAGGTTAACGTACTGTGTTGAGGAAGCATAGCCAGATGCTTTGCAAGCTTATGAGAAGGCCACTTGTCTTTAGTGTGTCCAAAATATTGGATATCACCGTTGCTTGATATTTCTTGGCACAAGGCTTTGAGTAGTGTGCTTTTACCCGCGCCATTTGGCCCAAGCAGTGTGGTTACCTTTCCCGCTTCAACCTCAATAGAAACGCCATCTAATATCACTTTATTGCCGAACTTCACTTCGATATCGGTCGCTTTTAACGCTGAAGGAAACATTAAAGGATTCTCCCTTTCTGTTGAAATAGTAGGTACAGGAAGAACGGTGCGCCGATTATTGCGGTGACAATACCTACAGGTAGCTCTGCTGGAGCAAGTATCACGCGTGAGAACATGTCTGCGGCGGTTAACAGCAATGCACCTAAAACGGCAGATAAGGGAAGTAGAACTCGATGATCCGGGCCCGCTAACATGCGACCTAAATGAGGGATCACAAGCCCGATAAAACCGATCATCCCAGACAAACTAACCGTGATTCCTACGCCTGCGGCGGTCAGTAGAATCAACTTTCGTTTAAGTTTTTGTACTGGGATACCAAGGTGTTGCGCTTCTGACTCACCTAAGAGCAGGGCGTTCAGTGACATCGCTTGGCGGTAGAAAATAATAAACAATCCAACGAGCGTGACAGCAGCAAGTAAAATGCCAGACCACTTAGCACCCGCTAATGAACCCATTGACCATAATGAAAGATCACGCAGCATTTGGTCATCAGCAATGAAATTCAAAAAGCCAATACCTGCGCCAGATAGTGCACTGATCGCTACACCCGCTAACAGCATGATGGTGACTGAAGTGCCAAATTTGCCTGTACCCAGCTTATACACCAATAGCGTAGTTAATGCGCCACCAAGAAAGGCGAAGACAGGGACCGCAGCAAAATTCATAAATGCTGGGTATTGGACGGAAATTTTTGAAAAAAGGACAATAGCTAATGCGGCACCCAATGCAGATCCGGCTGACACGCCAATGATTCCAGGCTCGGCAAGCGGGTTTCGAAATAAGCCCTGCATGACTGCGCCACATAAAGCGAGTATTGCGCCGATTAGCATGCACAATATCGTTCTGGGTAAGCGAATTTCTTGAATCACCAAATTGATGTGAGGTGCTAAGTCATTGTTTAGTTGGAGCAGGCTGGCTGCGCTGTCAGCCAAGCTAATGTTCATTGGCCCAACAGTGATCGAGTACAGCGCGACGAAGACTAAGGCAGTTCCTAGGCCTAACATCGATGTTTTCAGTGGGACGGATCGTAGCAACATAAAGGGCCTCAATGTCTATCACTAGCTTCAATACTGATCACCGACTTCGCAAAAAGCGAGACGGTGATGAGCATTAAGCAAGCAACAGTAGAAATAGGGTAGTCTAGTTATAGCGGGTAGATAAGTTATAACGGATAGATAAGTGCGTTTAATCGCTTCGCTTCAGAAAGGCTTTCAAGGCCAAGCCCTCCAACTAAAGCGCTGCCCTTCACAGTAATAATTTGCTTGTTCATGCCTGCTGGCGTCGCCGCTAGCATAGGTAACGATTTAAGAATGGCATCAGCGCCGCCAATTTTCTGGTAGCTACGTCCGCTCACTAAGATGACATCTGGCTGCATTTCTATCAGAGATTCCATCGACAATGGCTTGTAAGACGTTAGGCTTTGAGCTGCAGGGTTAACACCGCCAGCCAATTCAATGATCGCGTTTGGTGAAGTCTCACCACCGGCAACGTTCGCAGGGCGACCTTCATGCAACAACAGGAAAAGCACCTTCTTCGCTTCGTTGCTTGGTACTTGGTTTGCTTTCAGTGCTGCAACCTTCTGATTGACTTCGGCTTTAACTTTCTGTGAGTGTGCTTCGGTATGGGTAATCTTGGCGATTTGGTCTATTCGCTGTAATAGCCCTTCAACATTCGCTTCGGTATTGACGATCTCTACATCGACGCCCGCAGATTTCAATTGAGATATTGCGTTATCTGGCCCCATTTCATCTGAGCCAACCAGTGTTGTTGGCTGTAATGCTATCAAGCCTTCTGCTGACAGGTTTCGGTGATAACCAATTTTCGGCAGGTTCTCTGCTTGAGGGAAATGGCTTGTTACATCAATCGCCACTAACTGATCTTGAGCACCCAGCGCTAAAACTAATTCGGTAACAGCACTGCCCGCGCTGATGATTCGAGGTTGTTCTGTATCGTTGGCCATTGCTGCTGGCGCGGTCAGAGCCAAGCTCATCGCAGCGATTGATAGTAAATGCTTGTTGGTCTTTAATTTATTGAGCACGTTTAAGTTGTTCATAATAAGTTCTTTATATTTTCTTTTTGTATCGCGAAGATACTCAGTGAGCAGTCCGTTCGCATTGTGAGTTCGAGTCGATAGAGAGGCTTAGCTCTGATTGTTTAGTCTTATCGGTCAGAAGCCAAACCTCGTGAAAATTGAGTCTTGTTTTAGCCATCGTCAGTGAGCAATTGAGTCGCTGGTATTCCGTTTTCTTGAAGAAATGAAAGCAGCTTCACTAAGTTTTCAACGTTGGCGGCTTTATCCGCGCCAATGATGATCGGCTTTTTATCTGTTGAACCTGTCTCTTCTAACAAGGCAATCTTGAAGTTTTCCCAGTCGATGTACTCTTGGCCGTTAATCGCCCAGTAGGGTTCATGGTCTAGAATGTTGACGCTAATCGAGTCTTTGTGGACTTCAGAAACGTTTTTAACGTCAGAACTAGGCAGTTCAACTTCCAGTGACTCCAGCTTTACTGATGCCGTAAGCAATAGAAAAACCATCACGATAAAAATGATGTCGAGCAGCGGTGTTAAGTCCGGCGCTAGGCTCTGTGTGTGAGATGAGTGGGGCGTCTTAATCATGCTTGGCTCACATCACCGATAGAGGCTTTGTTGACTGGCTTACCTTGATTATCATCAGATTGATTGGTTTGAATCGACATACCTTCTAGCCACACATTCACATAGTTCAGGGTATGTTCTAGCTGAGCGAGTACTCGGTCAGCCCAAAGGCCTAATAGCTGTGCGCCTGAAATTGCAGGCAGTGCAATCATCAAACCTGCAGCTGTGGTTCTCATTGCTAAGCCAAGGCCGTCAGCTAGATCATTTGGTGTAATACTTCCGGTGGTAGCAGCTACACCTTTGAACATCTCAATAAGACCAAGCACCGTACCAAGCAAGCCAATTAGTGGACTGATCACGCCGATTAAACCAAGCAACCTTAAACCTGCATGAAGCTGGTGGCGTTTTTCTTGTAGCCAGATGCCTGCTGCATCTTCACGTAGTCCTTTCGAAAAAGAGTGGTGAGCAAGCAACATCGAGACGCCCTTGTACAGCAGCGGTCTTTTCCCTGAAATAGACTGAGCAAGCGCTTCAATCTCTTTGTTGTTGGTTGGTGATATTTGATTGAGCTCGCGACGAATGGCGCGCTTGCCAACACCAATGCTTAACATCACTTGGAAGACTCGTTCAGCGATGATCATTGCGGTTAATGCTGAACATATAAGAAGAGGCCAAGTCATTAAGCCAAGTTGATCTTGTAAGTAACTGATTTGTTGCATGATTAATCCAACCTAAAACGAACAGGTATTTGTACACGGTGAGCAATCGCTCGACCATTGACAGTGTGAGGTGAGAATTTCCATTGTTTAATGGCGTCTAAAGCGGCGTTGTCGAGCATTAGTGCGCCTGATGAATTTACTAATGCTTGTTTAATCTGTTTGCCTTCAGCGTCTAACCAGACCTCATAAGTTGCGACACCTTCAACCCCACGACGTCTCGCTTGGCGTGGGTAATTCGGTGGTGTCGGGCGTGAAGAAAAAGAGGGCTTAGTCACTAATACGGGCTCTTGGTTTGATACGCCTTGGTTTACTTCCTGAGGTTGGTTGGCAGACTCGGCCAGATTTCTATCGATTTTCTTGTCGGCCAGTTTTTCTGGTTGAGGCGTTGGTTTGGACTTTGGTTCTGGGCGTTCTTTCTTAACGACCTTTTTCTGAGTCACTGGTTTCTTTTGAATCGGCTTCTTTTCGACTCTCTTTTCAACAACCTTTTTCTCTACTTTCTTGGGTTGAGGCTTATTGGTGATCGCTTTTTTCTTTGGCGTCGGTTTGGCTTGTTTTGGCTCAACGGCCTTGGGTTCGACAGGTTTAGGTTCAGCTTGTGAGACTGTTTCTTTGATTGGTTCTGGTTCAACCGGCTCTGTGATGGTTTTTTGTTGAGCTTGAGAAGGCGTGCTCTTAGGCGTGAAGTTGATCGATACCGTGTTCGATTGGCTACCTGCAGGCATCGCGAATACTTTGGATTCTTGAGCGACAAACAATAGCGCTGCATGAATCACTAACGATGCACCGCCTGCAATAACATATCTAGGAACGTTCACTTTCAATCCTTTACCAAATCTAAAATCTGTACCGGATTATTGCTCAGAATCTAAATAAGATCAATTATCAATTGCATTATCATTTGCGTCTATTTATGATTCTCTCAGTTTTAGCGAATAGTCTTCCAGACTTTGCTATGTAAGTGTTTAGAGAGATTATATGAGTCTTGATATTTATAAATTTGACGAATCAATTGTGGGGGTTTCTACCCCAGATCCGCTTCGTTTTGCGTTTGCTAAAAAGCATTCTGCACACGCCGGAGGAAGTTCAATTCCGGTCGACCCGAGTAAGAAGTTGGAGCTTTTTGATGAACTGATGCTAAGCGAAGGGAAAAAACAGGATAAGCGTTGCTTGTATATCCATATTCCTTTCTGCCGTGTGCGCTGTACGTTCTGTAACTTCTTCCAAAATGCCGCAAGCCGCAAATTAGTGGATGAGTACTTCGATGCTCTGATGGTTGAGTTGAAGCAAAAAGCCAAAACGCCTTGGGCTCAGTCTGGATTATTTCACGCTGTCTACATTGGTGGCGGAACACCTACCGATTTATCACCTCAACAAGTAGAGCAATTAGGTAAGGCTATTCGCCAATATTTCTCACTAGCAAACGATGTTGAGATGACATTGGAAGGGCGCATCAATCGCTTTGGCGACGAGATGTTTGATCGTGCGCTTGAAGGTGGTTTCAATCGTTTCTCATTCGGTATTCAAAGTTTTAATACTCAAGTTCGACGCAGTGCTAAGCGCCTAGATGACCGAGAGATTGTGCTAGAACGGGTCAGTGCTTTGAGTCGTACCGAGCAAGCGCCAATCGTTCTTGATCTGTTATACGGATTGCCATACCAGTCAATGGAAGTGTTCCAACAAGATTTAGAAGACTACATGTCTACTGGTGCACACGGTATTGACCTCTATCAACTGATTGTTGGGGGTAATGCACCTATGCTTAATCTCGTTGAGAAAGGAAAAATCCCACCGCCTGCCAATACGCCAGATAAGGCGAGTATGTACTTGGCGGGCGTCGAGTTCATGGCAAAAAATAAGGTCAAGCAACTGAGCGTGAATCACTGGACTCGTGATAACCGAGAACGCAGTATTTACAACAGCTTAGCGAAAACTTATGCCGAAGTTCTGCCGATTGGTTGTGGTGCTGGTGGCAACATCGGTGGTCATGGAGTGATGCAACATCGAACTTTAGACAGCTACATGGAGTCTATAAAACAAGGTCAGCTGCCGATTGCGATGATGACGAAGCAAAGCTCACTAGAGCCAATCTTCTCGACATTAAAGGCAAGCTTTGACTCTGGTGTTGTTAGAAGAAGTACGTTACCGACCTTTTTGGGACAAGACACGTTCGATTACTTGAAGCCTTTGTTCTCACGTTGGGAGAAGAATGGTTTGGTTGAGCTTTCAGAGAATTACCTGAGCCTGACTATTGCTGGTAGCTTCTGGGCGGTAAGCCTCGCTCAGAGTGTGATTCAAGTGCTTAACGCTGAATATCAAGCGATGCACCCTACACCGAAAGTGTCAGCTTCGGGCGTTCACCCGCATGCAAGCTTGAAGCACGCTTAATATCGAATTTTAAATTTAGAACTTACGTAAATTACTCGTTTATACGGAAACATATTCAATGACAGATACAACATTAGAAATGACAGAAACTCTAGAACAACGTGTCGCTCGCATTCTAGAAGAAGAACCAAAACTGCTTCCTACTGCGATTGCTGAGAAGCTAGGTGTTTCAGAGGTTGAAGTGGTTGCTGCTTTTCCAAACGACATGGCGGTGATGCTAGATGGTAGCCGTGCTCAAGAAATTCTAGAAGGTTTAGTGGGTTGGGGCCCTGTGACCACAATCGTGCATTCATTCGGATCAATCTTCGAAGTAAAAGCGCCGTTCCCTAAAGGCAAAGTAGCGCGTGGTTACTACAACCTTATGGGCAAAGAAGGCGAGCTTCATGGCCACCTGAAACTCGACAACGTGAAACAGATCGGTTTGGTGAGCAAAGCGTTCATGGGTCGTGAAAGTCATTACTTCGGTTTCTTCAGTGAAACGGGCGAGAACATTTTTAAGATCTACCTAGGCCGCAATGAAAAGCGAGAGCTTATTGCCGACCAAGTTGAACGCTTCAAGGTACTTAAACAGCAAGCATAATCAAGATCGACAATAAGTTTCGAAAGGCTTAACAAAGAGCCTAACTAAGTTCAAGAACTAGCTAAAACAAGATATGAATGCACGAGGATTTTAATGATCGCTCAACCTCGGGCAAAAATAATAAATCAGAGAAAGTGAATAAAGGAATTACCTATGGAACAGCAAGTAAAACAAGAACGTCTACAAGGTCGCCTAGGTCCAGAAATTAAAGAATTTCGCCAAGATCGCCGTACCCTTCAACTTGCAACAGTTGATGAAGAAGGTCGCCCGAACGTAAGTTACGCACCTTTCGTTCAGAACCAAGAAGGTTACTTTGTTCTCATTTCTGATATTGCTCGTCACGCTCGTAACTTGAAAGTAAACCCTCAAGTCTCTCTGATGATGATTGAAGACGAAGACGGCTCAAAGCAGCTTTACGCACGTAAGCGCCTAACGTTTGATGCTCAAGCGAGTGTTGTCGAACGTGAAACGGAACTTTGGACTCAAGTGATCGGCCAGATGCAAGAACGTTTTGGTGAGATCATAGATGGCTTGAGCCAACTTCAAGATTTCTCTCTATTCAACCTGAAAGCAGAGAATGGTTTGTTCGTTAAAGGTTTTGGTCAAGCATACCAAGTTTCTGGTGAAGATCTGGTGGATTTCGTTCACCTACAAGAAGGCCACAAAAAAGTGTCTAACGAGTAACTTAGCTTAAGCTATTGTTTTAAGAGCCCTCTAATGTGAGGGCTTTTTTATGTCTGAACCAAAGATTTTGCTATATTGGCATCTGATTAATATTTTGTGTGTAAGGATCGATACGTGAAACCAGTAAGTCGAGATTGGGATGAGTTCTGTTACCCATTTATTTATGAAGACAGTCCTATCTGTGATTTTGAAATTTTGTCGGATGAACTTTGTTGTCGTATTGGATTAGTACTGTCTTTAGACCTAGAGCCTCAGGTTCGTGAGATCTTGCAACGCTTGCAGCCGAACATTTATCACTTGAATGGTTCTGTGCGCGGTAAGCTCGCCATCACCGAATCTGAATTGGTCGATCTCAAGCAAGATTATCATCACATTCGCGATCAGCTAGAAGGTGGTTTCAAAGGGTTTGTCTTACCGGGCGGGCACCGAGTGTCCAGCGAGCTTCACTTATGTCGTTGTCAGGCTAAAAAAGTCGTGCGAGCATTGGTGAGTATTGAGCATCATGAAAGCAAAAAATCGCCAGACCCGATTCTTTTTAAATACGCTAACTTAGTCGCGAACACACTCTATGCATTGGCGTCTTTTACCAATCATGTCAATGAAGTTGAGGAAGTGGAATTTGTGAGTAAGAGTTATTCTATGCCAAAGAAACCTTAAGGAAGAGTTCTACATTGATTCATCTCTAATCCTAAAGAAGCTAAGAAGCTAAACCATTAAGCATGATGCTAGGTTTAGCTTCCAAAATAGCGTCTAAGCAGCCGTAGATGCTTCGTTTAAGACTTTTGCGCCGCGTAGCATGGCTTCGATTAATTCGCCCGCATTGAACTTCTCAAGCGCTTCATGTGCACCTACCTGATTGGCTCGGTCGACACAGATTTCACTGGACAGTGAGGTATGCAAAATACAGTAGGCATGACTCAGTGCGCTGTCATTTTGTACTTCGAACGCAAGCTCATAGCCATCGAGTCCAGGCATCTCAATATCACTCACGAGAAGATCAATTGCATTGCCAGCGCTGGCTTGGCGACGCATTAGATCGATCGCATCTAAACCATTATTACAAATGCTATAAGGGATGTTGATACTGTCCAAGGCATCAGATAGCTGTTTCCTCGCGATTAAAGAGTCATCAACCAATAAGATATTCAGCGCTTTGAGACGTTCCCTTTCTACATCGGTCAGCATTGGAATATGCGCGTTTTCATAAGCCGGGTAGATCTTAGAAAGTAATAACTCCACGTCGAGCATTTGCACGATACGATCTTCAAAACGCGTAATACCAGTAACAAACACATTACGACCCACACTGGTGGGTGGCGATTCAATGCTTTTCCAATCACATTCAATGATTTTATCAATCGAACGAACCAAAAATGCCACTACTGTTCTTAAACAATCGGTGACGATGAGCACACAATCTTGGTATTCAGAGGGTGTTATCGGTCGAAAGCCAATCGCTGCAGACATATCAATGACTGGAACGGTAAGATCGCGGATGGTCACCGTACCAATCACGTGATGATGGGAGTATGGGATTTGAGTCATCGGCTGAAAAGGCACTATTTCTCTAACTTTAAGCGTGCCAATCGCAAAACTTTGAGTGAGGGATAACTTGAACATCAACATTCCCTGTGACTGACTCGCTTTACTGATTGTTTTAGCCATATGTGGCTCCTACTTAATACGCGCTTAACTTATAAGGATTAATTTAAAGGGAAATGGAAGCAGGGGCAAGTGACTAACCCGTTTTTAAGGGCCTTTAAGAGGGTTGTTTTCGGTTATAGAGTGAAGAATAGTGGTTCTTGGGTTAAAATCACGCTAAATGCGAGTTGCTGAACAATTTCTGTCGATGAAGCTAGTCGACGGGCAAATCGCGATAAACTGATCGTTAGAACTAGCAGTAACGAACTGACAGAAACAAACTGAGAATTATCATGGCAAGAAAAGCAGCAGCGCTTCACATTTTAGTGAAGCATAAAGAACAAGCAGAAGACATCATTAAACAGCTTAAGAAAGGCGCTAAGTTTCAAACACTAGCGAAGAAGCACTCTACTTGCCCATCGGGTAAAAAGGGAGGTGACTTAGGCGAGTTCCAAAAAGGTCAAATGGTGCCTCAGTTCGATAAGGTTTGTTTCTCTGGTGAGACGTTGGTACCACATCTGGTAAAAACAAAATTTGGTTGGCACGTGGTTAAGGTTCTTTACAGAACCTAGTGTAAGATATGTGTGCAATGGAATAAAAGGAGCGTATGTACGCTCCTTTTTTGTCACTTTTTGGCGTATTTAAAAGCATGATGGCTGAGTGTTCATCCCAGACGTTATGCGATAATTGGTGCTACGCCCTCAACTATCCGCCGTGACTAATTGATAGGAGGAGGAGGGGTTTTAATGAGTAAGTCATATAATAAATGCCATTCTTAAGGAAATTTATGCAGCTTTGCCTTTTAGCCTTGTCTTTATCTAGAAAGCTGTAAACAAGTTTGGTAGGAGAACAACATGGAGAGTTCAGCTATGTTAAGCAACCCAGCGACAGATGTCATATTGCATGCCTTTGACTGGTGTTACGCTGACGTAATGAAGAACGCCCCACTGATTCAAGAGTTGGGTTATAAATCGGTTTTAGTTTCACCAGCAATGAAGTCGTTACGCGGCCCCAAAGGTTGTGACCGAGAGTCTGGTACCGAATGGTGGCAACGTTATCAGCCACAAGACTATCGTGTGATTGATAATCAACTTGGCGACACGCAAGATTTCATCACGATGGTGAACACGTTAAAACAACATGGGCTTCGTACCTATGTGGACGTCGTGTTCAATCACATGGCCAACGAATCTGGCATCCGAGGTGATTTAACGTATCCCAATCAACAAGATATGGCATCCTACCAGCAAGATTCTGAGTATTACGAATCCATACGTTTGTTTGGTGATCTTTCTGAAACTCTGTTTGATGAAAACGACTTTGTAGAAGCGTTTGGTATTAAGAATTGGAAAGATACTTGGGAAGTACAAAATGGACGTATTACCGGTGGAGCGAGCGATCCCGGCTTACCAACGCTATTAGATAATGACAATGTGGTCGCGCAGCAAAGAGCTTATCTCAAAGCCTTGAAAGCTATTGGCGTGAAAGGTTTCCGTATTGATGCCGCAAAGCACATGACACTGTCACATCTGCGTAAGGTGTGGACTGATGACATCTGCGAAGAAATGCACATCTTTGGCGAGATCATTACTGATGGTGGTGCGACGGAAGAAGAGTATGAGTTGTTCCTTGAGCCATACCTCAAACACACTCGCTTAGGCGCTTATGATTTCCCGCTGTTCAATACCATTTTCAAAGCCTTTGAAGAGCAGGGCAGCTTTAAGTCTCTTATCAATCCGTACTGTTTTGGTCAGGCGCTATCGAACATGCGAGCCATTACGTTTGCTGTGACTCATGATATTCCAAACAACGAGGTGTTTTTGGAACATGTGATGGATGAAGTGGACGAACGATTGGCACATGCTTTCATTCTGGGTCGAGATGGCGGTGTACCGCTTGTTTACAGTGAGTTGAGCACAAGCGGTATTCTGGATCAGAACGGCCAGCCTCGATGGCTTAACGACTGGCAAGCGCCTTACATGAAAAATATGATTCAATTTCATAATCATGTTCATGGCGAAGCAATGCGTGTGGTTGAAGCGAATGATGATTTGTTGGTGTTTGTTCGTGGAGACAAAGGCATTGTGGTGATTAATAAATCTAAGCGATGTAAAACGGCATCACTAACTTGGACGGGTGATGTGACGGATTTATTGTCCGGTAACGTGTTTGAATGTGCAGACAAGGCTTTAACCATTAAGGTTGAACCTAACCAATGTATGATGTTGATTACTAATAGCTGATGGTTGCATTTAGGCTAAAATAGTTAGGAAATCAGAGGTTTGTAATTACTGATTCGCAAAAGAAAAGGCATGCTCAAATAATGATTAAGCATGCCTTTTTTGTTGGTTCCATCTTAGATGCAATCTTACACGGTAAACTTATTCAACAGTTCATCCTGCGCACGAACATTATCAGTTTGCACTTGCATTGCCGTATTCGCTTCTTGAGCTGAGTTTGATACTTGTGTTGAAAGGTCTTTGATCTTAACCGTGTTGTTATTGATCTCTTCCGCTACCAAGCTCTGTTCTTCTGCTGCTGAAGCAATCTGAATATTCATATCAGAGATACGCTGAATCGCGTCACGGATACGGTCAAGTGAAGAGTTCGCTTGCTGCGCGCGTTCAACGGCGTCAGTCGCAGTGTCTTTACTTTGGTTCATCGCGTTAGATACTGAGCTTGCGCCAGCTTGGAGCTGCTCGATCATGTTGCGGATTTCAGTTGTCGACTCTTGAGTACGTTGCGCCAGAGTACGAACTTCGTCGGCTACAACTGCGAAACCACGACCTGATTCACCCGCACGCGCGGCTTCAATCGCAGCGTTCAATGCCAGTAGGTTAGTTTGGTCAGCAATGTCGTTGATTACTTTAAGAATCGTTTCAATGTTTGCTGTTGCTGATTCAAGTACTTGTACTTCTGCAACGGCTTGGTCGATACGAGCTGAGAGGTTATCAATGGCTTGCGTGGTGTCACTTACTACTGAAGTACCGTCTAGTGTTGCTTCGTCAGCTTCACGAGCTGCTGCAGCCGCCCCTTGAGCGTTGTTTGCTACTTCTGTTGCAGTCACTGCCATTTCGTTCATTGCGGTTGCTAGCTGTTCAAGTTCTTGCAATTGCGTATTCATTGCGTTTGCTGATTCACCTGCACCTCTAACTGTGATTTCAGTACCACGCTTAATCTCAACGCCAATTGCTTTAGATTGAATGATTTGGCTTTGTAGGTTTTCGGTAAAGGTGTTGAAGCCTTTCGCTAGGTCAGAGAACTCTTTGTCTGTGTTGGTATCTAGGCGCTTAGTTAAGTCACCTTGTCCGCTTGCTACGTCCTGAATTGCTTCGTTAAGTGCATCAAGTGGGCGCATTAATACACGAATCAGAACCGTTAGTGCAATGATGCTGAGAATTACGGCAATCAACGAGTAAATCATCGAGCTGTTTTTCAGGTCTTCAACGGTTTGGAAAGCTATTGCTTCATCAACGATTGCCCCAATATACCAATCTTCACTTGGAATGTGAGTGAAGTTTACTAGGAACGTTTTGTCATCGACTTCAATCTCTTGAGAGCCTTCACGAATCGTAGCTTGTGGCATGTAGCTTGAGAGCATTTCACCATTGTTCTTTGCATTTGGGTGGGCGATGGTCGTACCGTCGGCTGTTACTAGGAATAGGTAACCTGCATCAAACAAGTTTACTTGATTTACTAGGGTCGCTAGGTTAGTCAGCTCTAAGTCGTAGAACATGCCAGCAGTGAAGCGGCCGTTGTCTTTTACGGGTGTACCTACTGAGATGATGACCTTTTTGCTTGATGCATCCACATAAGGAGCGGTAACTACTAAACTGTTTTTGGATTTAGCATCAATATACCAAGGGCGAATTCGTGGGTCGTAATCTGGGCCGGCTTCCCATCCGTCATCATTTTCAATGACGAAACCGTTTGCCTCATAGCCAAAACCAACTGCGAGAAAGCTATTTTTAAGCTTAGGCTTTTCTAGGATAGTTTTTACATAAGCATGATCTTGAGGAGCGATCTCGATGACTTCAGTTGTTGATTGAGCCAATGCTTTCTTGGCGTTCATTTCAGATACTACGGTGTTCTTAACACCTGAGACCATCTCATTAACGCTCGCACTGACGTGGTTTTCTACCGCACTTCTCACGGTGTAAAGTTGTTGTATTGAAAGCAATGATACTGTCACTAGCAGCAAGGCTGATGATGCAGCAACCACCTTATGGCTAAATTTCATTGAATTTTCCCCTTCTTACTGTCTTTGCGAAGATTAAAGTAAATATTGTTTCTGTGATTATATATATCGACGAGACTTGGATTTACTTGAATGTAATTTCACAAATCAGACCACAAAATACAACAACTCATACGATGTAAAATTCACTCTATTGCAAAATTACGAGTTTTAGTATTTTGTTCAATGAGTTGAAAACTTAAGCAAGCTTGAGTCTTTGGGAATTAATAATTTATTAATGAGGCGTTTATGAATATGGTTTTCTATTCAAATGAGAGGAGGGCAATAATGAATATGAAATTAAATGATATGCCGAATTTTATATATTGTTCAGGTTATAACTTAAAAGACTAAGTATATTAATTATAAATAAAAAAGCCTCACAACA